>NZ_KV838548.1:0-21513 GCF_001838705.1 Staphylococcus sp. HMSC34C02
CATATTGTCATTCAGTTTTCAATGTTCATTTAAAGCAATTACATTTATTAATTATACCAACAATCAATATCTAATGTCAAGAACTTTTTAAAATTTATTTTTAAATTTTTCTGTTCAAAACTTAATTGATTATTTCAACAAATAATATCTTATAATGTCTTGCTAAGTTTTTCAATAGTCAAAATTACACTTTCTTAACATTAAATTAATGATATTAATTTGCCGGAAAAGAAAGTTTACATTCGTTTTTGACGACTTTTATATAATATCAAGTTTAGAAATGAACGTCAATCATTTCTTCATAAGAATAATGACTAATTTTTCACATCTAATGTATTGTTTTGAATTAAGGGTATAATTTATGCATTTTATTGTTAATTTCATTTCGAATATTCAACTATAATGCCAATATTTCATTATATTTACTATATATTAAAGTCGCTACTTTGAAATTGCTACTACATATTAAGATCAATATAGGAAAGAGGCTGGGACATAATAAAATGTTCCAGCCTCTTTATCATTTAGGTAGTAGATAACTATTTTGAAAAGTGCTTATATAAAACTTTTATACTCCTAGTCATCTATACTAAGAGTAGACAACGAGTTTAATTCTTACTGACCTACTCCATTTAAACTTCTACTTATTATTCTTCTTTATCTTTGCATTCTTTACAGATACCATATATTTCCATACGGTGATGTGTTACGTCGAACTCTGTAATGTGTTGAGCAAGTTGTTCAACTTCATCAAGTTGTGGATAGTGGAAATCTACTATCTTGCCACATTTCTCACAGATAACGTGATAATGATTATGAGTATTAAAATCAAATCGACTTGATGCATCTCCATATGTTAATTCTTTAACTATGCCAATACTTTTAAACACTCTTAAATTATTATATATTGTCGCAACACTAATATTTGGAAAATCAGGTGAAAGTGCTTGATAAATTTCATCCGCCGTCGGATGTGAATGAGATGCAATAAGATAACGAATGATAGCTTGACGTTGTGGTGTAATTCTAACACCAGCTCTTCTAAGGGCTGCAATTGATTCTTCTAGTTCATGATCAATGGATTCTACTTCTGCACTCATTGTTTTCACCACTTTCTAGTTAATAATAATTATTACTTGATATTAATATAACTGTTTAGAAAGTATAATGTCAATAAGTACGAACCTTTTCCTTTAATAACCATGATATAAATCGACTTTATTCTCAATTACATCATTCTTATTGAGAAAATAGTCTAAATTCTTCTTAAAAAGTTTCGTTGCATCTCGTTTAATGTTTTTATCGTTACCACTGATATGCGCAGTTAGCGTTACATTATCTAACTTGTATAGCGCATTGTCTGGTTTCAATGGTTCATTTTCAAATACATCAATATAAGCATGTCGAATTTGATTCTGTGATAAAGCCTTTATGAGTGTTTTTTCATTTACAACAGTTCCCCTACCTACATTAATAAATAAACATTCATCATTCATAAGCTCAAAATGTTTCTCTAATAATAAATGATACGTTTCATTAGTTTCAGGTAAGGTGTTAATAATGATATCAGCTTTATTTAGATGCTTTTCAAGTTCTTCTATTTTATAAATACAGTCAAATCCTTCTTTGGATTTACCTGACCTACTAATTCCAACTATAGTCATATTAAATGGCTTAAGTAATTTAACGGTCTGTTGAGCTAATGATCCTGTCCCTAATATTAAAACACGTTCTCCGCTCAATCGCTTGCCAGTTAGTCTAGAGTCGTATACTTTATTGATTTGATTAATGTATGATGTACGCATTTTCTTATAGTCATCAAGTATGAATGCAAGAACAAACTCTGAAACTTGTTTTGCTTGCACACCTCTACTATTGGTTAAAATAATGTTTCTTTTCTTAATTGTTTCTAAGGGTAAACTATTTACGCCTGTTGCATACCAAGAAATCCATTTTAAATTTGGGCACTCATTAATGAAGTTTGCATCTACCCCACCATCATAACCAATCAATATATTCAATTCTTCCTTTAATGTTTTAGGTATGTCTTCGGCTTTTTTGAAAAAGTAAAATTCTAATTCTGGATAGTCACTTTTAAGTACTGATTCTATTTCTCCAAGTCGCTTTAAACTAACTATTTTCATGTTTTCACCCCAAAATTCGATTTAATTCTTCCATTTGTGTTTTAACTTTAACTTTTTCAATCACATCAATGATGATTCCTTCTTCATCTATTATAAAAGTTGTTCGTACAATTCCCATGGATTCTTTACCGAATGACTTTTTCAATTGGTAAACACCAACTTTTTCAGATAATACATAATCTTCATCTACTAATAAGTCGAAATTAAGATTATGTTTAGCAATAAAGTTTTGATGTTTTTTCTTAGTATCTGCACTAACACCATAAACTTGAACATCTAATTCATTAAATCTATCTAAATTATCTCTAAAATCACATGCTTCAGTCGTACAAGTTGGCGTATTATCACGTGGATAAAAATATAAAATTGTTTTGCTTCCTTTTATTGTTTCGTTTGTAATACATTCTCCATTTTGATTCTCTAATTTGAATTCTGGAAATTTGTCACCTTTTTTAAACATCCTATCACCTATTTCTTAATCGTATTAATTATATGATACGATAGTAATGAATAATATTAAAATAAGAGAGGTTGAAATAAGATGAAATTCACTGAGAGTGAACGTCTGCAACAATTATCAAATGAATATATTTTAGGTGGCGTTAATTCACCATCACGTTCATATAAAGCGGTAGGTGGAGGTGCACCTGTAGTTATGCGCGAAGGTCATGGCGCATACTTATATGATGTAGATGGCAATAAATTTATTGATTATTTACAAGCTTATGGCCCAATTATTACTGGTCATGCGCACCCTCACATTACAAAAGCCATTCAAGATCAAGCAGCTAAAGGTGTATTGTATGGTACCCCAACAGAGTTAGAGATTGAATTCAGTAAAAAATTACGTGAAGCAATCCCATCACTTGAAAAAATACGATTCGTTAACTCTGGTACTGAAGCAGTAATGACAACAATACGTGTTGCACGTGCTTATACAAAGAGAGATAAAATTATTAAGTTTGCGGGCTCTTATCATGGTCACTCAGACTTAGTGTTAGTTGCTGCAGGAAGTGGCCCATCACAATTAGGCTCACCTGACTCAGCGGGTGTTCCCGAAAGTGTTGCAAAAGAAGTGATTACAGTTCCATTTAATGATATTGAATCATATAAAGAAGCTATGAAACACTGGGGAAATGAAGTTGCAGCAGTATTAGTAGAACCTATTGTTGGTAACTTTGGCATGGTAGAACCACAACCTGGTTTTTTAGAAGAAGTAAATAAAATCACACATGATTATGGTGCATTGGTGATTTATGACGAGGTTATTACAGCATTCCGTTTCCATTATGGTGCTGCACAAGACTTATTAAATGTATATCCTGATCTAACAGCTTTCGGAAAAATCATTGGCGGCGGACTTCCAATTGGAGGCTATGGTGGTCGACAAGATATTATGGAACATGTTGCACCTTTAGGTCCTGCATACCAAGCAGGTACAATGGCCGGCAACCCACTTTCTATGAGAGCTGGTATTGCATTATTGGAAGTATTAGAGCAAGAAGGCGTTTATGAAAGATTAGACAAATTAGGCAAAAGACTTGAAGATGGCTTATTAAAATTGATAGAGAAACATCATATCACCGCTACTATAAATCGTGTATACGGTTCATTGACGCTTTATTTTACTAATGAAACGATTACGCACTATGAACAAGTTGAAAATTCAGATGGCGAAGCATTTGCTAAATTCTTTAAATTAATGCTAAATCAAGGTATTAATTTAGCACCTTCTAAATTTGAGGCGTGGTTCTTAACTACAGAACACACTGAAGAAGATATTGATGAGACATTAAAAGCTGCTGATTATGCATTTAGTCAAATGAAATAATCAACTGATGGCCTACAATAAAGCTGTTCAAATGTGAAGAACAGTTTTATTGTAGTTTTTTTATTAGAAACAAAAACTTGTATCATTTCAGTCTTCAAGTGTATACTAGTTTAAAATATTATTATCAAAATTATATTTAAAGGAGCGTTATAGTTGAGGCTAGGAGCTCGTATACTAAAGACTGGTATTGCAATTATTCTCGCTTTGTTTATAGCTTCTTTCTTACCTGATAATGTCGGATTAAAATCTGTAGCGGGCATTAGTGCGATTGTTGCTATGCAACCTAATATATATCGTTCCATCAAAACGATTTCAGAACAGGCTACAGGTAATGTCATTGGTGCTTTATTAGCAGTCATCATGGTAACCATTTTCGGTAAAAATATTGTGATTATGGGCGTCACTGTTATTTTATTAATTGCTATTTTATATAAAATAAATTTAGCTCATGTTGCTACACTTGCAGGTGTCACTGCCCTCATTATAATGGGGCAACATACCGGATCATTCTATGTAACAGCCGCTTTTAGATTTATTCTAGTAATGATTGGTGTCGTAAGTGCTTCTGTAGTTAACTTAATATTTTTACCACCTAAATTTGAAACCAAGATATATCACAACTCGGTAAATATTGCTTCTGATATATTTATTTGGTTTAAGCTTGTATTAAATGACGCTTCTGACTATCATCAGATAAAAGAAGATGGAGAACAAATTGAATCACGTATTTCAAAACTTGAACAGATTTTTAATTATTACAATGAAGAGAAAGCACTAACTAGAAAAGCAGCCTTCCAACAAAATAGAAAGAAAATTTTATTTAAAGAAGTTGTAGGTACAACCAGACAAGCATATGAAGTGCTTAATCGAATGGCTAGATATCAGAATGATCTTCATAACTTAAATTACAATTTGATTTTTCAAATCAAATTAGAATTAGATTCTTTAACAGCGTATCATGAACAAATTCTAAAGAGTTTGTCGAAAAAGGCGCGATATAATGTAGAACATTTTGATAATCAAATCATGAATCCTCAAAAGAAAGACCTAATGGATGCTTTTCAACAACAATTAATTCAAAATCCTTACCAAGTCGACTATTCTTATTCTAATATTATGCAAATTATTGCCACAATTGAAGAATATCGTTATTATCTAGAACATTTAGATCGTTTAAGATTAAGTTTCTTCACGTATCATCGAAATGATACTGAAATAGATATAGCCGATGAAGATTTTGACTTATAATAATAAGCGTTCACTGAATCGATAAAGTTCAGTGAACGCTTATTTATTATTATTATAAATTTTGTATACTATAGAGATGCTCATAAGCACCTTTTTTATCTATTAATTCCTGATGTGTGCCTGTTTCAACGATTTGACCGTTTTGCATTACAATTATCTTATCCGCATGTGTAATCGTTGAGAGTCTATGTGCAACAATAAGTGTTGTTCTATCTTTACTAAGCACATCTAACGCTTCTTGAATAATCGCTTCACTCTCTAAATCTAAAGCTGATGTAGCTTCATCTAATATTAATATAGGCGGATTATTTAAAAAGATTCTTGCAATTGAAAGACGTTGTTTCTGTCCACCAGATAGTTTAACGCCACGTTCCCCTACTTCAGTATCGTAGCCGTCATGAAGATTCATAATAAAATCATGTGCATTGGCCATTTTAGCCGCTTCAATTATTTCTTCTTCAGTAGCATCTGGGCGTCCTAATAATATATTTTCTCTAACTGTGTCTGAAAAAAGAATATTATCTTGCTGTACTAAACCAATTTGATTTCTTAAACTACCGGTTAAAAAGTCTTTAACATTGTGATCATCGATTCGTATTTCACCTTCAGTTACATCGTAGAAGCGTGGTATCAAGTTAATTAAAGTTGATTTACCACCACCACTCATACCAACAAAAGCTACGGTATCTCCTTTGTTTATATTGAGATTGATATTTTTTAATATTGTTGATTCATTTTCATTATATTTGAAACTAACGTTTTTCAATTCTATATGACCTTGTTTAATTTCAATAGGCTGAGCACCAATACCATTTTTTATATCATAATCTTCATCCATTAACTGAAATACCCTATCCATTGACGCAAAACTTTGAGTTAATGTTGTAAATGAAGCAACTAGTCTTCTTAACGGTCCAAATAATTGTTCTAAATAGCCAACAAAAGCTGCAAGTGTACCAACAGTAATTGAACCATTGATTGCTAGATATGACCCAAAGCCAATAACAATTATAGGTCCTAAATCTGTAACTGTATTAATCGCCGCAAATGAGTATGCATTCCATGACGTATGTTGAAATGCACGGTTTAAGAAATGTTTATTTTTATGGTCGAAATTTTTAGCTTCATTATCCTCAATTGCAAAGCTTTTAATTACTGACATCCCTTGTACACGTTCATGTAGAAATCCTTGTACTTCAGCTAATGCTTGCGAACGTTTACGTGTCAATTTTCTTAAGCGTCCAAAGAAGAAATAGACAGTGAGAATATAGAATGGGAAAATAATGATCGCCGCGAAAGTTAACTTCACGTCTAGGAAGAACATAATAGATAGTGCAATGATGATTGTTATGCAATCTAGCCAAATGTTCATTAAACCAGTTAATATAAAGTCTTTCGTTTGCTCAACATCATTAATAACTCTCGATATAACTTGTCCAACTTGATTATTTGCATAAAATCTTGCACTTAGCGCTTGCAAATGATCATATAGACGTTTTCTAATATCATATAGAATTTTGTTACTCGTCCATTGTGCAAGATATTGTCGTAGATATTCTATTGGTGGTCTGACAATTAAGAAAATAAATAACGCTATGCCGATAGCTACACTTAAATGTTGAAACTTTTCATTCGTTGAAAGTGCACTATTATTAATAACGCCATCAATTGCATATTTGATAAGTAGAGGAATTAACATAGGAATGCCGAATTTGATAATCCCAATAATTATCGTAGCTATTATTCGATATTTGTATGGTTTAACAAATTCTAAATAGCGTCGTATCATACTACTCCCCCCTATGATGATCACAATTATATTTTTTAAAAATTAATAGAGGTTGAAACTTTGATTCAAAACAATACGTTTGTATCATCAAAGTAAATTCAACCTCTTGTTATTATCACTCAAGTACTATAAAACAAATATGTAACAATTACATCTTTTATGCTTAATAATTACGGATTTTTTTATATCGCTCTTTCCAAACTTTTATAAAATCTGGAGCGAATGGTCCTTTTTTCTGTTCGATCCACTGTTGTAAAATATCTACATTACGGCGTAAAATAACATCTATATCATGTGGATAATTCATCTGATTCATGTGCTGTTCATACTCATCTTCATCTAATAAATGATATTTTCCATTAGGATATACCTTAATATCTAAATCATAATCAATATATTTCAAAGCTTCTTCGTCACAAACGAAAGGCGATGATAGATTACAGTAGTAATAAATGCCATCCTCTCTAAACATACAAATGACATTAAACCAATATTCTGAATGAAAATACACGATAGCTGGTTCTCTTGTAATCCATGTACGTCCGTCACTTTCAGTAACTAAAGTGTGATCATTCCCGCCAATAATCACATGGTCTGTGCCTTTTAAGATTGTTGTTTCAGACCATACTCTATGGATGTTACCGTCGTGTTTGTAACTTTGAATTTTTATATTTTCGCCTTCTTTAGGTATGGATTCTTTTACCATACTCCACACCACCCTTTTAGTAATTTTCGCACTTTAGATTATATCATATTTTTAAATAAGTCTTTACAGATGCGTTGTTATTTCCACTTAAGTTAATCACAAATTAGAATGTCTTAGCCGTTAATGTATTGGTATATCTTATCCATAGATACTGGTAACGTATATGCTTGTCGCTGATTTAAATCCATCCATTCCAGATGGTTATCTTCCATAAATGATTCTGACAGTGACACGGTCTCAATGGTACTATAGACACTAATATCCCAAGTCATATGTGTGAATTGGTGTTTAAGCTTAAATACAATATCCTCAGCTATCGATAAAGACAATCCTAATTTTTCTTGTAATTGTTCTAAAGCATTGGGTGTTTCAAACATTGGAAATTGCCACATGCCATTTAACAATCTTTCTTGACGTTGCGTCATTAAATATTGACCTTTGGCATTTCTAACTAAGAATACCGCTTGTTGAATAGTTTTTTTCTTAGTGTTCTTCGTTTTTACTGGTAATTCTAATACAGTGCCTTCTTTAAAAGCACGACAGTTCTCTTGAACTGGACAAAATAAACATAGCGGTTTCTTAGGTGTACAAACTAACGCACCTAATTCCATCATTGCTTGGTTAAATGTACCCGCCTCTTGATGCACATAAGGCTGTAATTCTTGTTCATAACTTTTTCTCGTGCTTTGCAACTTTATATCTCTTGAATCATTATTCAATCTAGACCATACTCTAAAGACATTGCCATCAACGGTTGCTAATGGCTGATTAAACGCGATGCTTAGAACTGCTGCTTGAGTATAAGGACCTACCCCTTTTAATTTCCCAAATTGTTCTGGTGTAGAAGGAACGACACCATGATATTCTGATGCTACTTCTTTCACAGCAGTATGAAAGTTACGTGCGCGACTATAATAGCCCAATCCTTCCCAATATTTAAGAACTTCTTCTTCATCTGCCTGACTTAAGTCCTCTATTGTTGGAAAACGTTGAATAAATCTGTGATAATAATCCACAACTGTTTTAACCTGTGTTTGTTGAAGCATTACTTCACTTAACCAGATATAGTATGGATTCGAAGTTTCACGCCATGGCATTTCTCTCTGATTCTTATTAAACCATTGTATTAAATTCCTTTTAAAAGTAGAATCGTTTATCATAATTATTTCCTTTCAATATGCTTTATTTACTTCACTAAGAGCACTTTATATTAAATGAACAGTATTTTAATATGTTTCTTAATTTCGTTATTCCAATTTTTAGATTATAATATATATTAAATTAACATGAAAAGAGTGAACGTTATGGATACAGCCACGCACATTGCAATCGGTGTTGGATTAACTGCTTTAGCAAGTCAAGACCCAGCTATGGCAAATACTATGGCAGCCACAGCCACAACCTTAATTGCAGGGTCATTAATTCCAGATGGCGACACCGTTTTAAAATTAAAAAATAACGCCACATATATTTCACATCATCGTGGTATCACTCATTCTATACCATTTACAATTTTATGGCCGATATTGATTACATTTTTGATTTACGTAATCTTTCCAGGCGTAGATACTACGCACATATGGTTATGGGCACAGTTAGCAGTATTTTTACATGTCTTTGTAGATATATTTAATTCATATGGTACCCAAGCACTACGCCCACTATCAAACAAATGGATTCAACTAAGTGTTATTAATACCTTTGATCCAATCATTTTTATCATACTTTGTTTAGGTATTGTGATTTGGCTTCTAGGTGTTCATCCATTTGCAGTGTTCTTTCCAATTATAGGTGTACTCATCATTTATTACATTGTTCGTTTCAAAATGCAAAGTATTATTAAGAAACAAGCATTAAGTCAAATTAAAGAACAACACAATCCTGTTAAAATTTTTGTAGCACCAACTATGAAATTTATGGAATGGCGTGTTGCGATTCAAACGGAAGAACATGATTATGTAGGTCGATCATTTGGTAGAAATGTTGTTTTTAGTGATAAAGTTAAGCGACAACCGTTTTCACCAGATACGTTATTGTGGCAAATCAAAGGTAATAAGGATATTAGAACATTTTTAAACTTTTCGTCTATTTATCGTTGGCAAACTCGAAAGCTAGACGATGATACTACAGAAGTTCGTCTGGTTGATTTACGTTATTTAAATAAAGGCCATTATAGCTTTGCAGCGATTGCACATGTCGATAATGACAACAATATTGATCATTCATACATCGGATGGGTTTTCACAGAAGAAAAATTACAAAAGAAATTATATTCTAAATAAACTTTTAAAAAGAGTGAACCAGAGTCATAATCTTATCTATGATTCTGGTTCACTCTTTTATTTATTTTTTGTAGCTATTGTATGAGATGAATATTTATATTTTGAGTGTGCAACATATCTCATTAACATAAAATTAACCGTACCTATAATTACCAAAATAATAACAAAATAGATATGGTAAGTAATGTTGTACAAATTTACTACACCATATATTGCAGAAGTCGCAATACCGTCAATTAAATAAAATAGTGGATTCAATTTTAGAATTTGAATCATTAAATTCTCATTTGCAGATGGAATAAATATGACAGGTATAATGAAAAAGCAAATAATTCCAATTAAAAAATATAACTTTGTCATATTCTTGTATATAATATCTAATAATCCTAGAGTAACGGATATAAATACAATAAATAAAACCATCATGATAAAAAATACGATAAATGCAATCAATGACTCATCGAAATTCACTGGCTTAAACAGTACGACAATCAATGTCAATATACAACAAATAAAACTTCCAAGAAGTGCATTTGCAATGGCTGTAACCAATGGTGTTGCTTGGAATGATTTCGTTATTAAATAATCTTGGCTGTACGCTTTAAAAGATTTAAATATCGTTGCTAATAGAGTAATAAATGTCATCATAGTAATGAGTCGATATAGCCACCTTGCTTTGCTAATATCCTCAATCCCTATAAAAGATAATGTCATTAGTGCAATCACTATTACAACTAATTGGGCAATTAATAGCATAGCAAACCATTTCCAAGTATCTATGATGCGTTGTTTTGTAAACTCAATTAGTGATGGAAAGCGTTTAATATATAATAAAAAGTTATCTATCATTTTTACACCTACAATTCAATGTATATCCACTTGCTATTTTTCATGTCTGCGATTAAATATCCATCCCCCGACTTAACAATCCATAAATCCTGTGTAATACGATATTTATCTTTGAGCTCATCTTTATTGACTATCGGAAAAACAAATCCAGTTAATTTATTTTGATCATTAAATAACATATCGATTGGTTGTTGTGTTACTTCAACAACATATCTCGAATCTTTATCTGGAACCAATGTCTTTTTAACTTGATCGTGTTTCTTATGTAAGTGGCTATTAAAATAATCTACATAATTACTGTAATTTGATTTCATATATGGAGATAGCGCTTTGAAAGAATGTGACTCATATAGTGCCGCCGGGTTAAAATATTCTAATTTATGTTTTGCTACCACATAATCTTTATCATCACTACTGACGCGATAACTTTTTGAGTTTTCACCTGTGATTGTTAAAAACGTATATTTAGGGACGTTGATATTAGAATCCCCTTTTAAAGTAATTGAATCCTCTAACACAATGCCATATGCAAGCTTTTCATCAAATGGGTCTTTATTCTCTACTTTCTTTTGCGCTTCAATAATTGGAACGTCAAAACGTCCTACATTATTAATCACTAATGCGCCTACAATGAATAAGCAAATTAAACTCGTAATTAAAATCGTCCAAAATCTTACAACAAAATCAGGTGCTTTCGCATGTCTATATCGTTCAACTCTTTTGAAATTATAGCTCATTTCTGGAAGTCTACTACGACTTTCTTTCCAATCTAAATCAAAATTAAGTTGTTCTTCATCATTTGCTATGCTCATTCTATCTTGCTCGTGCTCTTTAAATACAGGCAAAACTTGGTTTAGTGAGCCTTCCATACGTACTTGTCCATGTGAAATCCAAGCAACATAGTTACTTACTTTTTCAACTTTTGCCAAGTCATTATCTATAAATACTAATGACTTATTTTCACTAATATAGTCTTTTGATAATTTTTTTGCTTTTTCTAAAAAGGCTTCATCAAGATGTTCGATGATATGATTTAAAATGATTAAATCCTTTCGACATACGCGTGCAATACTCAAAATTAACTGTGCAAAATCTGAATGGCTAAGTGCATTAATATGAACCGAAGATTTATCATCTAAATGTGCGAACTTAATGATTTGATCAACATTATGAGAGGTTGTTTCATAAGAAAATAATCGTTGAACTTCAGTTACATACTGTCTTACAGTCATATGTATTAAATGTTTATCTTTTATGTCACCATAATACGTAGAAACCGATTGATTAATCTTACCTCTATCTGGCTTAATGTCACCAGCCATAATTCTACCTATTAAAGTTTTTGAAGATCCTGGTTCACCAATGATAGCTAATGCTTCCCCTTGGTATATATGTAGCGATATATTGTTTAATTCTATGTCTTCAGCGGCATAGCCAAATGGTAGATACCACTTTCTGTTTTTTTTACTTCTATAATAATGCGTGACATTGAGCATTTTTAAGATTATTGAACTTCCCATTCGTGTTACTTCCTTCTAAATTTTTAATAAAGCGAGTGGCAATCCTTCTTCAGGGGGCTTACTATTAATTCTATAGCCCCATGCAAACACACCTTTTAATCGTTCAACTTTAAAGTATTGCTCGCTTCCATCATTAAGTTTATACATTCTACCAAGTACAACTTTGGTACGATCAACTAAGTAACTTTCTGCAATAATGACCTTACTTTGATAAACATCATATTCATTCATTATGCCGTTCATTTCAGCTTTACGCATCTTTTCTTTATATATCTGTATTTCATGTCTTAATTCCTGTTCAGACATTTCACTTAGCTTTTTATCATTCATCTGAAATACCACTTTCTTCTAATTTTGCTTTAATTTTATCATATTTATAGCCTTTTCTCATAAGCGACTCTATCGTTTTCATTACTAATTGTTGTCCATCATATTTACGTTGTTGCTTTGTATAAATTTTTTCAAGATCTTTTTGTAACAGATCCTCCAACAAAGCTTCATCTTGTTCAAAATCTAATTCAGATATTGCTTGTTGTGCGATATCCATAGAATAGCCTTTTTGAATTAAGCTTTGAAGTACTTTTTGACGTACTTTAATTTCAGGACCTTTCTTCGTTCTCATAATTTTATTTGCAACATTTATAACCGCTTCAAATGGTTGTTCTTCTTCATAAATTTGAACATATGTATTGATAATCTTAGGTTCAATTCCAACTTGATATAATTTTTGTTTGTAAATTTCAGGACCTTTATCAGTAGTATGTATCATTGTATTTTTTAAGCTTTCAGCATAATCTTCATGATTAATATATGCCTCTTTATAACAATAATCTATAACTTGTTGAATCGCGGATGCACTAATCTCGTTTTTTTGTAAATGTTGTCGCACTTCTTTTTCAGTTCTCTTTTTATAAGATAAGTATTGTATAGCCATATTAATACCTAAACGGTAATGCTCATACTTCTGAATCTTCTCCATATCTGATGGCTCAACCATTTGCCCTTTTTTTAAATTAAATTTTACAAGTGTATTAATATCGATTCCCATTTCAAAAGCGCCGTCCAAGAATAAGTTAAATCGCTCTTTATTGTTCTTCTGTACTTCTATTTTAGTAATTTTAGGCAATTCCTCCACCACCTTTACTTTGATTTATATTAAAAATCAAACTATCTTGATTTATCTAACACACATTATTTTATATCACTTAACGCATTACACAAAATGTTTTACCCATAAAAAACCTCATAAAGGCTATTATTAAAATGGCTCCTTTATGAGGACTTACACAAATATACAATTTATTTTTTCAAGATGTACAATCAATAGTTATTTAATTGACTTAACGCTTCTTGATATTGACTATCTGAAATATACGCCTGCTGTTTCATCTTTTCGAGATTGGTTTTAATTCTATTTTTAAAATTGTCAGACATATCACTTATATCATAAACACTCGGTGCATTGACTTTACTTGCTAATATCGCACTTTGTAAGACAGTGATTTGAGGCATATTGCTATTATTCTTATCTACTGTTGTTCCAAAATAATAGTTCGCAGCACCCTCAATTGTATATTGATCACTACCATAATAAATGTTATTTAAGTAGAAACTCAATATTTCATTTTTACTATATTGTTGTTCTACTTTATGTGCTACAAACAATTCCTTTAATTTCCGAGTAAAGGAACGCTCATTGTCGTAATAATAATTCTTCACAGTTTGTTGTGTAATTGTACTTCCACCTTGAACGTCTCTATCACCTATGGTTGAGAATAATGCTCGTGTTGTTCCTTTGACGTCAAATCCATGGTGTTTATAATAACGTTCATCCTCCATCGAAATAAAAGCACCTTTTACATAATCCGGCATATTGTCTGAAGAAACATAATTACTTTTGTTTTCAATTGTTTTAAGGTCATCAACATTTGCTCTCGAAGATAAAAAATACATTAACCCAATAAACAATGCAAATATGATGATAAATATAATAAATATTCTTAAAAATATACGTTTACTTTTTTTCTTTTTAGGTGGTTTTCCTACAGGTTGATAATACGTATTGTAATGAGGTTCATTACGGTAATGTGAATGTCTCTCAGGCGAGTTGTTCATTCTTTGGCTTCTTTTCATGTGGTAGCTCCTTTACTAAAACTCACTCTATAACTGTGAGTTTAACAGTAGTTTTTAGATTAAGCTATACCTATCATGAAAAATCAGTCCCAAGGTGTATGAGAAAAGATTGTTTAAAGCCATTTTAGATCAATCGTTGACTAACATCCTAATCGCAATAAAAAAAGAACTGAGAGAAGCTTTACAGCCTCTTCTCAGTTCTATAACTTACACATTTGCTTTATAGCAACATGCATGTTTCAAATTAGTTTTAAGTCTATGAAACAATAAAATTTATGCTTGAAGTTGTTTAACAATTTCTCTATTAAAATCATCTAAGTCGTCTGGTGTACGACTTGTAACGATATTATTATCAACTACAACTGATTCGTCTACGACATTTGCACCTGCATTTGATAAATCTTTGCGTACATTTAATACAGCAGTAAGTGTGCGTCCATTTAAGTCATCTGTATCGATTAAAATTTGAGGGCCGTGGCAAATCGCAAAGGCTGGCACATCATTTTTAGTGAAGTATTTAGCAAATGTGCCATAACGACCTTCAGCATCACCGCGAAGATGGTCTGGTGAGAATCCACCAGGAATAAGTAGGCCATCGTAATCTTCTGGTTTTGCATCTGCAATACTTACATCAACAGTAACTTTTTCACCGTGTTTACCTACTACTTCTGCATTTGCAGTATCACCAATAATTTCAGTTTCGAAACCAGCTTCTTCAATTGCTTCTTTAGGGCTAGTTAATTCGATATCTTCGAATTCATTTGATAAAATAATTGCTACTTTTTTAGCCATTAGTCAATCACCTTTCTTGTTCGAATTATACTAATTATATAGACGAAATTAAGTGATATTAAACATACATAGATTAAAGTGTTTCAATTTATTTAGAAACTTGTTTAACTTTTTCTTCTAATTGGTCTAGTAATCCAATCCATTCATCTATATCTTCAACGCTTACTTCATCGGGATTTACATGGTCAATATCTTCTAAAAATTTTGATAATCTTGTTTTAATTTGTTCCATTGTTTGTTGTTCATTCATAACGATTTCTCCTTATTAATATATATTTATTAAACTATACGTTAGTTTTATCCTAACAGAATTTGACAAAAAGCGATATAATCTTAATAATGTTTACTGTACTTTTGCAACGGATTAAGGAATTTTTTTAAGTTTAGGAGTAATAAATATGTGGATGACAAATCAGAAAAAACCCATTTCAATTAACAACGATCCATGGGAAGCATACAACGATGTTAAAACACACGGTCAGTTAACACTAAGTAATATAGAGTTCACTACTACTACATTATGTAATATGAGATGTAGTCACTGTGCTGTTGGCTATACTTTACAAACTAAAGATCCAGATGCTTTACCTATGGATATCATTTATCGTCGTTTAGATGAAATACCTCACTTACGAACTATGTCAATAACAGGTGGCGAACCAATGTTCTCAAAAAAATCAATTAAAAACATTGTTAAACCACTGTTAAAATATGCACAAGATCGTGGTATATATGTTCAAATGAATTCTAATTTAACACTACCGCAAGATCGTTATTTAGATATAGCTGAATACATAGACGTTATGCATATCTCTCATAACTGGGGTACAATTCAAGAATTTACTGATGTAGGTTTCGGCGCAATGAAGAAGCAACCTCCTTTAAAAGCAAAATTAAAATTATATGAACAGATGTTAGAGAATGCAAGTACATTATCAAGTCAAGGTATGTTTGTTTCTGCTGAAACGATGTTAAATCAAAGTACATTACCTTATTTAGATAAAATTCACAATGAAATCGTCAATGACATGAAATGCAGTCGCCATGAAGTTCATCCAATGTACCCTGCAGATTTTGCAAGTCAATTAAATGTGCTTTCTTTAAAAGAAATGAAACAAGCGATTCATCATTTATTAGACATTAGAGATGAAAATGTATGGATGTTATTTGGTACATTACCTATTTATCCATGTATTAATGATGACAATGACCAAGCATTGTTACAGCGTTTACGCGATGCTAAAAATGTTACGACACGTAATGATCCAGATGGACGTAGTCGCCTGAATGTTAATGTCTTTAGTGGCGATGTGATTGTGACTGATTTCGGAGATGAAAATGGTACAATTTCAAATATTGAAACTGACAAATTAACAGACGTATTTAATAAATGGCTTACATCAGATTTAGCGCAATCACTCAATTGTCATTGTGAGGCATTTCACTGTTTAGGTCCTAACGTTCTAGTTAAAAACATGTACTATCCAAACACTGATTTCAGAAAAAATGAGATTGAAATGCATACTGAAAATATTTTCAGTTAAATCATTTCAAGCAAATATAATAAGCACCACATAAAATAAATTTACTCTAACATTATTTTATGTGGTGCTTATTTTTACTCTTTTAAACTATACTATCTATATTACAAGCCGCTTCACAAAGTTTAAATTTCTTCAATATGTTGCGCATTTGATAAAAATTCGATAGTACTTTTACTTTCTTCTCTTCTATCTTTACGACGTTGAACACGTTTAGGTGCACTTTCGTAAAACCATTTTTCAATTTTTGTTTCTGGATAAACATCTGGTACTTTGACTGGTTTCCCATTATCATCTAATGCAACGAAAGTAAGGAAACTTAAGGCTGCTAAATGCTTTTCTTTATTTAAAACATCTTCAATGATAATTTGTACACAAACTTCCATTGAACTCGTACCTGCATAACTGACCATTGCTTCATATGAAGTTATATCTCCTGTTTTGATTGGTCTTAAGAAATCAACCGAATCTGTTGAAGCTGTTACTACTTGTGCGTTAGCATGTTTCATCGCTGTAATAGCTGCTATTTCATCTATATTAGCCATCAATGATCCACCAAACATTGTGTGATGATGATTGGTGTCTTGAGGAAATACTTGCTTAGCTTTAAAACTTTTCGATTCAGACATTGATTTTCGATTATCTTGAGAATTTGACATGCGTTATACCTCTTTTATATTAATTTCTATTTTTATTGTGCCCAATTACCATTTTTAAACACTAATTCTTTAGAGCCATCCTGTTTAATTCCATAAATCGTTAAATCAGCACTACCTATCATGAAATCAACGTGCACATTTGAGTCATTTAAGCCACTGGCAACTTTTTCTTCAGTCGTCATTTCTGTACCACCTTCAACATTAAAGCCATATGCCGAACCAATAGCTAAATGGCACGATGCATTCTCATCAAAAAGTGTATTGTAAAAAATAGTATTACGATTTGAAATTGGAGAATCGTCAGGTACTAAGGCAACTTCACCTAATCGTTTAGACCCTTCATCTGTGTTAATCAGATCTCTAAGTACCTCTTCGCCTTTTTCCGCTTTGAAATCTACAATTTGTCCATCTTTAAATGTTAATGTAAAGCCATCAATAATTGTTCCATTATAACTTAGTGGTAATTTATTCGTCACGTATCCATTGACATTATTACGATCAGGAGCTGTAAAGACTTCTTCAGTTGGTATATTCGCTATAAATGCTTGTTGATTACCATTTACATAGCTTGTAGCATCCACCCATATATGCCCTTTAGGAAGACCAACGACTAAGTCTGTTCCTTCTGATTGATAGTGTAAGGCTTTATAATTTTTGTCTTGCATTTGTTTAGCATGTACACTTAAGTTTTCGATATGGTGCTTCCAATTTTCAATAGGATCATTGCCATCAATTCTTACGATATCAAATACTTCATCAATAAATTTCTCCAGTGCAGCTGTTTCGTCTAATTCTGGATAAACACGTTTCGCCCAATCTTTAGAAGGAAAGGCTGCAACTACCCATGGAAATTGATTCTTTTGACTTCCTTCCATATAACCTTTGAATGCATGACTATAACTCATTTGATATGCTTTCAGTTTTTCTGCATCTATACCGTTTAATAAGTTAGGGTCTCCGCTTAATAAAGCTAAATTAGCTGCACCACGATTAGCATAATCCATTCGTTCATCTACTTCATATGATTTTACAGCTTGATGTTCAAAATAATCGACCGATTCATATTCGAACTTAAGTCTATTTAATCTAGAATCAGCATATACAACTTTAACGTCGGAAGCCCCTGCTTTATAAGATTCTTCAACAATTAATCGCGTCAACTCGATAGCATCCACTGAAGATCTAATGAGCACAGGTTGTTTAGGTTGTACGTTCATGCCAATTTTTACTAATAATTCTGCATATTGTTGTAATTTCTCGTTATAACTTAATGAAGTCATATGCGCATCCTCCTTAATCTTGACGTAAGTTGCCTAATTCGTCAGCAATCGCTGTCACTTCACTTGGTGAAAAAGAATCTTTAGACATTACAAAATTGTATATTTCCTCTACATCTTGTTGATTGGCTTCTTCAAATTTATCGGGATTTAATAATCCTTGATTAACGATGTTTAACTTTTTTCTAATCTCTGCAATCATTTCTTTATTATTATTTTGAGTCACGTTATCACCTCTTTAATACAATATTTTATCAAAGTATGACGATTTAACAAACTTTTATCGAATAAAGTAATATTATGTCTTTATAAAATTTTAAAATAACTATAAAATGGTTTATATATAACAGATTAGGGGGAATAGAGTATGGTAGATATAGCATTTGTATGTCTTGGAAACATATGTCGCTCTCCTATGGCTGAAGCAATCATGCGTCAACGCTTGAAAGATAGACATGTTTCAGGTGTTAATGTTTATTCAAGAGGCACTGGCAAATGGAACCTTGGAGAACCTCCTCATGAAGGTACTCAAGATATTCTTAATCGCCATAATATACCTTTTGATGGTATGATTAGTGAGTTGTTTGAACCAAGTGATGATTTTGATTATATTATTGCCATGGATCAAAGTAATGTTGATAATATCAAAAACATCAATCCTAACCTAAAAGGAAAATTGTTCAAATTACTTGAATTTAGTAATATGGAAGAGAGTGATGTACCAGATCCTTACTACACAAATAATTTTGAAGGTGTATATGAAATGGTACAATCATCTTGTGATAATCTAATTGATTTCATCGTTAAAGATGCAAATTTGAAAGAGAGGTAAATGAAATGGAAAACAAATTAATTCCTGGTATTCTAATAGGTGCACTTGTTGGTGGCGCTGCTACGTTAGCAGACAAATCAACACGTAATGCATTAGTTCAATCTGTAAAAGATATTAAAGTAGGTAATCGTTCACGTAAACCTTCTAAATTTAATTCTATTAAAGACGAAGTTTTATATTGGAAAGATACAATTGAAGAAATTCGTCGTAATAATCCAGAATTAGAAAAATCAATTAAAGATGCGAAAGATACTTTCGTTAACCGTAAGAATAACCGCATTGGTCAATAATTGGTTGCTTACGATTGCTACATTGTCTAACATGTTAGTGATCATAAGCAATAACTAAAAGTGAATCATATCAATTTTGATTTTCACTCATAGTAAAGCGGGACAATGAAATCTTCTAATATAACAGGTTTCTGTCCCGCTTCTTTTACTTTTTATTTATGTATGTGGTTAAAGCAAAGGAGATTGTTATGTCAAAAGAAAATAAATCGAACTCAAAATATCTTAACTCTATTAAAGAAGAACAAGAGAAGAATCAAGATAAAATAAATGTTGATCGTACATATGTCGAACCACAAGAATTTCAATCTAAAGAACCCAAAAAAGATAATCAAGTCTTTTTTGTATCACGATTAAATAAACCAGCTAAATATACAAAGAAATCTAATTTTCTCTCATATTTAATCTATCGTATAGGAAAAGATGATGCATCAGGTTTGGCTGCACAAATGACTTATCATTTTGTATTAGCTATGTTCCCTATGCTGATCTTTTTATTAACTTTATTACCACTATTCAACTTAGATCAAAGCCAAATTACTGGTTTACTAAGTAACGCACCCGCTGACACGTCTAGTCTAATTCAAGGTGTCATTAGCGATGTCACTAAAAATTCAAGTGGTGGTTTACTATCTATCGGGTTAATCTTAGCAATTTGGTCAGCTTCTAATGGTATGACTTCAATCATGAACTCATTTAATGTTGCTTATGATGTAGAAGATAATAGAAACGGTATTCTATTAAAGTTATTAAGTGTTGTATTTACAATTGTGTTAGGTGTAGTATTTTTAGTAGCTATGGCACTACCAACAATGGGTTCAGTTATCGCTCATTT
Organism: Staphylococcus sp. HMSC34C02; assembly: GCF_001838705.1. Classification (NCBI taxonomy): domain Bacteria; kingdom Bacillati; phylum Bacillota; class Bacilli; order Caryophanales; family Staphylococcaceae; genus Staphylococcus; species Staphylococcus sp. HMSC34C02. The sequence continues at coordinate 20,726 of NZ_KV838548.1, forward strand.
CTTATTTGGTCCCCTAGGATTAGATGATCAAGTCAAATGGGTTTTCAGTTTAATTAGAGTTGTACTTCCATTAATCATTATTTTGATTCTTTTTACAATTCTATACTCAGTAGCGCCAAATGTTAAAACGAAATTAAAATCTGTATTACCAGGGGCGATATTTACATCGGTTATCTGGTTAATTGGATCTTTCGCATTCGGTTTCTATATTTCTAATTTTGGAAACTATTCTAAAACATACGGCAGTATCGCAGGGATTATTATCCTTTTAATTTGGTTATATTTAACAAGTTTCATCATCATCATAGGTGCTGAAATTAATGCAATTATACATCAAAGACACGTGATTAAAGGCCAAACGCCTGAAGAAGCAGCATTAGACCATGATGATAATAACCAAAACCACTACAACGAAGATACAACTTATGAATATAAACAAACAGCAATTGGTAAAGATGAAAACTACAAAGTCGATAAAGATCCAGAAGATAAAAATGAAGAAGACGCTTCATTAACTGAGAAAATCAAAGATAAATTCACTAACAACGACGATGATACTAAGAAGTAATATTTATTAAATAAAAAGAGCCTGGGACATCATGCCTAGAGAAATAGCCAGTAAATGAGTTTTAAAAAAATTCATTTACTGGCTTCTTTATTTACAATACTCCGAATTGTTGGCTCGCAAGGCTCGTGCCTGTAGTCCTCTAAAGGCGATCTTAGATAGATATTCACTCACATAAGTTGCTTCGCTTTCCTGGGGTGCTGTCTCAGCCTGTAGTCTTCGA
>NZ_KV838549.1:0-20220 GCF_001838705.1 Staphylococcus sp. HMSC34C02
CAAAGCAAGCTGGGAGTGGACGACGAATTCAAAAAGAATTCTGTCCCCACTCCCTTTGTCTAAAACTTAACTTTCTAGACGTTGTTTCATGATTAATTTGTAACATACTACATAATTTAGATACCCATTATCAGTAGTGGTATTAACAAAATATAGAACAATATAATTTAAATATTTATGCTATTTACATCAATTAGCCAAGCGCAACGTCTAAAATCATCATAATAGTAAAGCCTAACATTAAACTTAATGTTGCCAAATCTGTATTATTACCAGATTGTGAGTCAGGTATGAGCTCTTCGACAACAACGAATATCATAGCGCCAGCTGCAAAAGCTAAAGCATATGGTAACACAGGCGTAATCACTAATATTAACGCCGCACCAATCGTAGCAAAAATGGGTTCAACAATTGCAGAAGCTTGGCCGTAATTAAAGGCTTTCCAACGAGATGCACCAGCAGCTCTGATTGGCATAGATAATGCCGCACCTTCTGGAATATTTTGAATCCCAATCCCTATTGCTAAGCCCAAAGCGCCTAGAAATGTTGCTTGGCTATTACCAGTCGCGATACCACCAAAAGCAACACCGATTGATAGACCTTCTGGAATATTATGTAACGTAATGGCAAGTACTAAGAGTGTATTCTTACTTAATGACGTTTTTACACCTTCGCGGTATTGACTTTTATCTCCAATTCTTTGGTGTAAATGGGGGATAACTGAATCGAGGGCACGTATGAAGATGCCACCAAATAAAAATCCAATTGCAGCAGGTAACCAGGCAGGTAAACTACCATCTTTACCATATTCAATTGAAGGTTGTAATAATGACCAGAAACTGGCGGCAATCATAATCCCAGCAGCAAAGCCCTGCATTGAAGTTAATATGCGTTCATTAACGGATTTGAATACAAACACAGCAGCCGCACCCAATGCAGTGAGTAGCCACGTAATAATACCGGCTATAAGTGCCTGTAAATAGGGCGGTAAACTTTCGAAAAAGTCAATCATAACTCTTGTCTCCTTGTATCATTTAACTTTAAAAAGGTGTATAATATATAGAACTGATTTAAGCTTATCAAAAAATATTTAAAAATTCGATATTTCGATTTGGAAAAGGAAGTAGAAGCATGGAAGCGTATAAAATAGAACATTTAAATAAATCATATGCGGATAAAATCATTTTCGATGATTTAAACCTATCTATTTCTGAACATGAAAAAATAGGACTAGTAGGAATTAATGGTACTGGTAAAAGTACATTACTTAAAGTGATTGGCAATCTAGACGATGATTTTACAGCTGATATTACACATCCTAATCAATATCGTATACGTTATTCTTCTCAAAAACAAGATTTAGATGGCACTATGACGGTCTTCCAAGCTGTACTTAGCTCTGATACAACAACACTTCGAATTATTAAAGCTTATGAAGAAGCCGTAACAAATTATACACAACACCAGGATGATACGCATTTTCAAAAAATGATGGAAGCGCAAGAAGCTATGGATCGACATCATGCGTGGGATTATAATGCAGAAATCAAAACAATCTTATCTAAACTAGGTATTCACGATACGACTAAAAAGATAAGTGAGCTGTCTGGTGGACAACAAAAACGAGTCGTACTAGCTAAGACGTTAATAGAACAACCTGATTTATTATTACTAGACGAGCCAACGAACCATCTTGATTTTGAATCCATTACATGGCTAATCAATTACATCAAACAATATCCTCATACTGTTTTATTTGTAACGCATGATCGTTACTTTTTAAATGAAATCGCGAGTAGAATCATTGAGCTTGATCGAGGTAAATTAAAATCGTATCCGGGTAATTATGAAGATTACATCGCAATGCGAGCTGAAAATGAATTGATCGAACAAAAGCAACAAGACAAACAAAAGGCTTTATATAAACAGGAATTAGCGTGGATGAGAGCTGGTGCTAAGGCAAGAACGACAAAACAACAAGCACGTATCAATCGTTTTAATGATTTGGAATCAGAAGTTCAAGGCCATCATGTTCAAGATAAGGGTCAACTTAACTTGGCATATTCAAGATTAGGTAAGCAAGTGTATGAACTGGAACACGTATCTAAACAAATGAATGGTAAAACGTTGTTTGAAGATATTACAGAAATCATTCAAAGCGGTCAGCGTATTGGTATTGTTGGTCCGAATGGTGCTGGTAAAACGACATTATTAAATATTTTAAGTGGAGAAGATAATGATTATACAGGCACGCTTAAAATTGGTCAGACTGTAAAAGTAGCCTACTTCAAACAAACAGAAGAAACGTTAGATAGAGACATACGTATGATTGATTACTTGAGAGAAGAAAGTGAAGTGGCTAAAGAAAAGGATGGCACATCCATTTCTGTAACACAATTACTTGAACGCTTCTTATTCCCAAGTGCAACGCATGGTAAAAAGATTTACAAATTATCGGGTGGAGAACAAAAGCGTTTATATTTACTACGTTTGCTCGTACATCAACCTAATGTATTATTATTAGATGAGCCTACAAACGATTTGGATACTGAAACTTTAACCATTTTGGAAGATTATATTAGTACATTTGGTGGTTCAGTTATCACTGTGAGTCATGATCGTTACTTCTTAAATAAAGTTGCTCAAGCATATTGGTATATTCATGATGGGAAAATGGAACGTATCGTAGGAACGTTTGAAGATTATGAGGTATACAAGAAAGAGCAAGATAAAATTGCGACATTAGAGAAACAGGCGCAACAGCCGAAACAAAAGCCAACTGTTCGAAAAAAATCTGGCTTATCATATAAAGAAAAACGTGAATATGAGTCATTGATGGAACGTATTGATCAAACAGAAACACGTTTAGAAGAAATCGATGAAGAGATGATTGCGGCTAGTGCTGATTATGCCAAAATCAAAGAATTAAATGAAGAGAAAGAACAATTAGAGCTAACATATGAAACAGACATCACGAGATGGAGTGAATTAGAAGAACTAAAAGAGCAATAAGGGGAATGTAAAGTATGGAAGCAACATTATCGCATTATTTTGGCTATGAGAAGTTTAGACCGGGGCAAAAAGAAATCATAACTAAAATAATGAATCATCATAATGTGTTAGGCGTATTACCTACAGGTGGTGGGAAATCAATCTGTTATCAAGTGCCTGGTTTAATGTTGGTCGGAACGACGATTGTCATTAGTCCATTAATCTCTTTAATGAAAGACCAAGTCGATCAGCTTAAGGCTATGGGAATTAAAGCCGCCTATTTAAATAGTAGTTTAACCAAGAAACAACAAAAAGACATTGAAAATGATTTAATGAAGGGTCATATTCAATTTTTATATGTGGCACCAGAACGTTTTGATAATCAATATTTTTTAAGTTTATTAAGTCGTATTGATATTCATCTTATCGCATTTGATGAAGCCCATTGCATATCTAAATGGGGTCATGATTTTAGACCTAGCTATCAAAGTGTGATTAAGAAAGTATTCACATTACCCCAAAACTTTACAATTGTCGCACTGACGGCAACAGCAACTGCAGAAGTGCAACAAGATATTATGGAAAAGTTAAACATCGATAGGCACGATGAAGTAAAAACGAGTACAAAACGCCGTAACCTTATTTTTAAAGTGAATCCTACGTATCAACGTCAAAAATTTGTCGTAGACTATGTGCAAAAGCATAAAGAACAAGCGGGTATAATCTATTGTTCTACACGTAAACAAGTTGAAGAGTTACAAGAAGCGCTTGACGTTATAAATGTTTCTTCTGCTATTTATCATGCAGGTTTAACAAATAAAGAACGCGAGACAGCTCAAAATGAATTTGTCTATGACAAAGTTAAAGTTGTTATTGCGACAAATGCATTTGGTATGGGGATAGACAAATCAAATGTTAGATACGTCATACACTACAATATGCCCGGTGATCTGGAATCATATTATCAAGAGGCAGGCCGTGCAGGGCGTGATGGATTAGAAAGTGAATGCATCCTTTTATTTAGTGAGCGTGATAAAGGTTTACATGAATACTTTATTACGGTGTCACAGGCCGATGAGGACTACAAAGATAAAATGGGTGAAAAACTTACTAAAATGATTCAATACACAAAAACAAAAAAATGTCTCGAAGCAACAGTCGTTCATTACTTTGAACCCAATGAAAAGTTAGAAGAGTGTGGCCGATGTAGTAGCTGTATTCAACAAAATAAAACATATGATATGACACAAGAAGCTAAAATGATTATTAGTTGTATTGCACGTATGCGTCAAAAAGAAAGTTACAGTGTAATCATTCAAGTCTTGCGTGGAGAAACAAGTGATTATATTAAGTATAATGACTATGATAAGTTGACGACACATGGCTTAATGAAAGATTATACTACTTCAGAATTAAGTCATTTAATAGACGAATTACGCTTTAAAGGATTTTTAAATGAATTTGATGAAATATTGATATGTGATGAAAGTGTTAAAAAGCTACTTAATGATGAAATTAAGGTATTTACGACACCATTTAAACAAAAATCTAAAGAGAAGGTTTATATCAATACAGTTGAAGGTGTCGATCGTGCATTATACAGTGAATTGGTTGAAGTACGTCGTAAATTAAGTGAGAAATTAAATATTGCGCCGGTAAGTATCTTTTCAGATTATACCTTAGAAGAATTTGCTAAACGTAAACCGGAATCTAAACAAGAAATGATATCTATTGATGGTGTTGGTAGTTACAAGCTAAAACATTATTGTCCGAAGTTCTTAGAAACTATTCACTCTTATAAAGCCAGTATATAGACGCAACATCTAAATATATTAGGAGAACCTAGAACAAACAATGTTATGAGGCGCCTGAGCAAATGCATAGCAACTAACTGAATTGAAAAGACAGTCCAATTTACCTGAGAGTAGGATAATGAATGCACAAAACATTCTATCCTACTCTCTTTAATTTTTATTTATATTGTTATGCTATATGTTTTAAATATAATTACAATAATATGACTAATTTAATATGAATTCATCATTAAACATGTTTAAATAGGGAATAAGAATGCAAACATTTTAAATAGGTAGATTAAATGAAGGTGACTAAATGATTGAATTTAAAAACGTAACCAAACGTTATGGCAATAATGTAGCTGTCGATAATGTGAGTTTCAAAATCAATGAAGGCGAGTTCTTTGTACTCATCGGCCCATCTGGGTGTGGAAAAACGACCACTTTGAAAATGATTAACAGACTAATTCCGTTAAGTGAAGGCTATATTTATTTCAAAGATAAGCCCATTAGCGATTATCCCGTTTATGAAATGCGATGGGACATCGGATATGTGTTACAGCAAATTGCACTTTTTCCGCATATGACAATTAAAGAAAATATTGCACAAGTGCCACAGATGAAAAAATGGAAAGACAAAGATATAGATCGACGTGTAGACGAATTACTTACAATGGTTGGTTTAGAACCAGAAAAATATCGTGATCGTAAACCAGATGAATTATCAGGTGGCCAACGCCAAAGGGTTGGGGTAATCAGAGCATTAGCTGCCGATCCTCCAGTCATATTGATGGATGAGCCATTCAGCGCATTGGACCCGATAAGTCGTGAGAAGCTACAAGATGATTTAATAACATTACAAACACAAATAAAGAAGACAATCGTGTTCGTCACACATGATATACAAGAAGCCATGAAGTTAGGCGATCGTATTTGCTTACTCAACCATGGCCGTGTTGAACAAATTGATACACCGCAAGCGTTTCGAGATCAACCTAAAAATGCATTTGTAGAAGAATTTATGGGAAGTCATTTAGATCAAAATCAAGAAACATTGCAGTTGAAAGACTTAAAGATTACAACGCCGCTCACAGAGAAAGAAACACAACACGATTACCCAATCATCAATAGTGATGCCCAATTACGTTCAATTTATTCGAAATTAGCACAGCATGAAGCGGTAATTGTGAATGATGCATCAACTTCTACGCAGTCTCTCTTAAAGCGTGAAGATGTCTTTAAATTTATATCTCAAGATGACTACGATAAGGAGGGTAAAGCATGAGTGACTTATTGAGCACCCTCAACGACCGTAAAGGCGAAGTATTTACAACCATTGTAGAACATATTCAAATATCATTTATCGCATTATTAATCGCGATCTTAATCGCTGTTCCACTAGGGATTGCTTTAACGAAAACGAAGCGTTTGTCTGAAGTCATCATGAATATAGCGGCAATATTACAAACTATTCCATCTTTAGCATTATTAGGCTTGATGATTCCAATCTTTGGTATTGGTCGACTTCCTGCAATTATCGCGTTAGTTGTGTATGCCTTGTTACCAATTTTAAGAAATACATATACAGGCATTAAAGAAGTCGACCCATCACTCATTGAAGCTGCTAAAGGTATAGGTATGAAACCGATGCGTCGATTAACGAGAGTTGAGTTACCTATTGCCATGCCAGTGATGATGGCCGGTATTCGTACAGCAATGGTATTAATTATCGGTACAGCAACTTTAGCTGCATTAATCGGTGCAGGCGGACTTGGTGATTTAATCTTACTAGGTATTGACCGTAATAACGCATCACTCATTCTTATTGGTGCGATTCCTGCTGCATTACTCGCTATTATGTTTGATTTGATATTGCGATATATGGAGAAATTGTCTTACAAGAAATTATTAATCACTGTTGGAGTGATGATCCTTATTATATTATTGGTCATTGTTGTGCCACTTTTCGGGAAAAAAGGGGACACAATTACGCTTGCAGGTAAATTAGGTTCAGAACCTTCAATTATTACCAATATGTATAAAATTTTAATTGAAGATGAAACAGACAACACAGTTGATGTTAAAGATGGTATGGGGAAAACATCATTCCTCTTCAATGCTTTGAAATCAGATGATATAGATGGTTATTTAGAATTTACAGGTACAGTGTTAGGAGAATTAACGAAAGAAGATTTAAAATCTAAACAAGAAGATGCTGTATATCAACAAGCTAAACAAAGTTTAGAGAAAAAATATGACATGACCATGTTAGAACCTATGAAATACAACAACACTTATGCGTTAGCAGTAAAAAAGGATTTCGCTAAAGACAATAATATTAAAACGATAGGTGATTTACAAAAAGTCGAGGACAAACTTAAACCAGGATTTACGATGGAATTTAATGACCGTCCTGATGGTTACAAAGCTGTGTCTAAAGCTTATGGACTCGATTTATCAAATATTAAAAAAATGGAGCCAAAATTACGATATACTGCAGTCGAAAAAGTCGATATCAATTTAATTGATGCGTATTCAACCGATGCGGAATTAAAACAATATGATATGGTCGTTTTAAAGGATGATAAGCATGTCTTCCCACCATATCAAGGTGCACCGATGTTTAAAGAGAAATTCTTAAAAGAACATCCTGAAATTAAAAAACCATTGAATAAGTTAAAAGGTAAAATTTCCGATGAAGAGATGCAAGAAATGAATTATAAAGTTACCGTAAAAAATGAAGATCCTTACAAGGTTGCAAAACATTATCTTGAACAAGAAGGTTTAATCAAATAAAAGAAGTGTATAGCGATTGACATACAACGATGATTTTAAGGCTACTTGATAAAAGTGTCTTAGATGATTGCTAGACTGAAAAACGCTAAAATTTAGTTTCTCATAGTACGAATGATCCTCATGGAGCGGGACAACGAATTGATTTCAATTTCTGTCCTGCTTCTTTTTTTCAGTGAGAATTTTGTATAGACAATTGTAATCTGATTTAATTTTATTTACACTAATGAATAAATACACAAAATTAGCGTGTATGGTTTTAGGGGGGAGAAAATGAATACAAAGAACTATTCTAGACAAGAAATAGTGGAGAGTGTACCTCAAAAAGGATTTTTCGGTCATCCTAAAGGTTTAAGTACACTATTCTTTACTGAATTTTGGGAGCGATTCAGTTACTATGGTATGAAAGCCATTTTAGCTTATTATCTGTACTATTCTGTTAGTAAAGGTGGCTTTGGTTTACCACAAGGGACAGCACTACAAATTGTATCGTTATACGGTGCGCTTATCTATATGTCTGGTACCATCGGAGGTTGGATCGCAGACAGAATGATTGGCACACGTCATGCCCTGTTTTATGGTGGCATACTCATTATGTTTGGACATATTCTGTTGACGATACCGGGTAGTTTAACCGTAGTTATGATTGCATTATTACTGCTTATTATTGGTACAGGTTTATTGAAACCTAATATCTCGACTACCGTTGGAGAATTATATGACCATAATGACAGACGTTTAGATGCAGCATTTACTATTTTTTATATGGGTATTAACCTAGGTAGCTTTTTAGCACCATTTGCGACAGGATATTTACAAACAAGACTAGGCTTCCACTATGGTTTCGCTGTAGCTGCAGTAGGTATGTTCGTAGGATTAGTGACATACTATATTACCAATAAAAAGAACTTAGGATTAGCTGGTTTAAGTGTGCCTAATCCGCTTCGCAAAGAAGAAATCAAAAGGTTATCAATTATTACTGGTATTATCGTGTTAATTTTCGCAATTATCCTACTTATCTTGCAATTTACTGGACAATTAAGCCTATCTAGTTTTAGTATGATTGTTACATTCGTAGGTATCGTATTACCGATTTGTATTTTTGTTTATATGTTATCAAGTCATAAGACGCGTAAAGAAGAGCGTTCAAGAATTTATAGTTACATACCGTTATTTATTACATCTGTTGCATTCTGGATGATTCAAGAACAAGGTTCAACAGTTTTAGCTAACTTTGCAGATCAGAAGACTGAACTAAGTTTGGGTAAACTGACAAATGGTGTTCTCGATTTTCATATACCAGCAGCCTGGTTCCAGTCAATCAACCCGGTATTTATCATTATATTAGCACCTATCTTTGCTAGTATATGGACGAAATTAGGTAAGCATAATCCAAGTACAGTATACAAATTTGCACTAGGTGCAATTTTCGCTGGGTTATCTTATTTAGTCATGATTATACCGTTAAGTAGTCATGTTCAAATGATTCATCCTATTTGGTTGGTGTTAAGTTTCTTCTTAATCACATTGGGAGAATTATGTATTTCACCAGTTGGGTTATCAGTAACGTCTAAATTAGCACCTGCAAAATTCTCAGCACAGATGATGGCACTATGGATGTTAAGTAACGCGACTGCACAAAGTATCAATAGTCAAATTGTTGTCCTATTTAAAATTATTAGTGAAAAAGAATTCTTCTTATATTCTGGATTGTTTACACTTCTCATTGGTGTGATCTTAGTTGCGATTTCTCCAATTGTTAAAAAAGCAATGAATGGCGTACATTAAGATACGATAGCGGTCCTGCAATTTGATATTGTGTAAGCAACATCATTTATAATTGAATAAACATTTTATATTTATGAAAAGGAGTGGTTGGCAATGAAACAACAATTAAATCAATTAACAGCGTATCAACCAGGTTTATCACCACAAGCACTTAAAGAAAAACATGGCATTGAAGGGGACCTATATAAACTTGCCTCAAATGAGAATTTATATGGCCCTTCTCCAAAAGCAAAAGAAGCAGTTCAAGCGCACGTAGATGAATTATTCTACTACCCGGAAACTGGGTCGCCATCACTACGCAAAGCAATTAGTGAGCACTTGAATGTGGATGCGTCTAGAATTCTATTTGGTGCTGGGTTAGATGAAGTTATCTTGATGATTTCAAGAGCGGTATTAACACCGGGTGATAAGATTGTAACGAGTGAAGCAACATTTGGTCAGTACTATCACAACGCGATTGTAGAATCAGCTGATGTTGTCCAAGTACCATTGAAAGAGGGTGGCTTCGATTTAGATGGGATTATACAAGAAGTAGATGAAGATACTGCCTTAGTATGGTTATGTAATCCTAACAACCCAACTGGAACGTATTTCACTCATGATGAACTAGAACACTTTTTAGAACAAGTGCCTAGTCACGTACCAGTATTGATTGATGAAGCATACTTCGAGTTCGTTACGGCAAATGATTATCCTGATACATTGAAATTGCAAGAACGTTTTGATAATGCATTTTTATTAAGAACGTTCTCTAAAGCTTATGGCCTAGCAGGATTACGTGTAGGTTATGTTGTTGCTACGAATGAAGCAATTGAAAAATGGAACATCATTCGTCCACCATTTAATGTCACTCGTATTTCAGAATATGCCGCCATTGCAGCGTTAGAAGATCAAGACTATTTAAATGAAATTACAGCTAAAAATGCAGTCGAACGTCAGAAATTTTATGATATACCGCAAAGTAAACATTTCTTACCAAGTCAAACGAACTTTGTATTTGTGGTTACAAACAAAGCACAAGAATTATACGAAGCATTATTAAATGTTGGTTGTATTACACGACCATTTCCAACTGGTGTCCGTATTACAATCGGATTCCCAGAACAAAATGACAAGATGATAGAAGTATTGAAACGCTTTGATTATTAAAAGCGAATCTAACGGATTAAGTTTTCGATGCAAGATAATTGAATCAGTTCTGATAGTGCTATAAATTTAAATATAGCAAGAGAGTGGTACAATCAATTCGATATGAATTCTGTACCACTCTCTTTTAAATTTTTGCTATACTTTAACAGTATATAGGTGATGATTAAGGGAGAGATATTATGTCTAGAAAATCTATAGCTATTGATATGGATGAAGTCTTAGCAGACACATTAGGTGCCATTATTGAAGCGGTTAATGTTAAAACTGAATTAGGGATCATGGTTGAGTCGCTCAATGGTCAAAAGCTTAAAAACGTGATACCGGAACACGATGGATTAGTGCGTGATATTTTAAGAGCGCCTGGCTTTTTTAGAAATCTAAAGGTAATGCCACATGCACAAGAGGTAGTTGAGAAATTAACAGAACATTACGATGTTTACATTGCAACAGCGGCGATGGATGTACCAACATCATTTCATGATAAATATGAATGGTTACTTGAGTTCTTCCCATTTTTAGACCCTCAACAATTTATCTTTTGCGGTCGTAAAAATATAGTAAAAACAGATTATCTCATTGATGATAATCCACGACAATTACAAATTTTTGAAGGAGAACCAATCATGTTTACTGCGTCTCATAATGTTAATGAAGAACGCTTTAAACGTGTTAATGGATGGAAAGATGTGGAAGCATTCTTTCTTGAAGCATAATTAAAAATAAGCGATTAAGGTATGATGAATGAGTCATTAACCTTAATCGCTTTTATATTGATAGAATTAATAGTTATTGTTCAGCATTTTCTGGGAAAGTTAGAATTTGAATTGCTTTTGGCAGAACTTCAATAGAAATAGGTGTTTCTAAATTAATTTCACCGTCAATGTCTACTTTCATAATTGGATCCGTGGATAATGTAATATGCTCACCAGCAATATGATCAATCCCATTTGTAATTTCGTTCCAATCCATACTATCGCGTTTCTTAAAGATGTCATTAAGAATAGTGAAACTTTGTTTATCAAAGATAAAGCTATTCACTTTACCATCTTGAGGAGATAAATCGACAAGTGGAATACGACTACCGCCTATGTTTGGGCCGTTAGCAACAACAAGCATTGATGTGTTACCTGTATATTCTTTGTCATCTACAGTTAATTTATAATCGAAATGTTCAGGGTTCATTAATGTTTTAACGGTAGAACCGACATAGCTCAACTTGCCGAAGATGTCTTTACGACCTTCTTGGACATTTTCAGCGTTTTGAACGATTAATCCTAAGCCAACGAAATTGAGTACGTACGTATCATTTACTTTCATGACATCATATGATTCTAAATGTGAAGTCTTTAACTGCTCACTGGCTTTTCGGAAGTCTGGATGTAGATTTAATGTTTTAGTAAAGTCATTAAATGTCCCTCCAGGAATAATTCCGATAGGGAGGTTCAGTTGATGTGTCATAACACCATTGATAAGTTCATTAACAGTACCATCGCCACCTAATATGAAGACAATATCCACATCACTGCTATAGTTTTGATTTTTAATATCTTCACAATATTTAATGATGTCGCCTTCATTTTCACTTAATTGAATGGATAAATGCTTACAAATGGTTGTTAGCGATTTAGTGACTTCTCCTAAACCATCATATATATCTTTTAGACCACTATGTTCATGGTAAAAAAGAACCCCATGATTAAATGTTTGATCCATAATAATGCCTACTTTCGTAATTTACTTTAATTATCTTATATTTACCCAAAATCAGGTTTGCTTAATTATGATTTGCGTATTTCAAGTGCTCAAGTCTTTATGATTACACTTTTTACGTTGATACACAAAGAAAAAGGATGGAACAGAATTCAATTTGAATTCATTGTTCCATCCCTAAAAGTATGACTCGCAAAGCTGAATATAAATGACTTCTTAGTTCACTCAGTTACTGTGAATAAGATTGAGCATCCCTAAACATTAGGACGCTTTTTAAATAGCCTAAAAGGTTAATGAATACCTTTCATTGCTTTAGAAATCTTCGGTGTGAAAGCTAAGATAATCACAGTAATGACAATTGCTACACTACCTAAGAAGATAAAGTAATTCGTTTGACCTAAAGGTTCAATTAATTTAACTAACGTACCATTAAGTGCTTGTGCAGATGCGTTTGTTAATAACCAAACACTCATCATTTGCGCATTAAATGCTTTCGGTGCTAATTTAACTGCTGCACTATTACCTGTAGGTGATAAACATAATTCACCAACCACACAGATTACATAAGATAGGATGACCCAGTTTACTGAGAAGTGTGAATCACCATAACTCATACCGATAAGTCCCATTAGAATATATGAAGCACCTGCTAATAAGGTACCAATACCAAACTTGACTGGTAAGCTTGGTTGTCTTTTACCCATTTTTAACCAGATTGTTGAAACGACTGGTGCGAAGAGTAGGATAAATAATGGGTTAATTGATTGGAACCATGCTTCACCAAATTGTGTCTGCCAACCAAATAAATTCAGTTGCATATCAGAACGCTCTAATCCATAAATATTTAAAACGTTTGAACCTTGTTCTTGAATTCCCCAGAATAACATTCCTAGAATAAATAATGGAATAAATGCTTTAACGCGAGAACGTTCTACATCTGTAACTTCTTTACTTCGAATCATCGTTGTAAAGTAAATAATTGGTAATGCAATACCTAGAACTAAAACAGTATTACTAATCAGGTTAAATGATAAAGTATTAGTAAAGTATGTAACTAATAATACAATAGCAATTACGATTACAACTAAGCTAACAATTAATCCATATTTTCTTTTTTCTTCAGGAGAAAGTGGATTTGTTGGATTCATACCAACAGAGCCTAAATTTTTCTTGTTGAAAATCATATACCATACTAAACCTAATGCCATACCAATTGCTGCGATTAAGAAACCACCGTGATAATTTTTCACATCAAGGAAATGTTGCAAGATAATTGGTGAGATTAATGCGCCTAAGTTAACTGACATATAGAATATAACGAACCCAGCATCCATACGCGTATCATTCTCAGGATATAATCGTCCAACAATGTTTGAAATATTTGGTTTCATTAAACCAGAACCGATAATGATAAAGAACATTGATGCAAATAACCCAAACATTGCGAATGGTAAACTTAAACAAATATGTCCAATAATAATCAGTACTGCACCGATCAAGGTCGCGCCTCTAGTACCGAAGAGTCTATCTGCGACCCATGCACCTGGAATTGAAGACATGTAAATTAATGCCCCGTAAACTGACATAATAGACATTGCAGTCGTTTGATCAATGCCTAGACCGCCATTTTTAATTTGGTCATACATGTAGAAAATGAGCATGGCGCGCATACCGTAATAACTAAATCGCTCCCAAAATTCTACAAAGAATAGTACACCTAAGCCGTTAGGATGTCCGAAGAATCCACGCTGAGGTATTGTTTGAACTGCTTGTTCATGGGAATTGTTTGTTGCCATATGTATCCCAATCCTTTCTTCCCTTTAAAGACTGAAATTTAATAATCAAGATGATGATATGTAAAATAATGTAATTTCTTAAAAATAGAAATTTTTAGAAATTTCAGTCAATGAGTTGATGATTTAAAATCGAATGAGAATAAGTTGCTTTGTTTAGATCATCTTACTCTTTTGTAATTTTAAATGATAATAATAAAATACGCTTTAATTCACTAATAGGCAATAGTAAATTTAAATAAAATATCACAAATAATGAAAAAATCCACTAAATTGTCAAACAATTTAGTGGATTTTATTAATCTATTATCTATTATCTATTTTTTCTGGATATAAATCGTGGTTCATTAATCGATGCTCAGCCATTTTTTCATATTTAGAATTAGGGCGGCCATAATTTGTATACGGATCGATAGAAATACCACCACGTGGCGTGAATTTACCCCAAACTTCGATATAATGTGGATCCATTAACTCTATTAAATCGTTCATAATAATATTCATGCAATCCTCGTGGAAGTCGCCATGATTTCTAAAACTAAATAAGTATAATTTTAATGATTTAGATTCTACCATTTTAACATTTGGAATATATGAAATATAAATGGTAGCGAAATCCGGTTGACCTGTAATAGGACAGAGAGATGTAAATTCAGGACAATTAAATTTTACAAAGTAATCGCGCCCTTGATGTTTATTGTCAAATGTTTCTAAAACTTCTGGCGTATAGTCAAATTCATATTTATTGTTTTGATTACCTAATAAAGTAATATCTTGTAGTTCTTCTTTCTGACGTCCTTGCGTCATATGAATCACTCCTTAGTGTTAGTTTGGTGTTGCGTTGGTACTGTTTGTCGTCGCGCTTTTTCAAACATATAATAGCTTGCGCCGATGATAATGACATAACCAATGAGTGCATAGAAATCTGGTGTTTCTTCGAACAGAATAAATCCGAAGACCGCTGTGAAAATAATCGAAGCATACGTAAAGATAGATATGTCCTTCGCAGGTGCAAAGCTATAGGCAAGTGTAATACCAATTTGGCCAACTGCTGCTGAAAGACCCGCTCCTAAAAGGTAAACCATTTGTATAGTTGTCATTGGTTCATATGTCGCAATTGAAAACGGAATTAAAACGACAACTGAAAATAATGAAAAATAAAACACGATAGTATAAGGTGCTTCTCTAGTACTAAGTGCACGAACACATGTGTATGCAGAGGCTGCGAAAATACCTGAGAATAATCCGGCTAATGACGTAATCATTGTTGAAGAAAACTCAGGTTTAACGATAAATAACATACCAAAGATTGCTACAATCATAGCAACGATTTGATATTTACGAACTTGCTCATTTAGAAAAATTAAACTAAGTAAAATTGTCCAAAAAGGATTAAGTTTCATTAGCGTATCTGCATCGCTTAATACCATATGATCAATGGCATATATATTTAATAAAACACCTATAAGTCCTAATGTAGAGCGAGAAATTAACAGAGGTTGACTACTTAATTTCCCGAACATAGGCTGTTTATATTTAAATATGAAAAATAATGGGATAAACATTGCGACAAAATTTCTTGCTAATGATTTTTGAAATACAGGTAAGTCTCCTGCAAGCCTGAAAAATACAGACATAAAACTAAAACCAATCGCTGAAATTAGAATTGCAATGATGCCCTTAACTTTTGGATTCAAGGTTAATCGCCTCATTTGTAAAAAATTACCGTATATATAGTAGCATAATTCAATTAGTAATGCATAAATACTTGAAAATAATATAGGGATGTAATATGATTTAAATAAGAACAAACGTTCTGTTTAGGTAAAAACACGTTAGATGCCATTTTTTTATAAATGTTATATTCGTGTTTTTAGAGTGGAATATAATATATACTTGAATAATTGTACAAAATACATTGATTGTTTAAATAATTGGTCTTCAAGAACGCTGACAATTCAATCATTTATATTGCTGGTGAAAATGCAACTAAAACACATTAAATATTCAAAAATAAATATTTGTATCAATTTAAGTTTGATGTGATGCACATTCAGACGTTTTTCCGAACTTTTGTCACGAAATAGTTACTTTCAATTAAGAGAGCAATTCTGTATAATGAAACACAGAATATAGTATTGAATTTGTAAATGAACCACAACATGTTGTGGTTGTATAAAAAGTTTGTGTTATAAAAATTATTCATTTTAATAGAAATTTCACACTGGATTTTAAGTATAAATCCCTAATTCAATGCTATTTATACGAACGAGCTAATAGATGAAATAGTCTCGAAATTTTAGTCTAAACACTACATGTAGTGGCTGGAAACGAAAGTCACTTCTTTTAAGTATAACGATCATCAGCTAGTTGACATCCAAATAAATGTCTAAAATATGTCGTATTTAATGTCTAGCAAGTTTTCTTATTTAATTAAGAGAACTTCTTTTTAGTTAATAATATGGACTGACGAAAGAAGGCGTTCCAATGAAAGTAGTTTATTTCTCTTTTTCTGGTAATGTAAGAAGATTTATCAAGCGAAGTGAAATTTCAGATGTAATGGAGATAACTAAAGATAATTGTACAGAGCCATTTGATGAACCTTATATTTTAGTTACGGGAACAATTGGATTTGGTGAAGTGCCTAAAGAAGTACAATCGTTTTTAGATGTTAATCATCAAAATTTACGCGCAGTTGCAGCAAGTGGTAACCGAAATTGGGGACAAAACTTTGCTAAAGCGGGTAAAACAATTTCCGAATCATATCATGTACCTCTATTAATGAAATTTGAAGTACAAGGTTCTAATAAAGATGTTATTGAATTTAAAAATAAGGTGGGGCATTTCAATGAAAATGATGAACGAGAAAAAGTACAATCATATTGAACTAAATAATGAAGTTACGAAACGTAAAGACAATGGTTTCTTTAACTTAGAGAAGGATCAGGAAGCATTAGCGGTTTATCTTGAAGAAATCCATGATAAAACAATTTATTTTGACAGTGAGATTGAACGATTACACTATCTCGTAGATAACAATTTTTATTTTAATGTCTTCGAGAAATATAGCGAATCAGACTTAGTTGAAATCACAGAATTTGCTAAATCAATCAACTTTGAATTTGCAAGCTACATGTCTGCTAGTAAGTTCTATAAAGATTATGCGTTAAAAACTAACGATAAATCACAATATCTAGAAGATTATAATCAACATGTCGCAATCGTTGCACTTTATTTAGCAGACGGCAATAAACAACAAGCAAAGCAATTTATTCTAGCAATGATTGAACAACGATACCAACCTGCGACACCAACGTTCTTAAATGCAGGACGCGCACGTCGTGGTGAATTAGTATCATGTTTCTTGTTAGAAGTGGATGATAGCTTAAATTCTATCAACTTCATTGATTCTACTGCCAAACAGCTAAGTAAAATTGGTGGTGGTGTAGCAATCAACCTATCTAAATTACGTGCCCGTGGTGAAGCTATTAAAGGTATTAAAGGTGTAGCGAAAGGTGTGCTACCTGTAGCGAAAGCGTTAGAGGGTGGATTTAGCTACGCAGATCAACTCGGTCAACGTCCAGGTGCTGGTGCTGTCTATTTAAATATCTTCCATTATGATGTTGAAGAATTCTTAGACACTAAAAAAGTAAACGCTGATGAAGACTTGCGTTTATCAACAATTTCTACTGGTTTAATTGTACCTTCTAAATTCTTTGATTTAGCAAAAGAAGGCAAAGATTTCTATATGTTTGCACCACATACGGTTAAACAAGAATATGGTGTAACACTAGATGATATTGATTTAGAAAAATATTATGACGATATGGTAGCAAACCCTAATATTGTTAAGAAGAAAAAAGATGCAAGAGAAATGTTGAATATGATTGCACAAACACAATTACAATCAGGCTATCCATATTTAATGTTTAAAGATAATGCGAATAAAGTGCATGCCAATTCAAATATTGGTCAAATTAAAATGAGTAACTTATGTACAGAAATCTTCCAGTTACAAGAAACATCAGTAATTAACGATTATGGTATTGAAGATGAAATCAAACGTGATATATCTTGTAACTTAGGTTCATTAAATATCGTTAATGTCAT
The DNA here is from genome assembly GCF_001838705.1 of Staphylococcus sp. HMSC34C02. Taxonomy (NCBI): domain Bacteria; kingdom Bacillati; phylum Bacillota; class Bacilli; order Caryophanales; family Staphylococcaceae; genus Staphylococcus; species Staphylococcus sp. HMSC34C02. The sequence goes on from NZ_KV838549.1 coordinate 18,131, forward strand.
GGAAACAGGTAAAATTAAAGACTCTGTTCATACTGGAATGGATGCGTTAACTGTAGTTAGTGATGAAGCTAATATCCAAAATGCACCAGGCGTTAGAAAAGCGAATAGTGAGTTACACTCAGTTGGACTCGGTGTTATGAACTTACATGGTTATTTAGCTAAAAATAAAATAGGGTATGAATCAGAAGAAGCTAAAGATTTTGCGAATATATTCTTCATGATGATGAACTACTACTCAATTGAGCGTTCAATGGAAATTGCTAAAGAACGTGGTGAAGTATATCAAGATTTTGATAAGTCTGATTATGCTAGTGGCAAATATTTTGACTTCTATACATCTCAAGACTTTCAACCTAAATTTGAAAAGGTAAAACGTTTATTTGATCATATTGATATTCCAACGGCTAATGATTGGAAAGCATTACAAGAACAAGTGCAACAACATGGTTTATATCATGCATATAGATTAGCGATTGCACCTACACAAAGTATTTCATATGTACAAAATGCAACAAGTTCAGTTATGCCAATTGTTGATCAAATTGAGCGTCGTACGTATGGAAACGCTGAAACATTTTACCCAATGCCATTCTTGTCTCCAGAGACAATGTGGTACTATAAATCAGCTTTCAATACTGATCAAATGAAACTCATCGATTTGATTGCTACGATTCAAACACACGTGGACCAAGGTATTTCAACAATCTTATATGTGAATTCTGAAATTTCAACACGTGAATTATCAAGATTATATGTTTATGCGCATCACAAAGGGCTTAAATCACTATATTATACGCGTAATAAATTATTAAGCGTTGAAGAATGTACAAGTTGTGCAATTTAATTTTTAGAAGTTAACAGAATAAAGTATTAAATAGGGGAAGGTTGTAGGGTCAACACGACAAATTGATTCACCTCCTTTCCCTTTAACGAATGAGATTTGCTTTTTAGTAATTAAGGAGGATTTTTAAATGAAGGCCGTCAATTGGAATACCCAAGAAGATATGACGAATATGTTTTGGCGTCAGAATATTTCTCAAATGTGGGTAGAAACAGAATTTAAAGTATCAAAAGATATTGCAAGTTGGAAGACACTAACTGAAGACGAGAAAAATACATTTAAACGTGCATTAGCAGGATTAACAGGATTGGATACACATCAAGCAGATGATGGTATGCCGTTGATTATGTTACACACAACAGACTTACGTAAAAAAGCAGTGTATTCATTTATGGCAATGATGGAACAAATTCATGCGAAAAGTTATTCACATATTTTTACAACTTTACTTCCTTCTAGTGAAACGAACTATTTGCTAGATACTTGGGTTATTGAAGAGCCTCATTTAAAATATAAATCTGATAAAATTATCGAAAATTATCATAAATTGTGGGGAAAAGAAGCCTCTATATATGATCAATATATTGCGAGAGTTTCAAGTGTATTTTTAGAGACATTCCTATTCTATTCTGGTTTCTATTATCCTCTATACCTAGCTGGACAAGGTAGAATGACTACTTCTGGTGAGATCATTAGAAAGATTTTATTAGACGAATCGATCCATGGTGTATTTACAGGACTAGATGCACAAAGTTTGCGTAATGAACTTTCTGAAAATGAAAAACAAAAAGCAGACAAAGAAATGTATAAATTATTAGAGGATTTATATGCAAATGAAGTCTCTTATACACACTTGCTATATGATGATATCGGCTTAAGTGAAGATGTATTGAATTATGTTCAATATAATGGAAATAAAGCTTTATCAAATTTAGGTTTCGAACCTTACTTTGAGGAAAAAGAATTTAATCCTATCATTGAGAATGCTTTAGATACTTCAACTAAAAACCATGACTTCTTCTCAGTAAAAGGTGATGGTTACACATTGGCATTAAATGTAGAAGCATTACAAGATGAAGATTTTATTTTTGAAGATTAATCAGTAACAACATGATATAAATGAAAAAGCATCTGAGACCTAGTTCTCAGAACGTTAGCCAGTAAATGTGTTTGTTAAAACGCATTTACTGGTTTCTTTATTTACAATACTTCATATTGTTGGCTCGCTTGCCCAACGTGCTTTGCTTGT
>NZ_KV838550.1:0-75011 GCF_001838705.1 Staphylococcus sp. HMSC34C02
CTTAAGTGCTAAAGCACTTAAGTAAGAAATTCTAAAGATGAATGACGAATATTTTTGCGCGCGGGGCCCCAGCAAAGAGATTTTCAATATGAAAATCTACAAACAAAGCAAGCTGGGGTTGAGGAGGGAGCGGGACAGAATTCTTTTGAATTCGTCGTCCCACCCCCGCAAGGATGACTAGAACTGAGAAAGCTTGATTTAAGCGTCTTCTCAGTTCAGTCAGCTACTGCGAAATTGCTAAATAGTATTATTATATTATTTATGTCCCAGACTCAAGTAGTTCTAATGATTAAAATCAAAGAACTACTTTAGAGCCTTTCCCACAGGAAAGCGAAACAACTTAAACGAGTGAATATCTATCTAAGAATTTCTTTACAACTTAAGCGAAATGAGACTGACATACTTTATCAATGAATGAAAATAAGCCAGTAAATGAACTTATTAAAATTCACTTACTGGCTATTAAGAATAGCGTCCCACGCTTAGTACTGTTTATACTATTCAAAAGCTTTGAATAATTCGTCATTCGAATTATTCCACATATCCTCATTGTGCGATATTAAAAAGTCTTTCAACACTTTTTTATTTTCTTCGCCAATATGATCAATCATAATTTTATGTTTCATAGACTTATCCATCATATTGACATGTTCAGGCATACTCTTATAACCACGGCGTATAGACTTGTTAACTAATAAATAGCATGCAGTAACACCGGCATAATAAGGTCCAGTTTCACTACGCTCAGTTGTCACCCAGCAAAGCCAATATTCTTTAGCTTCTTCGCCTTCGACTTCCGCTTTGTCAGTTATCCATTTAACACCTTTTTCAACTTGAGCACGCGCATGCATACCGCCTATATCAATAAACGCCTCTTTATTAGCTACATCTATAAATACTGGGGCAATATTATCTAAACTAATTGCACCAATATTCGTTCCTTTATGTCCGTCAAGCGGGTCATTCTTGATAATATTAAATTTAAAACCTTTATTCTCAGACACACGTGACACCTCCGAAAACTTAAATTCATAATTTCTATATTATGTGTTATATATTAAAGTTTCAATGGCTTAATTCAATTCATTAAGTAAATTAATAATTGAACCCTTAATTTGTGGATTATCGATATTAAGAATCATTTCTTTAGGATAGTACAATTTATAATCTTCACGATTAATACCCGTAATACTAGAAATAACAAGTGATTGGCTACTAATTTCTCTAATATTACCATCACGTCTTAATAAATGTATTGGTTGTCTATTAGATCCTGGTCGATCATAATCATAAGGCAAATCAGAGAAAGCTTCACTAACGAAATAATAATTAGGATCAATATGTCCCTCTATAAACAACTCTTGCAGTTCAGTAATAGTAATGATTGAACCATCAAATGGAATGTATTTAAACAAGTCCCTATTGATAAAACGACGTGCTAAATCACTAAGAATGGCATCATCTTCTTGTATCCATCGCTTTAAATAATAAAGCACTACGACTTCATCTAAATCAACATATTGCTCGATTGTAACCTTCTCTTCGAAGAAAGGAACAAAATCTTCAGGATACATTTTAAAATGATAACCCTCGTTGTACAATTGCTTGACACGTTTCAAACAATTATTTAGTAAAACTTCCCCGCCTCTACTAACCGGATGAAAGTATATTTGCCAATACATTTGATAACGGCTCATTATAAAGTTCTCTACAGCATGCATCCCACTTTCTTTAATGAGTACTTCATCTTTTGAAGGTCGCATCAAACGTAGAATACGTTCCATATCAAATGTACCGTAAGAGACACCAGTAAAATAAGCATCCCTTTGCAAATAATCCATTCGATCGGCATCAATTTGAGATGAAATCATAGAAATGACAAGTTTATTTTGATGTGTTTTATTAATAACATCCGCGACCTCTTTAGGAAAAGTATCAGATACACGACTTAAGACTTCATTCACTTCAGTAGGTCCTGTAATAATGGCTTGTGTAAATGCCTCATGATCTGTATTAAATATCTTTTCAAAACTATGTGAAAATGGACCATGCCCTAAATCATGTAATAATGCTGCACATAAAGCTAATGGTCTATCTGCATTATTCCACGCATCACGCCCAACAAATGATTCATCAATCATACGACGTACGATTTCATATACACCTAAAGAGTGACCAAATCGACTATGCTCTGCAGTATGAAAAGAAAGATATAATGTACCTAATTGTTTAATACGACGTAAACGTTGAAACTCTTTCGTTTTAATGAGATCCCAAATAAGTTGATCTTTGACGTGAATATATTTATGGATAGGGTCTTTAAATACCTTCTCTTCAGCTAATTTCTGTTCAACATAAGGTGTTTGCGTCAAATAAATCCTTCCTCTCATTACAGTATAGTGATAGGGATTATATACTTTTCTTCATTAAAGCTAAATCCATTTGCTCTCCATACATTTCTGGTTGATAAGAACGTACGATTTCAAAACCATTATTTTGATAATATTGAATAGCGCCTTTATTTTTATTATCAACTTCTAAATATACTGCATCATATTTACCATCAAATTGTTCTAATCCTTGCTTAAGTAAGCTAGAACCGTAACCTTTGTGTTGATATTCTGGATGTACATAATGCGCAGATAAATACAGTTCTTTACCATAAATGAAATTAGCAAAGCCTATAATTTCATCATTATCCACGGCTACTAAAAATAATTGTTCTTCTAAGCGTTTCTTTAAATGTTGCTCATTATAAGAAGCAGCTAATAGTTCATTAATTGTTGATGCTGCATAAATATTTAAATATGTGTTATACCATGCCTTAGTAGCAACATCTCTAATTGCTACGACGTCATTTGATGTGGCTTCTCTGACTTTAAACATACTTGATTCTCCTGACTTTACTATGGAATTAATAATGAAATTATATCACAGTAGTTATACAATCGCTCAATATAGCGTATTTATCGATGTAATTTGTCGTACCTTTCATCAAAATCTATATTAGTGTTTCATTCCATTCTTTAGCTCTTTCGAATGCAAATGTATCTTTCGAAATATCTCCTGGTCGTTCAGCTGTACCGATAATATAACCGTTAAGTTCAGCCCCAATAAAATCTAACGTATATTTCATTTGTGTAATACAAGGCTTTGCTTTCACTTTTGGACAATCTCCACCAACTAAAATAAGACGGAAATCTTTCTTTGCCATTCGTTCTTTGAAGTCTCTATAATTTGGATCAACCATTGTTTCAGACCAATGATCAATAAATGCCTTTAAAGATGCAGATATACTGTACCAGTAAACTGGTGATGCGAAGATCACCGTATCACTTTCTAATACTTGATCAATGATGTGTTTATAATCGTCTGTATAATTAGTAATGTCTTTATTATCATGACGGAAATCTCTTACAGGATTAAATTGGTAATCTGTTAAATCAATCCAATTATAGGCTAATCCTTCTATTGCATACTTAGTAAGTTGTGCTGTGTTCCCCTCTGGACGACTGCCTCCAAATAAAACTGTAATCATGTCTATCCCTCTCTCTTAATTTATATTTAAAATATGCCATTATTTTTAATTTGTTCGCTACATCAATACTTCATATTAATTTAATATTTCGCATATTTGCCTAGTACCCTTATTTCATATGATATATGTACATTTTCCTAAAATAAAAAAGAATCATTACTATTTATTCAAGTTTCTAAAAAAGCTCTTACACAAATATAAACGGTGTAAGAGCTTAAATTACTTTAATTTATTTTATATCCGCGTTTGTTATTCAATCGGAAATAGTTCGTCGATTTTTTTCAATTCATCATCTGTTAGTTGAATATTAGCCGCTTCAATATTTTCTACAACTTGTTCAGCACGTTTTGCACCAGGAATTACTACATCTAGCGCTGGACGAGTTAAATAAAATGCTAGAACCACATTGGCGATAGATGTGTTGTGGGCTTCTGCAATACTTTGCAATTGTTTCACTCGACGCACATTATCATTAAATACCTCTGGTTGGAAGTCACGACGAGGCGCACGATGATCATCAAACGTTTGGTTTTCCTCATACTTACCAGCTAAGATACCTGACGCTAGTGGGAAATAAGGAATAAATGTAATATCATTTTCAGCCGCGTATGCCATTACATCTTCATTTTCACGATGTAATAAGTTGTATTCTAATTGCACTACATCTATATAGCCATCTTTATTTGCCTCTTTAAGTTGTTCTAATGAGAAGTTAGAGACCCCAATTGCTTTAATCTTACCTTCATCTTTAAGTTCTTTTAACGCTGCAACTGCTTTATCTTTCGGCGTATTTTCATCAGGAAAATGAATATAGTATAAATCAATATAATCTACTTGAAGACGTTTCAGGCTATTCTCAACCTGTTGTTTTAAATAATCTGGGTCATTGTTTTGAATGACGTCATCATTATCTTTAATAACATGAGAACCTTTCGTCGCAATTTGCACTTGTTCACGTGGGTATTCTTGAACCACTTGGCCAACTAATTCTTCCGAACGTTCAGGACCATAAATATATGCCGTATCGAGCAATGTAATACCATTATCAATTGCTTTGCGCACAACATCTTTCCCTTGTTCTTCATCTAAATTTGGATATAAATTGTGGCCACCTACTGCATTGGTACCTAATGCGATTGGAAATACACGAACATCTGATTTACCTAATTGTACTAAATCTGCCATTCATACTCGCTCCTTTATTCAAATATTACTACTTGTAGTTTACCCCATTCTGATTAAGTCATTCATATTGACATTTTATATAAGATATACTTTAATGTAACTAATCAAGTTACATTAAAGGCGGTATACGATGAATTTAGAATTTAACATTGCAGTACACGTGCTTAGCTTTCTCACTAAGCACTCAGAGGAACATTTCAATAGTCAGGAATTAGCAACACTTACTTGTCTTAATCCAGTGCAACTAAGACGCGTTGCTACAATACTAAATAACCAACAATTTATTGATACACGTCGCGGTAAAAGCGGTGGTTATCGTGCGAATGAGATTACACCCACGATTACGTTAGATACGCTGTATCAACTTTTTGTGTTAGATAAATCACCTGCGCAACGTATTTTCACTGGTAGTGAAGAGAGTCATTGTACGATTTCTAAGCATATTGCAACCACTATGACTAAATATAAAGCGCAAGAAACTGCCCTAGTGCGCAACTTTTATCGTAACTTGACAATTAACGACGTCATCAAAGATACACTTCAGGAGGACACAATATATGACACATTATAATTTATTAGTTATTGGCTTCGGTAAAGCAGGTAAAACACTTGCCAAATATGCAGCAGCACAAGGTCAACACGTTGCTTTAGTAGAACAATCGTCAGATAATTTTGGCGGTACATGCATAAATGTTGAGTGAACAAACTTCCATAATAAAATAACCCGTCGAATTCGACGGGTTTAGAATAACCGTATCGAAATCGAGGCGGTTAAAATAAAAAAACCACGCTCATAAGAACGTGGTTAGAATATAGTGTTGCCTCTTATAAATCTGATAATTATTTTAATTATCACAAACTGGGTATCTTTATTATAGCATAAAAAAAGAGGGACAAGCACTAAACTTGTCCCCAGTGAATGGAATAAAAATCGTGTTGTTATTATAACACATCTAACTAATTACTCCCCATAATTTACCTACACTATCTGTCTCTCTATCCCATGTTCTAACTGGTAAATAAACACGTTTACCATCATACGCTGTATATCCTACCCAGATATAACCGTCTTGTTTCATTACTTCGTCATATATAATTGTTTGACCAGCTTTTAAAATGCCAGCTTGAGGTAGATTAGTAAATGGTCCAACATAACGAGTGATGATGTTAGCATTTGCAGTAAATGTTGCGTGTTCTTCTTTATATAACGTTCCATGTGGATTTTCTCTATAACCGTTAGCGTCTTTACGTGTAGCTGGTGTAGAAGCACTGCCCGGTTTGCTTACAACTACTTTAGAAGTTGGTTTCTTACCATTCATATAGGCTCTAATTTGCTTAATAAAGTAGTCTTTTAATTTTAGTCGTGCATGTTCAGTAATTGAGTGATACAACGGATCTAAACCAGTATGAAGCACCATACTTCTGTGTGGACAACTTGTCTGACTGAATTCATTATGCAAACGAACAGTATTTCTGTTTGCTGGTAGTCCCCACTTTTTAAGTTTCTCTGCTGCAAATTGAAAAACAGCTTGTTCATTCTCTAAGAATTCTTTATCACTTGCACGTAATGATTGGTTTACTTCGATACCATAGAAATCGTGGTTACCACTTCCAGGACGAGTGCCATCTGCTACATGCCATGCAATACGACTTTCATCAATTGCTTCCCAAATGCCTGTTCTGTCAATATATGCATGAGCGATACCACGAGCCAAACGGTCATAGTTAGCATTAACTAAGTTGTTGTAATATTGTTTATAGTTCATCCCTCCTGCATCGTTGTGTATAACTACACCTTTAGGGTTATATCCTCGCTTATCCATACTATAACCAGTGATGTGTTTAGTGATTTTAGGTAATTCTTTTTTAGTAGATGCTTTTTTAACCTTTTGTTTAGGCGCTTGTTGTTTGCTTGATGAAACAACTTTGTTTTCTTTAGCTACTGGTGGAACAATGAAATGAGTTAAACCATAATAATTATCCCAACGTAAGCTAGGTTTTTTGTTAGCCCAGCCATTCCAATTTTGCTCTAAAATTTGAAAACGACTTGTATTACCACCATCATAAACAATACCGATATGACCGTACTCCCAATAAGTTCCATCAGTAAAAACAGCTATCCAACCTTTTCTAGGAACTGTTGAAGGTCTGTTTAAAACAATTTTCCATCCTTCTGGCAACTTATTCTTTTTAGGGTTGATTGCATCTTTTGCGTTTCCTCTAATTCTAAACTCATTATCAGTAAGCCACAAAATATAGTCGATTGTTAAATCAGCACATTGAGCGTGGAAACTTTTGTCTACATCGATACAGCCCGGTTCCATTGGATAGAAACGGTTATCGTAACTCGTCCAAACTTTAACTCTATATGGACTATCAACTGTGCCTTTTCTATAAGCGTCTAACCGTTTATTAATCTCTGCTTGTGTTTTCATCACTATCAACCTCCACTAGTGCTTTATCTGATGAGTTATCTTGTTCTTCTTCTGACACATCATCAAGCGAGCCGCCACCTGTTGAATAATCTGGAGTAACTTCATCAGTATCATCTGTAAATTCTTCTGATGTGTCGTATTCTTTAGGTGTGAGTGCGTTGGGTATAATTATTTCTTTGTCATCTGCTTTAAATTCTACTGGATGTGTATCTTGATTACGTGGTTTGTTTAATTCTAAATCAATGCCAGCATCAGATAAGCCTTTTGTGTTAGGGTTAGTAATTAAACCTAAACCAGCTAAAATTGCTAAGATTGTACCAATAATACCACTTATTTGTGTAAGTTGATGCGATAGATCAATACCAAACATTTCAGTTACTTGTTTTATGAGTAATAGTAGTAAACTAATTAGGCCTGATAAAGTAGCACCATTTTTAAATCTATTTTTCCAATTTATCTTCATCTAATTCACTCCTTATTCAAAATAAAAAGCCGACACATAAGTGTCGACTTAATTTGTTTATTTACATTGACCAAACCAATAACAAGTCCAGAAACTAGCTTTTGCGAATAGTTTAAACATATCAATCACCTCCTTATATGCCGAATACCATTCTGATGACAGCAAAGATAATAGAACCTGCCACTGAAAAAACCATACCTAACATTAAACGTTTCATTTCTTTAATGTTTTTACGATTTTCTCTTTTACTTTCTTTATCGATTTCTCGCTCTCTATTTATACTATCTAGAGTGAAGTTCATTTTTTGATTGATTAGTTCTTGATTATGTTGACCATCTTTTATTTGTTCCAAAGATGCGAAGATCCTTTCGTCATTATCTTCAAGTCTTTTTATTCTTGTTTCATAGTCGCGTCCTTGACTATACTCCATTCTTGCACCTCTATTCTGCGTTAGTTTCAGTTGTTTCTTTCACGTACTCTAATAAAGTTGTTAACTTAACTGGTTTGACTGTCACTTTTTCACTAATAATACCGAACTCATAGTTTAATTCGTTTAGACTATTTAAACGTTCAGCAAGTGCTTTAACTTTATCTAAATTATCAAATTTAGTTGCGATGTTTACATTACTAGTTGGATAGAATTGACCTCTGAAGTCGTTATCTAAAACAGCTTCTTCTCCTTTTTCATTCACTTGTACTAAGATGTAACTTTCTGTGTTTTTTACGATTTCATTTGCCATGATAAATTCCTCCTAAAATTTGGTATAAAAAGAGTGCTAAAGGTTACTCTCCTTCAGCACTTGTTTGTTCATTATTTTGTTGTTCTTCTTGCTCTCTAATTACTGCTCTTAACATTGCATTTTCTTGTGAAAGTTTAGCGTTTTGAGTAACTAACTCCTCGATAACATAACTTGGATTAGCTTGTAATTGATTGTTCATTTAATTGTTCCTCCAATGTGTTTGTTTTTTCGTTTAGTTGTTGTATTGATCTAAGTGCCCATGTAACCATTTCATAAATATTAACGCCATCACCATAAATAAATTCATCAGGCGTTTTATAATCTCTACCGATAATTACACCTCTATGGTTTAAACCTTTTTCTTTACCTTCTTCATTTTTATATTTGAATTGATAAAGATCTAAGTCATTAGCGATGACAGTTAGAGCGTCATAGTCCCACTTCTTAATATCTGTTTTATATTGTTCGAGTGATGCGTTGTTGAAGGCTGATGCTCTAACTGGTTTGTAACCAGTATCGCCACCGTTCCAGAATAAGTTGTTTGTAACACGTAATTCGTTTGTAGATACGCCGATATAGAAATCTTTAGCAGTATTAACTCTTATAGAGTTCGCTTGTACATCTAAGCATTGTAAATCTTTATATTTCACATTGCCGTTGTTGTAACCTTTTTTATCGGTTATACGTAATGCGTCATCTACTAAAATATAAGCATTACTTCCTTTAGCAGTTAAATCTCCATATAATTTATCCGCAAAGAAATGACCTGTCCCAATATCACCATCTTTATTGGTAGCATAAATTGTACTGTTAATAGAACTTTTACTAAATCTTATTCCTGAACCATATTGTGACGTATCGCTTGAAACATTACCGTATTTAAGAACACCGTCTGTGTATGCACCACTATCGTTTTGTTTTACATACATAGCAAATTCATTGTTTCCAGTTCGGTTATCACGATAAGGTCTGAAATAAATACCGTAGTTACTTTCAATATTTACAGTTAAGTTCGCATTTAAAATAATACGACTGTAATCACTTTCTAATGCTACTGCACCATAAGTAGAATGTAATCGTACACCGCGAGAGGTATCATTATATTTTGTAGAATGAAATTCTAATGTACCTGCTGTTTCATCACCAGCACCAGCAAGCATTGTTGATAAACCTTTTTCGGTTAAATATAAGTTATAACCAGTTGTTCTATTTTGTACTTTTACAGTACCGCCTTGAATACCTAGTCTTAAATTAGCGGTATCAGTTTCATTTGCCCAAGTACGTGTGAAAGAACCATAAGACAGGATAGAATTGTTTCTAATATCTAAATAATCAACACTATCCCCGCCTCGAATACCAATGTTATTAACGTTGATATCTAAGCCTTCTGGACTTAAATTTAAACGATTAATCACTTCATCTTTACCGACTTTATTATCAACTTTATTAGCAACAACATTAAATTCTTTGTTGACTGTGATGTCTACTTTATCGCCACGTAATTTAATGCCGTCCTTACCAATATTCATTGCTTGAATTGTGCCGTTTTCGTTATAAGTGAATGTCATACCAGTTGCAACATTTGTAGTAAAGTCTGCAACTGTTTTACTTAACGTTTTATTGGTTGCGTTAAATTCTTCTTTCGTTGCTCGCAACTGAATATCTTTACCGTTTTGAGAAATGTCGGTGTTCATTTTTGTGAGTTTAACGTCTGTATCTTTCTTTTGAGCATCTGTGTATGCTTTTGCGTTTGTTTCTGCTGTTAAACCTAATAATTCAATATCTTCCGGAGCAGGAGACCAATCAAGTTCTTTTGTACCTTCATATAAACTGATTTTGCCTATATATTGTTCATTAGATTGAGAAATGGCAACTATCAGAATATCTTTTCTATTACCAGTATTGAAACGTATAACCTTATCAGTTGTATAACCAACAATTGTATAAGACCCCTTCTTATAAAAAACCCCTATTTTAATATCTGAACTACTTTCGTGAATTTTTAAAATATAGTCAGTATCTTGTTTTAAAGACGGGTTGCCACCGTTACTTCTATCGTAAAAATAAAAATTAATTCTCTGAGATGCGTTTAACTCTACGTAATAAGGGGTTTTTGTTATACCTCCGATACTATTTTGTGTGGTTGAATAATATGATTGTAAATAATTTCGATTTGTAGATTTAACTAGGTCTAAACCATTTTCGTACTCTTTTAAACTCACTTTATCACTAATTGAATTAGATAACTGTTTGCGTTCGCTGTCTGCATTATTAAGACGTGTGACTAAATTGTTTTGATCTGTTGTGTAATCTTGTTTAGACACTTTTGAATTGATTTGATCTGGTAATAAATCAAGTGTTGCTTTATTTGATTTAACAGTCGTTTCTAAAGGTGTTAAGCGTCCGTCAACATCTCTTAATTTTTGTGCTACATCATCACTTTTAGCCATTAAACTAATTTGACCTTTTAAAGCGGAAATGTTACTTTCTGTCGTGTTTACACGCGTTTGTACTCCATCAACCTTATTCTCAACACTTTTTACATTCGCGCTTATTTCATTTTTTGCTATATTTACTTTACTATCAACACTATTATTCAAACGCCCTTCTAATTCTTTTATATTTCCGTCGTAATAGTCTTGTAGTGTTTGCTTTAAATTACTCAATTCTTGTTCGTTAGGAATATCAGCATATAATTGTTGATTTTCACTATCCCAACGACCATTAGGTAACGTTTGAGCTATTTTATCCATAGCATCATTAAACTTCTCATCAGTATATTGTGATTGAAGTAATTTCAACCGTTTATCAATAGAAATTTTAGCGTCAGTAACGTATTTATATAATGTTTGTAGCTTTTGACGATACACTGTAAATAACGTTTGTGTATCAACTAATTTTCCTATTGTAGCTGTATCTTCATCTATACTATCTAAATTAGTTTTAATCTCTTGATATACATTATCTACATCTGATAGTGCTTGATTTAAATTACCTTTTAAATCATCATTAACAAGATATTCATTATTTAACACATCGTACACATCATTTTGTAATTTACTATGTTGAATAGTTAAATTGATAAAACTGTTATTTAAATCTCGATACATCACTTGCTCACGTCTTAAACCACCGATTTTTTCTACATCATCAGCTGTTTGAGTTATCCATTTTCCGTTCCAATATCTTCGTAATACTGCAACATTTGGATTTGAAGTATCGTACCATAATGTATCGTTCTGTGGATTTTCTGGTGGCTCAGTACCTTTAAATATTTTACGTTCGTAATATTCTAATTCTCCAGCTACAACATCACTCACGATTGTGTTTACGTTGGAAATATTATCATTAAGTTTTTTAGTGATTTCATCAAGTTTTCTAGTGAAGAACTCTCTTAGTTTTGTTTCTTCGTATTCAATAACATTACCGAATGTAAATTCACTCTCATCTGCTAACCAGTTGTACTTAATACCTATAACTTCCGCCTCTATATATAAAGGTGGTCTGAAATCTCTATCTTTCACTCTGACGATATCTCTTAGACACACTGTTACATCGTTATAATATTTATGGATGTCTAAAGATGATACTTCATAACTTATCGCTGCTTGGTTACGTTTGTTGAGTTCTGTTTTAGCAAGGGTAGTCAAACGTTTAAGCGTCATATTCTCATCATTACTTTCAGGCTCATATACATCCCAAATATAACGGTTAGGTAGTCCGAAAATCTCTTGTGCTTCATTATCTACTACAACGGTTTCAATTCTTGAGCCATCTTCTTTTTCAGGACCGACTGCAAGTAAAGCAGTTTTCACTTCGGATAGATCAATCGTTCTTGTCATACCTGTTAAGTCTTTACCTTTAGTGATTTCCTTACCTTTGAACAAGTTTTTAGGTTTAGTGATTGATACATAACGATGTTCAACAGTATGTGCGCCTAATTCGATATAAAAACTAGGGACCATGTCGTAAGTAGTACAAAGCATGTAAATTAAATCAAACGGATTAGTATGAGAAGTCCATGACGTTGTACGATTGCCACCATATTCTGTATCATCAGATACTTCCCAACCTGTATCAGCAAGTGTTTTGAGTAACGCTTGTGTTGTTGTATGTGCTTCAAACTTACCAGGTTTAATTGGTTTTGCTGTTTTCAAATCTTCTAAGTAACTTGCATTACATTCAATTTCGGTTGTACCGTCGAAGTTATCTGTAATGTGGATGATAATAAACTCCCTGAATGTACCGTTATTGTCTTGAGCGATAATACGATTGCGTTCTCTTAATTTCTCTGCTCGAGTATTTTCAATTGTAAAATCAAAAGTTTCTGTTTTTTCTTCTACATTCATACTCATTTCAGCATTAATCAATGCACCATCACTTTGACTAATGAAATCAATAATATTGTCATTAAAATCAAGTACATGTATTCCTACATTCTTCACTATCTCACCTCCAATCTATAAATATCTGTCTTGCCAATATACTGTCGTGTCATATGTGTTTTCTGGATAAATCATACATTCATTCATCCCTTTATTTATGTTAAAGAAGTCGCTACCAAATGTTTTTAAATCGAGTGCAGGCTCTTCATTGATCGTTACTGTCTTTTCTTCCATATTAATGTTGATTAAATCACCTTTTTTGATGATTAAATCTCTTGCTTTAGGTGGTTTAGGTAATATTTCATGATTATAACTACCTAAAATTGTTGTAGGCATATGGTAATTACTGCCATTTTTAGCAATATAGATACTTACTGCTGATATAGGTCGTTGATAGAAGTTTCCACTATCAATAAATACCTTTTCTGTCACATCTACTGGCGTAATTCGTTTAGGATAGTCTACTTCGTCATATTTCCATGTTTTTATATAGAACTTATCTCCAATGCGTTTTAAACGCATATAAATTACTATATGTTTCCATGTGTAAAACTTAGGTGCGTTTGTATAACTATATATTTTCTTTTGATTACCATTTTGGTCGAATAGCGTTACGTGTATTGTGCCTATATTTTGTGTTGCTCTAGGGTTGCTATAACCAATAGAAGCAATCACACGGTTATCTGTGTCGTATATATATTGAGTTGCATGTGTAGCACCTTTTTTACCTTGATTAACGTGTATTTTAACTGTCGAACTAAAATCTTGAGTACTTTTACCGAATGAATGCTTATATTCTGCGCCATTCCATCCACTTGTACTTGTAATGCTACTTTCATCAAGCATAAAAGCGTCTTTTGAAGAACTCATTGCCATAGAACCACCAACTGTTCCACCAGTTACATTATCGTTAATAGTACCGTTAGTGACTTTAGTCCATCCAAAGAAAGAACGCATCTCATCATTAAATAAAGTCGGTGTATAATCTTCGACTTTCTTATCTAAATCGTCATCACCAATCATGAAATAATCTTCGTCATTCTTCGTGATAGAGAAATAACTCGCATTCTTTAATGCTGTTGCTTGAACAATGATAGGACTATCTGCTGTCCCTGTACTTACCACTGATACTTGGTCAGAAATAGCTGTGTTTTTAGTACCTTCTACTGCGTATTTATATGGATCAAGTAATGTAACTTTTAGAGAGAGTTCAGCTTGCATTCCTACATCTTTATCTAATTCGAAAGGACCAGTGATATAGGCGTTCCAATACCAATTTTGACTTTCAAACTGCAATTTAATTGGTTTATCACTATCCACTCTTTTTACTAAATCATTTATGATATCGTCATGTGTTTTCTGACTATCTCTACTTGTGTGAGTATCGTTTCTGACTATCAAAGGTATCTCAAATTCTAGTGCGCCTATTTTTCTATCTTTTAATACACCACCAGCTCTACCTGGCACTTCTTCGACTTCTAAAGCATAATTAAAAGAGGGTATTTTGAACCCTCTTTCGATATAAATATCATCCACTTTTTTATCATTAATAATTAAAGCGTCGCTCAAAATATCCCTCCTAAGTCACACTAGGTTTAAATCTAGCTTTCCTACTTTTATGACGTTCTCTTTTATCAACGATTGTATTTACTTCTTCGCCTAACGAATATCTATCAATCACATTAGATTTGTTTGCAATACGTTCATTACTATCTTCTAAGTTGAATAATGTAGAAATGATTGCGTCCATTTTTTCAACTAAAGATGTTAATTTAACATTTTGTTCTTTTAACGCTTGATATTCTAAATTTCTACGCATTTCTGTTTGCTGTTGTTTGTCTTTTTCTTCTCTAATACCATCTGCAAAGCGAGAGATAGCTTCATATACTGCTGATTGAGTACGATTGAAGATATCACTATTAATAACACGTTCAATAGCAGCAATTGACACATCATTAGGTATGATTTGCTCGCCACCACGTAAGTTCATGATTTCTCCGCCTTTTTCAAACACAGTGGCATAACCTTTACGAGCATTATTAGTACCTGTGGCGTAACCATGACCATGACCGATAACTTGTAACATTCCAGTTCTACCGTAACGTTTTTTAGCGTAATTGATTGCTGCCATAGCGTTGTCTAAACCATTCATAATATTGCCATGACCTGGTAATTTATTTGCAGCAAATGTCGGAGGGATAACTTGTAATAAACCTCTTGCTAGATTTCCTGTTCTATTATTTATATCCCCAATATTACCTTGAACAGCACCAGCATTACCGCCACTTTCCGTTTGTATTTGTCTTATCCAAGCGTTTACATATGCTGCTGTTGTTGGAAGGCCATTTGCTTTTAACGCTTGTTTGATTTCAGGTTTCCATTTGTTTGCAGCTTTTGAGCCTCCACCTTTACTACCATTATGTGATTTCAACCATTTAACTGGATCAATAGAATGTCCTGTCATTGAGCCAAAACCGTGTTTATTCATTTCATAGTGTAGGTGAGGACCACTACTTGAACCTGTGTTACCAGAAATACCAATAGCGTCGCCCGGTTTAACACGTTGTCCATTTTTAACAAGCCATTTACTCAAGTGGCCAAAATAAGCATCATAAGGTTTTGCTCTTACGATAACATGTTTCCCAAAGCCTGATGCTGTATGTCTTGTTTCAACTTTACCGCCCATCGGCGTTAGGACTTTTTCATAATTATATGGTAAGTCAATACCTGGATGCGCCCAGTTAAACGGATAGCCTGGTGGTGGACCGTTCGGACTGTATCTTGTAGTAATGTTATCAAGATACTTAATAAATCGACCGTCGCCATCGCCACCAGAAACGTCATCTAACCAACCTCCAAATAACGATTTAACGCCTTCTTTTAGTTGTTTCCACATAGCGTCCCAAAGCATTTTAGGAATTTCGCCGTTAACCATACTAAAGTCAACGCCGAACTCTTTTAGGACTTTATCGACAAGTTTTCCAGGATTACCAAGATATTGTAATAAGTCGCCTGCTTTCTCTTTGGCCCATGTTCCTGCAGCACCTAAAGCACCTTTAGTAGTGTTAATCATTTTCTTAGCGCCGTCACTAAGTGATTTAACCGTGTGTTTAGCACCTGAACCTATATTTTTAGTTTTATCAGTAACGTATTTCCACGCCTCTTTTGCAGCGCCTCCAGCACCACCTGCACCGAAACCACCTTGTCCCATCATTTCTCCAGCGTCAAATGTAGGGTGATTATGTTTTTTACGTTTCTTAGCGTCTCTTAACATACGTTTTCTAACATCTTCACCACTATCTGTACCTCTAGAGAATTTAGGAATAAAACCTTGATTTTGAAGTTTTTGAGTAGTTTTACCGTTGATAACTCTATCGCCTTTATTTAAAGGAACAACAACATCTCGTCCTTGTGGTGCATAGATTGATCCATTACTACGTTGAATTAATTCTTGATGTCCGTTTGCGCCTATTCCATTACCTCTACCTTTATCATTAACTGTTGCTAATGTAGGTTGATTAATAGCGCCATTTGATACGAAACTTTGTGTACTTGCACCTTCTGTACCAGTAGAGAGTTTAGGTATTTTACTATCTATACCTAATTTTCCGCCTACCCAGTTTACAGCACCAATTAATTTATTAAGACTTTTCTTGACTGCATCTACCATTCCAGTAATATGACCTTTGATTTTTTTTATAATTTTTTTAAGCCCGTTAGACATATTGTTGAACACATTACGGACACTATTCCACAAATTTTTTGCCATATTTACTGTATTATTTCTGATACTGCGCCAAGTATTTGCCATGAAATTCTTCGTTTTAGAAAAGATATTTCTTGTTCCATTATATAAATTTGAAAAATTTCGTTTTACTCCGTTATATAAACTACGTGCAAAATCAACAGTTGAGTTTCTGATTTTTCGCCAAATAGATGACATCCAATTTCTTAATTTGCTGAAAATAGAACGTGTAAAATTAAATAATTTACTAAACGTATTTCGTACGCCACTATATAAAGATTTAGCGAATGCAACAACTTTATTTTTGATAAATTGCCAACTTCTAATCATGAAATTTTTCAAGTTAGTAATTATTTTCTTGATACCGTTATACATTGAACGTATGGCGTTAACTGTACCGTTCTTTATAGATAGCCAAATTCTTAATGATGTCGTTTTAATTAAATTAAAGGTTTTAGTTATAAAAACTTTCAATGAGCCTATAATTTTTTTAGCTCCGTTAGTTAAACTACGAATTATATTTAATACTCCAGTTTTGATTAACAGCCAAATTTTCAGTGTATTATTCTTGATAGACGACCACAAAACGGATAAAAATGCCTTCAAAATATTGAAATTTCTTTTTCCAGCATTAACTAAACTTTTTACTATTGTGACAAATCCATTTTTTAAAGATACTAAAAATTTAATTGACATATCTTTAATAAATTTAAACGTTCCAGGTATAAAAACTTTTAAAAAACCGAAAACTGAACTAGCACTATTCTTGATAGAATTCCACGCTTTTATTACAAAGTTACGGAATGTTTCATTATTCTTCCATAAGTAAATAATGGCAGTCGTTAAAGCGCCAATAACAGTGATTACAATACCAATTGGACCTGTCATAAATCTTAGTGCTAAACCTAAACCTTTAGTTGCAAGTGTAGCAGCTTTAGTGACAACTGACCACGTTTTAGTTGCAGCAGTCGTTATTTTTGCCTGTATGGCTTGTCGTTTCATTCCTAATGTTGCAAATGCACCTTCTGCGCCTAATAATCTTTGAGTACCCGTGACAGCAAGTAAGGTAAATTTCATTTTATCGTAAGCGCCTTTAACTAAGAATATAGGTTTTAATAATAATAATAACGCTCCAGTCAACGCTACTGTTGAACCTAATATTTTACCAATCATAGGATGTGTATTAACCATACTTGCCATCCAACCTGTTATAGCATTGGTTGCTGATAAAGTTACCGATGAAACTGGAGCCATACCTTTCACTAGCCCCCATAACACACCAGTGATATTTTTAATTAATTGCCATACTTTAGGACCATTCGTTTCTAGGTATTCAACAAATTGTTTGAAACCATCTGAACGTTTTAATTCTTCACTCCACTTTCTAAAACCTTCCGTTACGCTTTCTATTCCTAGTAACACGTTGTGAGAGTGTCCACTAAATGCACTGAACAGATTGAATAAACCAGCGAATACATTACCGAATATTCTTCCTACGATAGGTAAGTTAGTCTTAGTATATTCAACAAAACCGTTTATCGCTTTAGAGCCCTCAACACTATTTGCCCATTTTCTAAATGACAATGCCATATTCTCAAAGCCTTGTGATGCCCACACAAATAGTGGACTTAGCTTATTAAATACAGCAGTTGTACCGTCTACAAAATGATAAGCGCCTTGTAATAAATGACCGAACGCTTGTGTTCCTTGTGTATTTAAAATGTTGAAAGCAGTTTTTGCATTAGATGAAGTTTTAACCCAATTTAACATCTTTCCACTCATGCTTTCTATTTGTCCTGCTGTACGTGTTAGGAAAGGATTTAGGTTAGATAGAGAAATTCTAGCAATATTAATGCCATTACTAAGCGTGTTGAAAATTTTAGCTTGATTTTGAGCAATAAGTCCTTCCCATTCGTTTTTCAAACTACTCAACACACTTTGATAACGTCTTGTTTCATTAGTTAATGCTAATTCGCCATCTTCTAGTTTTTTAAGAGCATATGTTGCTTGACCTGCAAATACATTAATCGCGCCCATACCAATACCGAATGCGCCACCTAAACCGATAGCGCCACCAGCTAATGATGTGAGCATACCACCAATACCAGCACCAGCACTTACAACAGAACCCATGATAGGTACTAAGTTAGCAAACTGTGTAGCCATTACTTCTCCAACTACACCTTGTGTAATTTCGCCTAAACTTCGTAAAGTTGTTGCTATTCTATCTGCGCTATTTCTAGCACCTGCAAAACCTGCTCCCATTAAAGTAGCAGCTAACGCCACCTTACGTTGTGACCTAGCAACTTCATCTAATTCATCTGAAAGCTCATCTGCTCGACCTTGTGCGATTTGCATAGCAACACTTTCTTTTAAAATATCATTACGCAATTTGTCGGCTTGTCTACTTGTTGAGCCATGCGCTAATGATACTTCTTTTAAATTTTGTTTGAGCAAATTAATATTAGCTTTAGATTTAGTAATAGTGTAGTTCATTTCTGTTAAGTGGTCTTTGTAGTTATCAACTGAACGTGTCCCTTGTTTAAAAGCAATTTCACTAAGTTTCGCTCTGTTTTTAAGTTCGCCTAAACTATTTTTTACTTGGTCACTTGAACGGTTAAATTGCTTATAAGCTAATTCTGTTTCTTTTAACTCACGACCATAGGTAGAGAGTTGATTTTCTGCTTGTTGAACTGCACGAGAAGCACTGTTTAACTTTCTTTTTTGTTCTTCTGTTACTACATTAGACTTACTGATTTCTTCTCTGACGTTTTCTAAGCTATCTTTACGTTTTTTTAGTAAACCTTCTTGTGCTTTAATTGCTCTGCCTAAGTTCTTTTCTCTATCAGCTAATTGTTCTGCACTTAATTCATTTCTCTTAAATTCTGAACGTTGTGAACGTAAAGATTTATTAATATTTTTGAGTTCACGTTCTAATGTTCTTGAGGAGGCTTTTATGGGGTCAACATCCATCGAAACCTCTGCACCTAAGTTAAAATCTGCCATTATTCCACCTCCTTATTTTTTAAATTAATGCCATCATTTGTTCAGGACTTAATGCACCAGCTTTAGCCACTTTAGACGCTTTACGCTTACGTTTTTTCGTATTGAAGTATTTATCGAAATCTTCCATGACGATTGCATCCACTTCATGTGGTTTATACTGTGCGTCCTCAATAAAATGACGGTAAACTAAGTAAATATCTTCAACTATTTCGTCTGCTGTTTTGTCTTTGTTGTAGTCGCTTTTTTCTTTGGCTTTCCCGCGTCATTACTAGCAAAGATTTTGCTATAAGTATCTGGTAATGTATTTTCAACTTCTAAACCATCAAACACTTCATCAATAGTGAATTGATTATCGAATACTTTAACTAATAAGTTTGCGAATTCGTCGTAAATTTCGAAATCTTCATCGTTACCTTCTTCTTTGATTTGTTCGTTTAATTCTTCTGATTTATTTAAGAACTCTTTATATTCATCTGTTGCTTCTAATTCATCTAATTCTTGATATAACTTTTCTGCTTCTTCATCTGTTTCTACATCTGCTAACTTGTTCTCTACTTTTTCGATTTTGTTTAAGATGTTACGGTGTTTACGATATAAATTTTGTAATTCTCCAATTGTGCTAAAACCACTTTGCAATTTTTGTTCAAATTCAGCTTGCGCTTTAACTGCACCTAAATTTAATTTGTCTTTAACAAATGTTTTGTTTTTACCGTCAATTTTTAAGATTACTTTAGCCATTTAGAATTGCTCCCTCGTTAGTTATTTTTGTATACAAAAATAGGCGACCTATTACAGTCGCCTTAAATCATTTATGCAGCTGGTGTATTGTTAGCAGTCGTCACTGCATCATCACCATGAATTGCTTTATAGAAATCTTCTTCGTTGAAATCTGGATCTGCACTGTGAATACGTGCAAATACTAATTTGTCATTATCACGTTGTACGAATGAGCCTTCCATTTCTACTTGGTCTTGTTGTTCTGGACTATCTTCCATAGTAGATGCACTTGTGTTAGGGATATTGAAGTTACCACGAGTTAGACCATAATAGATGAATGAACCATCATTACAACGATATTTCCATGAAACTGATAAATATGGAGGTACTAAATCAGAAGTGTATAATTCCATACCTTTATTAACTTTTACTCCTAAGAATTGTTCGCGTTCTTCTTTATTTAATTCCATTAAGTTTGCTGTAACTGTCGCACCAGTAATACCACTGAATAAGTTTAATTTTTTAACTCCATCTGCATATACTGGTTCGCTACCTTGTTCTAATTCTAATTCGATTTCTTGTAAGCCTGGAACGTCAGTTAAAGGACCTACTTCAAATCCGTTACCTGATTGACGACGTGCTTTAAAACCTTCACATGTAATCGCTACTTTTTTATCTGCCATTATTAATTACTCCTTTACTGGTAAAATTATTTCGTATTCATTCATTTGATTAAAAAGGCCGAGTTCCTTATCTTTTGAAAGGTCTCGGCTTATCACTCTGCCATCATACTGTTTGATAATGTCGTTCACATGTTCACTTACTGTGTAAGTAGTGTTGATATCATTACCAAACGTCTCAATGGCAAATAAAAAACGATAGTATTCACTATCGCCATCTCTATATATTGTGTTTTGTAATAATATTTCTGTAATTCTTACTAAAGGTGTGTATTCTGCTTTTTGATAGTTTTCAGGAATTTCAAAATTAAATATTTTAGGTTGCTTATTAGAATTGAGTAATCTCTCTAACTCTTTATCACTTTTTAGCCATGAATATACACGTACAATAGGATGTCTAGTCAATATCAACCATATTCCTTACTGCTTCTTTATATATTGCGAGAATTGGTGCTTTACTCATTTCTAATGAACGTCGCATAAAGTGTTGTGGTGGTTGTCCCATAGAACGATTAGAGGGACGAGTACCGACATCAGGAAAGTGGATATACCAACCAGCATCTTTACGTTTACGACCTTTATCAAAGCCAACTGTTTTAGTTGGATTAAGTTCATCACGACTGAAATTAGAGATTTTTAACACCTCTACTGCATGTGTCGAATGGGTTTGTCGCTTGTGTACTGGTGTATTAGCCTCAATGTTAGCTTTGTAGAGTTTTGCAGCTTTTGTTACTGCCTGTTTTGATTGCTTTTCACTATTGATAACTAATTTTCTAATTTTATCTGATATATCTTTATCACTGTCGTAACGTTGTTTAGCCATTACTCTACCACCTCACATTTCAACATTTGACGTTCTAAATCTTGTAAGTCTGTTTCTATATATTTAATCTTGTATTCTTTTCCTTTGAATTCAACTATCATATCTGACTGTATATCAGCCTTTTGTCTATAACGGATAATAAAGTCGATTGTTCCTTTTCTTGTCTCTAGGCCCATTTCTCTAAATTCTTTTATTGTAGTTTTTGACACTTCGCAATAAGGAGTGGCAATTAACTTCTTATCTGTTACATAAACACCTTCATCATTGACTGTTTCAGTTTGGTCATAAATCTTTATTCGATGTTTGAGCCTTCCGATTTCCATAAAGCATACGCTCCTCTCAAACTTTGAATAAGTGCTAGTGATGAAGGTGCTACATTGTGCTTAGTGAATTGACTTGTAGTTGATCTATTCTCGTAGTGGTGGCCAACTTGGTTAATCACAGCTAAGTTGTAAAGTGCATTACCTTTATAAAAGGCATTTGCTTTGCCATAACCACTTACAGCGCCCTGTATTTCTTGTTCAGACGCTTGTATCAACCCTAGAATTTCATCATCATCAAAATCATGGTCAACTCTTAAACGATTTTTAACTTCTTCAAGTTCCAAAGTAAGCATTTAATCACCTACTTTTTGTCTTTATTATCAATACGTTCTAAGAAAGGACCTTCATAGCCTTTATCTGATAAAGTTTTCTCAATTTCTTCTGAACGTTTGACAGTCATCTCAACTTTTTCATTTTTGATTAGTTTTTTTTCTAATTCTAAATCTTTATAAGGTTTTAACACTTTAAATTTAGCCATTATTTAGCCTCCTTTTATGCTTCTGGTGAGCCAGTGCCTAAATCTCCAGCTGTACCTGTGTAAGTTAAGAAACGACCTGCTTCTTCTACACCTTTTACAACGTCAAAACGCATGTAAGTTGCTAAAATTTGACCATAAATCTCATTTTCTACCCATTTAACAGTAGCTTGTTTACGGTCTGCAAAGAAAATTGCGTAGTTTAAGTCGCCAATAAATGCTTTTTTATCGCCTTTAGCACCTAAGATTTCATCTTTAACGATAAATACTGGACGACCAAATAAAGTTGTACCTGATTTGCTAGTGATATCTTGTTTTAATAAATATTGACCGTTTTTGTCTTTAAGTGTATCTAATGCTTGATAGAATGATTGAGACACAACTAATGAAAGGTTGTAAGCTGGATCAATATCTACATTGATGATCGCTTTAATATCATCTAAGTTTTCAGTGTTGACCGCCTCGAATGTTTTCATAACGTCAGCAATTTGTTTGTTAGTCGTGTTTAAAGCTTGGCGTGCATTGTTTTTGGCAATGATTTGAGCAAGATTTGCTTCACTATCGTCTAAACTTTCTTGAGATACCGGAATTTGTCCACGATATGTTTTGATTTTGTAATCAATATCAGTAAACTTAGGACGTTTTAATTCTGGGTTTTTTTCTAATTCTTCAACTGCAATCATTGTTTCTTGTGCAGGATTTAAGATTGGATGAGAACCTGCAGCAGTTGTAACTGGTTGAACGTTTACGAATTTTTTAAGATCTACTACCGTTTCAGGTAATTCTTCTGGCACATATTTAATATCTTCTGGAATTAAAGGTTGTGCATCAACTGATTTAACGTTGTCACGTTTAGCCCCTTTTGATTTGATGTAATCTACAAAGCCTTGAGCTTCGTCAGATAACTTGCTTTGTTTGTTTTCAATAATCTGTCTTGTCATTGAGCGTTTGCCTCCTAATTTCTTTTTATCTTCTAAATCATCATCAGTTGGTTCTTCAACTGTTTCTTTTTTTACTTCAACCTTTTCTGGTTGTTCTTTTTTCTCTGTTACTTCTACATCTTTACTTTCAGCATCTGGTTTGTCGTTTTTTACTTCTGTTTCTGTCTTTTCAGTTGATGCTGGTTTCTCTGAGTTACCAGAGATTTTTTCTTCTGCTTGAACTGCATCGGCGATTTCTTTTTGTTCATTGTATGTTGCTTTAGCAGTTTCAATTTCTTCTTTCAATTTTCTAGCAGTTTCAACATCTCCGTCTGCTACTGCTTTTTGTGCTTGGTCAATTAAATCATTAATTGACTTCGCTTGTTCATCTAATGTCGCCATTAAACTCACTCCTTTTAATTTATTTATTAAAACTCGGCATAAAAAATAGCCTACGTATCTACACGTAAGCTTTCTAAGTCGAATTCTAATTTATACTTTTCTAATTCCTTAAATTTGTCGAGACCTTTTGCCCGTTGTCCTACAACAACTGATGTATCTCGATACGCTGGTAGAGTAACAATACTTACTTCCAAAAGTTCATCAATCTTGTTAATTGTTTGTACATATTCACCGTTAATCTTTGACCATGTTCTTGCAGTATCGTCGTTAATAGGGAGTGTATAAAAAAAGCTGCATTGGTTTACATTGCCTGCTTTGATATTTTCATAAATATCTCTTGCATAGCTTGTATTTGGTAAAAAACATTTGAAATAAAGACCTTTGTCGTCAACGGTTAGTTCTAACGTATTTGCTAATGTACGACCAACAATTTGATTATAATCGTGATTGATTAAACACTTAACATCTGTTACATCTACCTGACTTAGTGCAGTCGGACTTATAATTTCTTTAAACCCTCCTAAGTCATCGCTTAATGTGTCGAAAATAATTGCATAACCTTCTACTACCATTTCTTCATCGGTAGTTGTTTCAATCTGACTGTATGCCACCCAGTTCATCACCTCCTTTATTGAGGCTATCTATATTCTTCTGAACTTTACTATCTTGATAAGCTGATAAATCTTTTAAGAATATAGTATTTAAATCAGCGAGTGGCTCACTGCCATTTTCTACTGGTTTAAAGCCGAATTGCGCTCTAGCTTCATCTAACGTAATAATTTTCTTAGTGAATAACTGCGTAACACGTTCAAGTTTTACTTCTGGATCACTATCAATCAAACGTGCTACGTCATAATCGAGTGTTACTTCATATGGCGATTGAGCAAATAATTTTTCTTCAATTTCCGCATTCATCATTGAGAAAATTGGATATAACGTACTTCTATAATATTCAATACCACTGTCTTTTAAAGAAGTATTAACAGTTTCAATGCCTAGTTTCGATAAAGGTAAACCAAATGCTTTAGCAACCTGCTGGGTACTAAATTTATAGCTATTTAAAAAGTTCAACACTTCGGTTGGTACTTTTAATCTGTCAAAAGTCATTGTGTCATCTAGCATAACTAAACCGTTATTATTCTTTAATTGACTGTTTTCAAAGTTTTGTCTGATTATCGCTAATTCTTCATCAGAATAACGACCATCTTCGTATTTAAGTATTGCAGTAGAAGTACCGCCATTTTTAAAGAACTCATCTAAGAATTTCTTACTTCCCATTGAAATGCCGATTTCATTAGCTAGAGCGAATAAAGGACTATAACCGTTAAATCCGTCCATTGAGAACATTCTAAAATGAAGTACATCTTCTGTATCAAAACGGACATGACCGTCACGTTCATCAATATAGTTATACTTAATTTTATCGTCTATTTGTTCAATAGATACTGCGCTATTTTGCATGTGGTAAAGTTCTATCGGTTGCCCTTTATCATCTCTTACAATTTCAACGTATGAGTTACCGTTTAAAAGCATGTTCGCTACAATAATGTATTTGAAGTGCCACGCATCTAAATATGGATTAGGTCGTTTATTAAGTAGTTTAAGTATTTTTTTATCATCATCTAAATAGCTATCTGCATCGTTAAATTGAATACTAGTACTTGCGATATCTTTAGAGATGATATCTATTGCTGTAAATACATCACTGTTCCTTAATGAGCTAATGCCATTCCATGTGATACCACCTAAGCCATTTGCTTCTGTAATCATACGTAAGGTGCTTCTATCAACTGTTACTTCATTACTACGTCTGAAACCATTAAAATTAAATACGCCCATTAACTATTTCCACCTCCTCCCTTAAAAGGCTGGTCAAGTGTTAATGCAAAGCCTGTCACAAGTAGTCCAGTAACAATAAAACCTAATGGCTTCCATGCTAAATATGCACCATATCCAATTAAGATAATTCCGACTAATGTTAATAGTAAGATGATAATATTCTTTGCAATTTCCATGTGTGACACCTCCCTAAATAAATACTGGTAATGCTCGTTTCTTATCCCACTCATGCTCACTTGCGATGACATAAGCAAAAATGGTACTCATTAATGGATCAATCTTTTCACGATTGAGTTTTTTCTCAATCATGACGCTATCATTCACATTCTTAGATACTGCATTTTTTACTGCGATATCGAGCAATGGATTTTTATGATGCTTAATTTGTTCATCTATAACTTTCAATCTAAAATCAATAACTGGATTAGATAACGTCATAGCACCCTGACGAATTTCAATTAATTCATAACGCCAGTTTCGTTTTTCAATTTCTGCAATAAAACCATGAATAGCATGTGGATCATAACAAATAGCTTGAACATCTAAGTTGTTAGTTAAGATATATTTTTCAATGTAATCTAATACTTGATTACTGTTGATAATGCCACTTTGTAAGTCGGTAATTGTACAATAACCGTGTTGTGCCATTTGCCTATAATCTATTAGGTCACGTTCAATTTTTGCTTGTAGTCCACCTTTAGTAGCAACAAATGAATGGCTTGTCACAAAATATTGTTTCTTAACTTCATCTAAATGTATAAATGAAACTGCTGTTAAGTCATCAGCACGAGATAAGTCTAGTCCGATATATGTTTTAGTTCCTTTAATATCAAAATCAGTTTCGTTTTTCTTCCAGTCGTTAAAATCTAGATAGCTTTCTTCTGACGCTTGCATCCAATAATTAAAGTTTTTAACTAATACTCGGAACATCGTACCTTTTTTAACTGCTTCATCTACTCGTTTTTGCAAGAAATCTTCAATCTGTTCTTTTAGATCATCACTTTCATTGATTAGTGGATTACTTTTTGCCCACATTGTCTTGTCTTGCCATTCTTCCTCGCCATCTTGTTCAAAAATTATTGCAAAATACTGTTCATCTCGATATGTGTCAGCGAGTATTTCTTTAGCATAAGGCCATTCGTCCATATACATCGGCGCATTTAGATTAAAACCAGCAGTTGAGATGATGAAGATTAAGCTTTGCATTAAGTTACCTTGACCTGATTGGATAAGCTCTAGCATTTCGTTTGTTTTTGCAGCATGATATTCATCTATAACAGCTAAAAATGGCTCAAAACCGTCAACTGCCCCTGTATCACGAGAGAGAGGCATAACGTATGAGCCATCTTTTGTATGTTGTAGTAGTTCTCTAACCTTTTTAACGTCTTTTTTTAGTTCAGGTACTTGAGAAATGAAGTACATCAGTTGCTTAGCTACCATGTTGAATACAATACTAGCTTGTTTCTTATCATTTGCAGCACAAAAAATTTGTCGTCCTTCAGCAGGCTCTCTATCAAACAAAAATGAGTAGAGTGTTAAACCACTTACTAAGAGTGATTTCCCACCTTTACGAGCCATTGAGATAAATGCTTTATTAAATCTTAGATAATCATCTTCTTCAGTAAACCAACCTCTTACCATTGATACGATAAATTTTTGAAACAATGCGAGTTTATTAAATTTACCTTTTGTATCTGGCAATACTTCAATAAATTGAATAACTTTCTTTGCACGTTTAGGTTTATATACATAAGGAAACTCATCATCTTCAATACTTCGCTTGACATCTCTTAAATGTCTAATACAAGCAAGTTGTGTATCTTTGCAAGTAATAAATGTGCCAGACAGTACCATGACACAGTATTTATAAGCATCATCTTTATACTCATTAGGAATGTCTAACAGTTTTTCATATTCTTTATTAATTTTTACGTTAGTCATCGTCAGCAACACCAAATTTACCGTAAATAGATTGTTTTTGTTCGTCAGGTGTAGGTACAACCAACTTCATTCGACTGTCAATCGTCATTCCTAACTGCCCACAGATTGATTTAAGTTCTTTTATTCCATCCATGTAAGTAAAGTATTGAGGTGTTCGCTTTGTACCTTCTTCATTCACTGTGCCATGTTGCATAATATGGCGATACGCTTCATCTGTAAGTGATACTAATTGGCAATAACGTTTGATACGATCATAATCAAGTTCTGCAATAGGTAATTGTTCGAGCAAAGGAATGATACGTTTCCATTCTTTCTTACCTTCTTTAGTCAAATCAGTTGGCACACACTTAACATCAATCTTATTAAATTGAGATAAACCATTTTCTTTAAGTTCTTGATATTCTAAATCTTCTTTATTGTGATTCCCTGTTTTTGCAGCGTTCAATTTACGTGGTCTAGCCATGTTCTCACCTCCAAATAGCGATTTTAGATTTTTAGTTTCTAGAATTTGGGTACAAAAAAGTTATCGAGCGATTACGCCCTACGCGTATCACAGAGGGGGTATTCTTGCCCCTCCCTTAAATTTCCAATGCATTATTCATCGTTTCCGTCTTTGCCCCCTATGGCTCTCTAAATGGCACTCGGCACATACCGTTTCTAAGTTGTTTATATCAAGTCGTTTTTCCCAATCATCTTTCAATTCAATAATGTGATGAACGTAAAAACGTTGACCTTTTTTAACTGGATTTACATATCCTTTTCTAAGGCACGACTGACACAAGTATTTATCACGTAATAACACTTGTTTACGTTTATTTCTCCATTCTTTTGAATGATAGAACTCCATATACTTACTATCCTTACCATACCTCGTATGTGCGTTATACTGTTTGGCATTACGTTGCCTATTACGTTCCCTTTGTGCCTTGTACTCGCTCTCAGTCATTGTCTTTCTTCCTTGTCTAATCTTTGGTTGAATGAATGACAAATCATTTCACTTCTTTCAAGACAAAAAGAAAAGAACAAACAACAATGAAGTTGAATGTTCTTTCTGATTGTTAGATATTATTATCACAATTCAATTATAAGATTTATTTATTCATATACAAAATTAATGTTGATGTTGCTTATCTTGTTGAAGTTGTTGAAGTTGTTGATTGTGTTTATCTTGTTGTTTTACATACACATTTACAATCTCATTAATTCGACTATCTAAGTTTGTTCTTCCAATGTTCATGATCTCTCGAACATCTTTAGGTTTCTTTCCTTTCTTGAATAAGTAGAGAATGTTTAAGTTCATATCATTATTAATGTTATGTTCATACTTATCTATAAACGATACAACTTCTATGTGTTCATCATGTATTCTTGATAGTACATAATTACGAGTAGCAATCGCTTGTACCTTATCTGTTGTCTTACCTTGTGGCTTCGGCATAGCTGCTTCTATACCATACTGTGCTGTACCATTACTATCTTGAATGTACCTTTCATCTATAAGTATGTTCTTACGCCAATGATAACTGTATATCATATCCCTGATTTGCTCATGTGTGTACAAGTGATTACCTCCATTACTTAATGTCGCCATATTTATCAAAGAAACTTTTCTGATTAGATACATTTATCATATAATCGCAAGTCTCTTCATCAAGGTATCTATAAAATATAGTGCCAATTGGATAAGTGACATTATCTTTAATCACCTTTCTCATAAGTCTTTCTTGTCCTTCTACGTTTGTAATTAGGGATACTCTTTCTCCTATAAATTCTCCTACTTCTTTAAAATTCTCTTTACCTTTAAACTCGATATATTCTACTTCTCTTGGTTTTTCATATGCTTTTTTAATCATTATTATTCCTCCATTACTTAAACTGTTTCTTCGCTCTCTCAATCTCACGTTCAATATCTTCTATATCACTCTCTCTTACAAACTTACTAAAGAGATATACATTAGTGTATTTCAATGCATCTAATTCTTTACGCAACATCGAGTTACTACCTAATGTAATCAGTAGTGCTATTGCGAGAATTATTGATATTGTTATCCACATTATTTCGTAACCTCCATATTTAAGTGTGCATGATCTGATTGGTTGAATGTATCTATATCGTCCGTAGATTGTAGTTTGATGATTAGTTCGTTAGTTAGATATTTACTTAGTTCATACAATGCGATGATGAACCATATTTTTAGTATGCGTTTAATCATTCCGCTCACTCCTTACCTAGCATTTGTTTAATTTTAGTTAGTACATCGCTATCTTCTTTCTGATCATATTCAAAATAATAACCACCCGTTTTATTTCTATTGCCATTTAAAACTTTACTTATATTTCCTTGTTGTAAACCTGTGTATGTTACAGCGTCTTTTACACAATCAAATTTCATAATCAACTCTTTAGTTTTATAATCGTACATAGATATAGGTCTACTTTTAACTAATTTAAACTCTTGCAATCCTTTTTCTGCATTTTCTTTAGAAGTAACAAATTGCATATTTTCATAAAAATAACCTAAATTAGGGTTAATTCTATCTATACTCGGCGCTAAACCTCTATCAAACCCACTATTTTTATAATTTTCGAATAGCTTCACAAACGAATAATGTTTAATAAATTTTGTAGTAAATTCTTGCACGCTGAACGGTAATTCTCCAAACCCTTTTTCTCTGTTTCTTGACGCCATTGCATAGTATAATTTATTCAAAAAACCAAACTCAGTTTTTGTATATTCACGTCTATAATTCTTGTGGTAATCATTACCCTTAGATATTCTATCTACAATATCCAAATGAACAATTCGTTTAACACAACCACAATCTTTTCTTCTTCCGGATGTTAAATATTGCATAGGAAATAGTACGGTGTTACCACATTCACATTCGCAATCGTAACAGATTACTTTTTTACCATTAGGTCTTATTTTTACAATTCTTTCAACCGGTTTTAATTTCCCAAAAACTTGTCCTAAAATATTAACTTTCATTTTTGTAGGCGTTTCAGCTAAAGGGAAGTCATCAACATTTGAATGTACTCTAACCATTCAAATCACTTTCCTTAATAAAAGTACCGTTTATAGTACGCCCTTTTCTCCCTTTAATCTCGTCATATGCATACTGTAAACACTCCTGTAACGTCATATCATGTTGTTGCGCCAAGATGATTAATGTAACGACTGTATCGCCTATCCCGTCTTTTAATGCATCCATTTGCCCACGAGATAATGCTGATGCAACTTCTCCAGCCTCTTCGTAGAATTTAAGTGCTTGTCTATCTGAATTCCCATTGTGTAAATCTTTATCAATACTCCATTGTTGTACTTGTTCTACTAATTGATCTAATGTGTTATTCATCTTCTGATCCTCCAATTGTTTTCTTAATTTAGCTATATCCTGTATTAGTTCATCACGTTGTTTACGGAAACTCTCACATTCTCTTCTAACTTTCTTCAACCTAGCGTCCATAACACTAGATACAAACTTAGCTTCTGCGTTCACCTTACACACTCCCTGTTCCTTTTTATGTCACACTCACTAACTTTCATCGTCACTCTACTTCCTGCTACCTTAACCACAAAGCCTTTGACACCTAACTCACGTAATTCACACTGTATTTGTGTAGGTGTCTTGCCTTGTGTGTTGTATTTGTAGCGTTGGTTAATTGTGTCGGATAATATCATTCCAACTCACCTACAATCGCATCTACGACATTAACAGTTACTGCATTACCCGCTTGTTTATATAATTGTGATTTACTCACTCCACTATTTTTAGCTTTATAAAACTGTTCATCTGTAAAGCCCTGAAGTCGCCAACATTCTAAAGGTGTAAGTTTGCGTATTCTTAAATTATTTGTGATTGGTAAAATGGCTGTTTTAAACCCTTCTGGTCTAGTAGTAACAGTTGGACTAATTCCAGTTGAATTTAACGTTTTATTATAGGAATTAATCGTCATACCTTCTTCGATTAAATCAATGTTCTCGTTCATCGTTTCACTAGCTTGTTTACCTAAACGTCCGTACTGTTCTTTAGGCACATATTGAATTACATCTTTTAAATTATGTGACACTCCCAAAGATAAATAATAGTCATTTTTAATTTTTAGAATTTCGTATTGCTCGTCATCACTATTGATTAAAATAATATGTTCTTTATCAATTACTTTTATAACTGGTTCGACATAAATATAATCCGGTTCAAATTGATCTGGTAAATTAACATATTGTCTTTCATCATATAGTATATTATCTTTTTCATAGAAATTATGTCCTTTATCAACAACCACACCTTGATTAACTTCTCCTGCTTGTAACGTCTGTGCTACTTGTTTACCTACACGCCCACGTCTAGTTTTACTGTTAGGAAACGAAGTATTAACACTATCACCTTCCATAGCCTCTGCATATCCTTTTTTAGTTGCTTCTCTAATCGCTATCCCGTGTCTATCTTGGCTAGTTAATGTAAACATTGGATCGTTATCCTCTTTAAAACGTCTACCGTTTTGTCGTTTGTTTACTCTATCTGGCGTTAATACTGGAATAGCCACTTGCTTAGCCCCTTTATAATCTCTCGCTGCAATAGTAGGACTTAAACCATTCACATCATGAACGTTATGTGCATTGTGGTGTGTATTAGATGTATTGCCAACCACTGCCACTTTTGGTTGTCTATCCCCACCTTGCATTGTGTTAAGTGTAGGACTTACCCTATTCACACTATGAACACTATCAACATCTCTGTAATCGTAGTGGTTTAATCTACCGCTTAAATCTTCATTCAACGTTAACTTTCTTGTCTTTTCTTCGGATAAGTAGTAACTTTCGTCTACGTCTTTCTCTAAGATGTCAACTAGTCGTGTGTCGACGCTTGTTTGTTGTTTAACTAAGTTGAATAACTTAGGTTCTTTCCATACGTCTTTACGTGTAACTAAGATGTATACGCGCTCTCTATTTTGTGGAACTCCCCAATATTTGCTGTTAAACAAGCCCCATTCGATGAAATACCCCAGTTCATCCAACGCTTGAACGATTGTTCCATAAGTTCTCCCTTTGTCGTGTGAGAGTAACCCTTTGACGTTTTCCAGTAATACATAAGATGGTTGGATCTCTTTAATCGCCCTCGCAATATGAAAGAAGATTGTCCCTCTTGTATCTTCAAACCCTCTGCGGTTCCCTGCGATACTAAAGGCTTGGCAAGGAAAGCCCCCTGTGATGATGTCGACTTGTCCTCTGTATAATCGAAAATGTTCATCTGTAACGCTTGTGATGTCATCTAACTCCTCCTCATTTTCTGTATCGTATATCGCTCTATAACTTTGTTTAGCGAATTTGTCTATCTCTGCAAACGCTACACATTCATGACCGTGTTTTTCTAATGCAGAACGGAAACCTCCAATACCACTACATATATCTATGAATTTCATGCGTTCAACTCCTCACATATCTCATCAAACGTTTGAATACCTCTCCCGTCAGTGACATCCATGATTACGCCATACACATATTGATTAATACTGAACTCTGCACGATCTTGTTCATCTGAAATATGTCCTGTGCCTTGTCTAATGTCAGTACATTGAACATAAATCTTAATGTCCTTCTCACTAGCTTTTTTAAGATGCTGTGCGTACCCCATTTCGCAAATTGTTCCTTGTGCATGTGGTAAGTAGTCGAATATCATGACATCGCTTGTTTCCATGCCTAATGTGTCGTTAAACACAATACGTTCTGCTAATTTATCTTGCTTAGCATTCGCTTTGTCATTGATATCCTTATCGTCGTGTGGTGCGTAGACTTTAAAGCCTAATCGTTGTAATTCTTGTTTCTCCCATTCACGACGCATCTGTTGCCCTATGCTTAGCATGTCGCCACCTAAATAGATCATTGTTCGGCCTCCCACTTCTCAAATGCACGATTTAAATACCAGCGTGCTTTGTCTAAATCTTCCTTGCCATTTTTATGATTGGCTCTAGCAATATACTTGATTGCATTACCGATACTAAATGCTAATTCTGATTTATAATCTTTAGTGACCTGTTCAATAAAATCTATAATCTCAATATCGCCGTAAGTATAATGTGGTGGTTCGTTTATAAAATCCACTTTACGTGTGAATGGCTCATCAACTCTCACAAAGTCATCGTTATCTGTAAGTGTGAATTTATAACCATCTGCATTCTCAACCTCTGCGTACCAAACTGTTTTTAATAGTATTTCTTTTGCATACACACGATTGACTATGGCCGTTTGCATAGCAGTAATACCTTTAAATGGTGCTTGGAACTGAACAATATTATCTACTTTCAAATCAATTATTCTTACGTTTTTCATTCCGTTACCCCCTCTGTACATTGCCGTACTGATCCGTTTTGACTTTAACCATAAGATTGTTTTGCACTAGGTTTTTAAAGTATCTAGTGTTTACTCTATGCTTAGCAACCTCACGCTCTACACGTTTAGCCCTAGCAATACGTTCTTCTCTACGTTTACGTTTCAATGCTCTTTCGTGCCTAATTTCTGCTTGCTGTATCTCATACAACTGCTTAGCTGTTAATTGCTTTTCATTTCTTTCGTACGTCTGCACCATACTCATATACTCCTTTACCATGTATTAACTCTGGTCCACGTAGACCTTCTTTATATCTCTTACGAACTGTGCTATCAGATACATCAAAATATTTGTACACATCACACAATCTGTAACGTTTACCGTTTAAATTCACTTTTATCATGGTGTCACTTCCAATCTGCATAACTGACACTAACGTCAGTAATGTTTTTGATATTATCGAGTAAATTGTCAGGGTCATTTTTATATCTATTAGCGTAATGTTCGATATAGTTTTCTCTATCTGCATGTTTGTTTATCCAAATAGGTTGTTCTACTTCGACGGTTAAATCGAATGTGAGTTTTAGTGTTTCTTCTTGCATGATTTATCCCTCCACAATCTGAATTGCATCTTCCACACTTCTAGCAACCCCATATAAAATATTTTGCGTTTCTGCGAATGCTTTAAATTTCTTTTGTTCAGGTCTTAATCTTCCACTTTCTGTTTTTACTTCAATTGCTATAAACTTGCCATCCGATTTACGATAACCGAATGTATCTGGAAACCCTTTCGGCAATAATTTAATAATGCGATTATCTTTAGTTACGACTTTTCCAGCATTTGCTCTCCAAAGTCTATGACCACGTTGATTGATTGCTAAGATAATTTCATTTTGTATTTTTTGTTCGCTTGGCATATATTTCCTCCAATTTGGAACGGTTTGGAAGGGTTAATTTTAAAAAGTGGAAGGGTTTATTCTTACTCTCCCAACGATTTCAGTAAAAATGGAAGGGTTGGACCCTTTTTTAGTAAAGTATTTATATATATTATTACTATTTTTTATTGTTTTACTTTTCTTAGAAAACTATTCCAACTATTCCATTTAAAAAATAAAAATTCTATAAAAGGCTTTATACCAATAGTTCAAGCAGTGGAAGGGTTGACCCTCCAACTATTCCAAAACCCTTCCAAAACTATTCCATTTACATTTTCAACCGGATTAAACCTGGGTTATATTCGTGTAAAATGTTAATTCCGTAATACTTAACACCGTTTGACGTTTTCTTAGTAAATTTTTTAGCCATTTCTTTTCCAAACTTTGTACTACTCATTCTGTGTTGATGATTATCTTTGGCCCATTCATCGTATGCCTCAAATAACAAACTAGCTTTAATATTCTCGCCCTGCTTAACTACACAACATTCTTCAATAAATGCTGCGATACTATCCATTTCAGTACGGTACTCATCTCTCTGCTCTTTTATAATGGCAGGTTCTGCAAGTCCGATACGTTGCCATTCAAGAAAACCGTCTAAGCACCATTTCATAATTGCAGGTAATTCACGCTTTAATTTCTGTGTAAGCTCTCTGTCGACTTCTTCAAGCGGTATTTGCTTTTCAAAAGGTATAATGACAAAACGTCTCCAAATACCTTCATCACGACCACGTACATATGGTTTGTGGTTGGTTGCCATCCACAATTTAAACTGTGGTGTGAACTCGAATTCATTTTCATACAAACGTCTTGCTGACACTCTATCGCCACCAGTTAATTGTTTGATTAATCCTTCGTCAAAACGTTCACCCTCATTAGGTTCTGTGGTAGTAACCAACCTTGCACCGTCTAATTTAGCTATTTCTGGTGAGGCATCTGATTGATTTTTACTTGCCATAATTGCTTGTGGTTGAATGTTTGTTGCGTAGTTACCAAAGATTTCATTTAAAATATCTAAGAAAACTGACTTACCGTTTCGACCGTTACCATAAAGCACCATTAACACTTGTTCTGTCGTGTATCCAGATAAAGAATAACCAACAGCTCTTTGAATAAATCGGATGAGTTCTTGGTTGTCTAAGAATATGTCGTTCAAAAATTCTTCCCACTTAGGACAATCTGATTTATCCGTGTATTCAACATTAGATATCTTGGTAAAATATTGTTGCTTATCGTGTTCTTTAAGTTCTCCAGTTTTTAAGTTAAGATAACCATTTTGGGTATTAAATAAATCGAAGTCTTTATCAAACGTTTCATTTGTAACTGGTAATAAGTGTTCACATTCTTTTAGCATGTTCACTTTTTTATTATGGTTACGTGTATCTTTCCAATGTCTGTAGCGATACTTTTCCATATCATCTTTATCGACACCGTCAGTAACAAACAATTTTTCTTTCTTAATACTTTCAGCAACTTTATCAGTGAGTATTTTCATGCGACCTGTGTCGTCAATCTTCCAACGTCTACCGTCGTAATACATCCATGATCGCGAAGTATAGTTATAACGTATGTTATCCCCAAATTTATCTTTAAGACGCTCTGCGTTGCCTGTATCGTCGTATGAGTACCCTTTGTTTTCTTTTGCTGGTTTGACTGCCTCATCCATGATAAAGAGTTGAAAATCATCATCTGTTGTTTCGGGAATAAATTCATTTTGACAAGTATCAATTGCAGTAGTGATTGTGATGTTACCGTAAGTGTCATCGCCTCTCTTCTCATCCCACTTATCACGATAAAGTTTTGATTTTCGAAAAATGTCGTCCATTTTTTTAGGATCACGTGCAGTCCAAAACGCTAAGTCATTAGCGAATGCCATGTCTGCCTCTGATTGTGAAGTATAGAATTGTGTCCAATCGCCTTCATATAGTGTGGTAAAACGTAGACCGTTCTTACTTTTTTTAGCAATATCGATAATTTGGTCGACAGATAAATCATTACCGCTACCAGCCACACTATTTTTAGGCGTTATTTCTGGTTCTTGCTTAGCAATATACTTACTGTGTAAGAAATTCAACTGACCATATTCGTCATTATTAATACCGTTGTAACCACCAATATGTTTACCTGTCATTGTAAAGAAACGACCTTTGTCATAAATTTCTACGTTTCCACGTCTGCGTCCTTTTTTAGGTAACTCGCCTTTCGTTATTAAATGAATACCTGTTCTGCTCGGTGATATTTCTGCATACGTTTCTAATACATTGATAAACTCACCAATGATATTTGAAGTGTCTGGGTTTTCTAAATATTCTTTAATTTCATTTTCTACTTTATCTAGGTCGATACCGACATATGGTTCTACAAAGAAAAAACCTATACCGTCATAACCATTTAAATTATTTACTGCGTCATCAAAACTGACCCATGTTGTTTTGTCATTAGATTTAGCCATGTTGTTATTGAGTGGGTTGTAAGGACGTTTTGTTTTACGTCCATTTTCAACCTCCTCAATTTTGAAACAACACCACTGATCTAATTCTTTAAGTTCATACGGAATACTGTCATACACAGTGGTGTCCTCCTTTTTAGAATGGATAATCATCTGAATTTGTTTCGTCTAATCCGCCTGCAAATGGATTGCCACCATCTTCGGTTTTAAATTTATGTGCCATTTCTGGGAATTTTGTTTTTTCCCAACGTTTTACATTTAAATTTTCATATTCTTTGCCGTTATATTCTGACGTTTCATTTTTAACTGTGACACGTACCGGTTTTCCTAAGAAATCTTTGAATAATTCTTCGATTGAAGAATATTGTTTTCCACGTTGTAATTGTGCTGCAGCACCGATTGTATTAAAGAAACGCATATCATATTTTCCTGTAGCTTTCGCTTTCCAAATTCTGTGAAATACAATGTTATTTTTGTATTTTTGGTCAATATCATTTCTAATCGTTAAACGGACATCTACATATTCAGTTCCTGCTTGTGTCGCATTTTCTTCGAATTTAGTAATTACTGTTTCGTATGTCCCGTCTTGAATTCCACCGTCAAAAGTATCTTCCATATTTAAAGTAAAGTTTGTCATAATTAAAATTCTCCTTTTTGATTAAAATATTTTTGTTCTGCTAATTTACGTGCCGCAATTGCATCTTGTTTGTTTTCATAAGTTCCTAAATAAATCTGTTTTTGTTTTACTACTATATAAGCTCTCCAAGCATCCTTTTTTCTTCTACCTGGTTTCGCTTTAAGAAGATTGACACCTTTGTAACCTGAAGTATTATTTGTTGGTATTTTAATGTTCTTTGCCCAAGTTACAGTGCCATTTTCATAGCCGCGTTTTTTTAAATACTTATTTCTATTTTTATTTAGCTCATTCATAGATTGTCGAGATTGTTCACGACCTTCTTGACTAGTCCTATAGCCAGTAGCATGTCCTCTTGCAATGTTGACAGATTGGTATTCTTTATAATTTCCATCTTTATCTTTTACTAAGTAAATAGCATAATTCCCGTTTTCAGTGCGCTTACCGGTATCACCAATAATGGTTAAGCCGTTAATAATTTCTCCGCCTTTATATTTAGTTCGTTCACACATTTATAATCACCCCAACATTCCTAATCTTTTTGCTTGTACATAAGCCCAACCAGGTTTATAACCTTTTTGTTTAGCAAGTTGATATAATTCTTCAACACTTTCGCATTCTTCTGGTTGCTTTAAAGTTAAAGTGATGATTTTATCGTCTACTTCTTCAAGTTCTGCATTTTCATCTATAAGCATTTCTGATTGTTCTCTCTCTTGTGGAAATTCAAAACCACATGCAGGACATATTGAATATGCACTTTCTATGACGCTGTAACATTCAGGACATTCTTTTATCGGAATTGCGTCGTTATCCTTACTTTTTTTACGTTTACCTTCAAAATGAACGTTCCAGTCATGTTCTGTATTGGGTAAACCGTGCCTACGATAATTTCCAACATGATCAATAATCGTTGCTAGTTTGTTAGGTTGGTAACGCATTGAACGCATTGTCTGTTGAATAAATAACGTTAGCGACATGGTAGGTCGCAAAAGTATTACGCACTG
Source organism: Staphylococcus sp. HMSC34C02 (assembly GCF_001838705.1). Lineage (NCBI taxonomy): Bacteria > Bacillati > Bacillota > Bacilli > Caryophanales > Staphylococcaceae > Staphylococcus > Staphylococcus sp. HMSC34C02. Next base: position 38,969 of record NZ_KV838550.1, read on the forward strand.
GCAGTCTGGTACGTCTACACCTTCGCCGTAAAGTTCAGCATTAACGAGTATTTTAACTTCGCCTTTTCGAAACAATTCCATCGCTTGTTCTCTTTCTGATTTAGGTGTCTTACCGTCAACTTGTCTAACTGCATAACCGTTAGCTTTGAATTTCTCTGCCACTTCCTTACTAGACTGAACATTGTGGGTATATACGATTGTTTTTTGACCCTCTGCAAACTTTCGATAATTCTCAATCACATCGCCGTAAATTTGAGGTTCCATTGATAATGTGATAGACGCATCACTAAAATCACCAGTTGAATTTTTCTTAAGTTTGTCATCATCCATTAAATTGACTGAATAATACTTGAATGGTGCTAGTCTTTTGTTATCGATTAACCATTGAACTGTTTTTCCTAGAATTAAATCTTGAAAGACATCTGTAAAACCTTTGCCAGACATACGCCACGGAGTAGCAGTGAATGCTAATACATAGGCTTGATTGAAACTTTCAAAGATATTTAAATACGTTTTAGCCATGCTATGATGCGCTTCGTCTACTAGAATGATTGAAGGTGTAGGTTCTTTATCACGTTTTATTCTGTTTGCTACGGTTTGCACCATGCCAACGTGACAAAGTTCCATATCAACATTGTTCGCTTGAAACGTGCCTTTAATTTGATTAACTAACTCACGTCTATGCACGATAAACAACACACGATTACCTTTTTCTGTTGCTCGTCTTGCAATCTCTGACATTGTGACACTCTTACCACTGCCTGCGGGGCTAACTACCATAATTTTCGTGTTGCCTTTACTCATTGACTGATAGATACCGTCAATCAATTCATTTTGATAATCACGTAGTTGTATCATCCACATCACCGACTTTAAACAACTCTTCTTGCAAGCAATGTTCACGATTATCTAATTGGTTTTTTGCAAACTTACTATTGCTAGGCGTTAAGATAAAACCACGTTTGCCTGATTTGTCACTTATTTCTAATCTCGCAACAACTTGGCAAAGTCCTGCGACATTATCACGAATAGTTTTACGAATGTCTGGTACTGCTTGCGTTATTCGTTGACCTGCTGGAGTATAGTTTTCAAAGTTCGTTTCCCAAGCAATAAATACAAGTCGTTTTCCTAGTGATTGCAGGAAACGTAAGCTATCAATCGTAAAGAAGTCTACACGTTGGTAGTGGCTCATCTCTGGAACTCTGTCATTCTTACCGTTACGACCTAAGTTAGCGAGCATCGAACGGAATAACTCAGAAATGTTGTCGATGACAATTGTGTCGTATTGATCAACAATATCTTTGTTATCGTTGAACCATTTCATCAACTCGCCCCACTCTTCCCACGCTTCGTGAGTATTGAATTCTAAAATGTCGATGTTCTCATTGCCTTTTAAAGGTCGTTCTGATTTATCTACGTTGATATAAAGTGTCTTGCCAGGTAAGAAATTTAATGTGTGTGTTTTACCTGTGCCAGGTTTTGCATATATGAGATACGTTGATTTGTCTGTTGTAATCTCTTTAGCGTTTGAAATATTGAATTCCATCTACTTCACCACCAAACTTGTTGAGCTTACTAATTCTGCACCTTCAACATCTGCACCAGCTTGAATATCTTCTTTTAAAGCTTTTTTATCTAATTTAGGTTCTTGTTCTACGAAATATGCTTTATCAATTAATCCTTCGTTCGTGATGTGTACGCTAGGTGCGTTACTGCGTTTGTAAATGTAGTTAGTAGATGTACGGTACTTATCCAATTGACGTTGATCTAACATATCTAGCAAGTAACCTTTCAAACGGTCTGATAGGTTTGCTTTTTGTTTTTTGATCGCTTGTAGACGTTTAATTTCCTTATCAATAGTTTCAACATCAGCATCTACCGAACGCTTTAAGCCGATTGTGTTATCGACTTTTATATTCAATTCTTCTTCAATGCTATCCAAAGTATCTTTTAAATCTTCAAACGAATAACCTTCATCTAATTTGTTCAAAACTTCTAAGTAGGCTTGAGTTAAGTTATATGTGTTTGACATTGATATACTCCTCCAATCTCTTGTCTGCTCTATCTGCTCTAGCATCTGCACTTTGATATAGGCTAATATATAAATTGATATTGTCGTTTAAATCTTTGATATGCTCGTTAGCAGTGTCTAGTTGTCTTTTTAATTTCTTGTTTTCTAAACTAACTAGAACTAAATCTCTACTGTCTTTAAGTAAGTTGTTATATTCTTTTAAAGATATAGTTACCTCTTGCATATATGTGCCTCCCGTTATATGATTAAGATGAAATTTTTGTTAAGTGTTTGACTGTTAGTCGTTGCAGCGACTTTCGGTCTTTTTTTGTGCGTAAAATAATTTGTCGAAAAACAGATAAGTTACTCCTGACGCAACCATACCTATCGCTAATGCGTTAGTGATGAAGATGTTTAGCATCATTGTTAAAAAGAATATTACGTTGAACATCATTCCACTGATTAAAATTGTTTTGTCTTTGTTTGACATTCTCTTAACCTCCTTTCTTCTAAATTTTTCATCGCCGGCTCTAAGTAGCCACGTTTGGCAAAAAAGTTAAACATCATTGTTTGGATGTGTGGTGGCATGACGGCCACTCCTTTCGTGTATAATTTGGTTATCGCTACTGCGATGGTAGGTGGTGAAAAATAATGTATATTGATCCTCTAAGAAATGTTCGAGGAATTATTAACAAAACCGTTTCCGATCTTGAATCAGCGAAACGAACAGCATTGAAACCTTCATTACTATCAAATCAAAACTTAACTAATACCTTAGAAATTAATAGGCAATTAAAAAATCAACTTTTACGAATGGGTAATGTAAATGTAGTAAATTTAAAATTATCAGAATTAATTACATTAACTAGGAAACCATCGTTTAATTGGAATTTTCCTAATATATCTAATCCTTATAATTTCCAAAGAAATTTATTTTCTGAAAAAGCTATAAAGTCTTTTAAAAATAGTTATGGGTTTGACGATGATGTAGTGTCTCAAGCGCAACAAACCATTCGAGATTTTTATATCAATCCAACTGCTATTTCTACTTTGGTTGAAACCATCAATTCGACCTATCCAATAAATAATCAGAATGCTGATAATAAATACAATAAATTTATCGATGCTTTCAAAAATGATTATCCACATCCTTTCAAAACAGTAGTGCGATGGTCGAGTAGTATTGGTGCAAGTACTGATATTGGAAACTTTGCAACTAATTATATAAACGATAACGACCTACACATTCAAAACTCATTAATCCTTGCTATAGTGTGTTTAATTAGTTTTTTATCAACTTATTATCCGAACTTTAAAAAGTAACTAAATTATTTTTAACATTCACCTCACTCTGCTCACTGCCATGAGTAGTTTGAGGTTTTTTATTTTGTTCCTGCATTTGATTTCCTCCTTTAAGTTGTTTGTTCGATATTTGGTATAATCACCTTTGGAGGTGATTGATATGACACCTGGTATATATTGGAAGCTTTTAGTTGCTTATATAAAAGGTTCAGTAAATATAGAATTTGAAGATAAAAATCTTCGTGAAATGTTAGATAAGAATTATATTGACTCTGAACCTGGTGAAACTTTCTACGTTAATGGTTTTCCTCTACGTGGAACAACAACTAAAAGATTTATAACCACCGATGGTAGAAAAGCTTTCTGGAAAACGACTTTTAAAGTCTTAATCCCTTCTATAACAGGAGTATTTGGAACACTTCTAGCACTATTAAAATTATTATTAAGTAATTAAAGAAGTTTAGTTTTCTATTAATATCAACTATTTCCCAACCAGTAATCTTGATGTGGTCGTCGCTACATCGAGATTTTTTGTTTTGCTCTTGCATGTGTTTTGCCTCCTTTAAGTTGTTTGCGGTTCTTTTGTCGTGTTTTCACGACTTACATTTAAAAAATATATGTCTGCACTTACATCTAAGTACAAACACAGCTTTCTGACTTCTGTCATTGTAAAGTCTGCACCGTGAGAACGATTTAACTTGTTACTTACTGTAACTCTGTGTACATCAAGTAAATCAGCAAGAACATCATGGTTAATACCTCGTTCTTTTAATAGACCTTTAAGTTTGCTATAACCTTTCATTCTTACACCTCTTTCTGTCGTGTTTTTACGACTTGTCTATTATATTACACGATAATGTAACCTAGGTCAATACTTTTGTCGTAAATTTATAACTTTTTTATTTCTTCCTATATAAGTGTTGTGATTATTTTACATATGTTGTATATTATAAATGTATCAAATACATTACAACAAAGGAGAAACTGATATGACTTTCGGCTCACGTATAAAGAAATTAAGAAAGCAAAAAGGAATGACATTGCAACAACTTAGCGATGATTTACACGAACAATTCCCGGCAAAAGACAAAAGAAATAGTTTTACAAAAGGGAAATTATCAAACTGGGAAAATGATAAATCAGAACCAATCGCAAAAACTGTATCGCAATTAGCAACTTATTTTGGTGTAAGCATGGATTATTTAATAGGTTTGGAAGATGACATTGTTCCAATTGAAAAGATAGATAAATATTACCAAGTACCTTACTACGGTCAAGTGTCAGCTGGTAATTTCGAAACTGTGGAAGTTGATACAAAAGAATTAGAAGTACCTGATATTGCTTTTAATGGTCGAAACCCTAAAGAGTGTATTGCTTTGCAAGTGAATGGCGATAGCATGAATAAAGTGTTATCTAATGGCTCGTATATCATTATTCACGATTATAGACGCAATCAAGATTATAGATTGAATAATAACGATATCTTAGTTTTACGTTTAGGTGGAGAATATACTGTAAAACGAGTGAGACGAACAGAAACAAAATTACATTTAGATCCTGTCAGTTATTCAGATGAATTTAAAACGAATACATATGATATTGACAGTACAGATGAAATTGAAGTAATAGGTAAAGTGATTTATAACTATCAAATTTTTGAGTGATAAAGGAGAGACGGGATATGGAAAGTGATTTCGAACAAGAACCGAAACACTGGGACGAATTAATAAAAGTTCCAGTGTACAGTATGAAGCAATTGGAATATATGGTAAAAAACGATATACCATTAACTGAAAATAAAGATGTTTATAAAGATTAATAACATCTTTAAGCGTATCACATAAAAAAACGTTATCAGCAACTGGCGACCAAACCGAAACTGATAACGCAAAGATTTTAATAAGAAAACAACAGAGCAATTAAGAAATTGCACACATTTATTATAACATCTTTGCTCTTGTTTTAATACTAGGAGTGAGAAAATGAAAGTAGCAGTCTACTGCAGAGTTTCGACTTTAGAGCAGAAAGAACACGGCCACTCAATCGAAGAACAAGAACGTAAACTTAAATCGTTTTGCGACATTAACGATTGGACTGTTTACGATACTTATATAGATGCTGGTTATTCAGGTGCTAAACGTGACAGACCAGAATTACAACGTTTGATGAATGATATAAATAAGTTTGATTTAGTCTTAGTCTACAAATTAGATAGGCTTACACGTAATGTACGTGACTTATTGGACTTGCTAGAAATATTCGAGAAAAACGACGTATCATTTAGAAGTGCTACTGAAGTCTATGACACTACGACAGCAATGGGTAGGTTATTCGTTACGTTAGTCGGTGCAATGGCAGAGTGGGAACGTGAAACGATACGAGAACGTACACAAATGGGTAAACTTGCAGCACTTAGAAAAGGCATCATGCTTACTACCCCGCCATTCTATTATGACCGTGTGGATAATAAGTTTGTTCCTAATAAGTATAAAGATGTTATTTTGTGGGCATATGATGAGGCGATGAAAGGTCAAAGTGCTAAAGCAATAGCACGTAAATTAAACAATTCTGATATTCCCCCACCGAACAATACTCAATGGCAAGGGAGAACCATTACACATGCGTTAAGGAACCCATTTACACGAGGTCATTTTGATTGGGGAGGCGTACATATAGAGAATAATCACGAGCCAATTATTACCGATGAAATGTACGAAAAGGTAAAAGATAGATTGAATGAGCGAGTGAATACTAAAAAAGTTAGGCACACATCTATATTTAGAGGTAAACTTGTATGTCCGGTTTGCAATGCTAGATTAACATTGAATTCTCACAAAAAGAAATCTAACTCAGGATACATTTTTGTTAAACAATATTATTGCAATAATTGTAAGGTTACACCTAATTTAAAACCCGTGTATATAAAAGAAAAAGAAGTGATAAAAGTATTTTATAATTATCTCAAACGTTTTGATTTAGAAAAATATGAAGTTACTCAAAAACAAAACGAACCTGAAATAACTATTGATATTAATAAAGTAATGGAACAACGCAAAAGGTATCATAAATTATATGCAAGTGGTTTGATGCAAGAAGATGAGTTATTCGATTTAATTAAAGAAACTGATCAGACTATCGCAGAATATGAAAAGCAAAATGAAAATAGAGAAGTTAAGCAATACGATATCGAAGATATAAAACAATACAAAGATTTACTACTTGAAATGTGGGACATTTCAAGCGATGAAGATAAAGAAGATTTTATCAAAATGGCAATAAAGAATATTTATTTTGAGTATATAATCGGTACTGGTAACACTAGCCGGAAAAGGAATTCGCTTAAAATTACTAGTATCGAATTTTATTAATAAACTATGGAAGTATGTACAGTCTTGCAATCACGGCTGTATCCCCTCTAAAGTGCTCGTGCATGATGGTATGGACGGTACAGATTTTGGTTCTGCCTTTTCAAGAAAAAAAGACGTAGTTCGTGCATTAAATAAGAAAAATTATGATAACTTAGCAAATGATGCAAATATTGATGTATTCACTTACAAAGCTCAATTTAAATCCAATACAGAAGTTAATCTTGTAAGCGAAGATGGTTCTGTTGCTCAGACATTAACAGCAGATAAGATTGTTATTAATACTGGTGCGAAATCAAATATTCCTGCTATCAAAGGGATAGAGACCGCACAACATTTATATGATTCACGTGGATTATTAAATATTTCATATCAACCTAAGCATTTAGTAATTATTGGCGGTGGCTATATCGCTTTAGAATTTGCTTCGATGTTTGCAAATTTCGGTACTAAAGTTACTGTTTTAGAATATGGTTCACAAATCATGCCACGAGAAGATCAAGACGTGGTTACTCATGCAATTAAAGATTTAGAAGATAAAGGCATTTCGTTTATTACAAATGTAGAAACACAAGCATTTAAAAATGAGGGCAATCAAACAACAGTTGTAACTACTCAAGGTAATTTCTCAGCTGATGCCGTACTGTTAGCGACTGGACGTGTACCTAACACTGACTTAGCACTTGAACACACTGATATTGAACTTGGCGAACGTGGTGAAATTAAAGTGAACGCGCATTTACAGACATCAGTTGCCCACATTTATGCAGCAGGAGATGTCAAAGGTGGACTACAATTTACGTATATCTCGCTAGATGATTATCGAATACTGCAGTCTGAATTATTTGGAGATCGCTCGCGAACAACGGGTAACCGTGGTACAATCCCTTACTCTGTCTTTATTGACCCACCATTATCTCGAGTTGGTTTAACGGCTAAAGAAGCACAGTCTCAAGGCTATAATTATATAGAAAATACATTACTTGTCTCTCAAATTCCAAGACATAAGATTAATAATGATGCGCGTGGAATTTTCAAAGTAGTTATAAACAAAGATAACGATATGATTTTAGGTGCTACCCTTTACGGTAAAGAATCTGAAGAAATTATCAACTTAATTAAATTAGCTATCGATCAGCATATTCCTTATCAAACATTGAGAGATACGATTTATACGCACCCAACTATCGTCGAATCATTTAACGATTTATTTAATATTTAAAATATTTTTTATGTGCCAAAACGTTGTCATATTAGTGCATGGAGAGATATAATTTCAACTTATCAATATTTTTAAAAATAAAAAGCTTTACTTATTAACGAATAACAGTTATAGTTAATCTAACGTAATAAAAGCTCGTGAATTTAAATGTAGTGTGTTTGTCTAGAATACTCTCTTTTTTATAAATGAATTTGTTACAAATATTCGTGCAAAAGCACATGGAGGTATTCTATATGAATAACGGTACAGTAAAATGGTTTAACGCAGAAAAAGGTTTTGGTTTCATCGAAAGAGAAGATGGTAACGACGTATTCGTACACTTCAGCGGTATCGCTGGTGAAGGTTACAAAACTTTAGAAGAAGGTCAAAAAGTTGACTTCGATATTACTGAAGGTCAACGTGGCGAACAAGCAACTAACGTTGTTGTAATGTCATAGGATTAAACCTAATTAAGCACTTAGAAGACGATAATCTTCTAAGTGCTTTTTTTTAACATTAAAAAAGCTACGACAATATTCAGATTAGAATACATTCATAGCTCAATTTATACTAACATTTAATTATTTATTCGCTTTACGTTTAGCTAATTTTTCTTTTAGCTTGCGGTCTTGTTCTTCTTTACGACGTTTACGTTCTTCATTACGTTTTCTTAGACGCTCTTCTTCTTCCGGATCTCTTGGTTTTTTAAGCTGGGCTGTGACTTTTTCTAATAGTTCGTCTTCAGTAAGCGCAGCAAGTGGACGATTATTGACAAAAGCAAACGTTTTTCGACGTCCAGGACCACAATAAGATTGGCAACCAATTTCAATTTCCGCTTCTGGATCTAACTTCTCTAGTTTTCTCTTCAACGTTTTAATATTAACCGCCTGACATTCATCACAAATCAAGAATTTATTTTTCACCTTGCCACCTACCTTTCTATATTGTCATTGCTATATAAATTTTTTAAAAAGTTTTACATACGCATCGATGAATTTAACTCTAATTATTTTACTCCTTTTACTAAAAAATTCAAGCAAATCATTAAAAGTCATGCGCACTTTCATTAAAAAAGAGCAAGACTTTGATTCAACATTTGAATTTAGTCCCACTCGTTTACGTGCGAATATGATTATTGTCCATGATAAATTCTAAATTTCAACGGTTTAATACCGTGAGATGCCCATTCATCATAAATACGATTTTTATCGATACGATTATCGATAATTGCGATACCACAGTCACCGCCGCCAGCTCCAGATGTCTTAGCAGCAGCACCATAACGTTCTCCAATATCACATAATAATTTTAAATTTTCAGTTTCGATATCAACCGTCGCCTCATTATCCATTTGTTGAATAATCATGCGATTTTGTCGTATCATCTTTTGAACACCTTTAATGTTATTCGTTTTAAAGGCATAAATTAAGTTTTCAACACACGCATGCGACTGATCAAGGAATCTTCCGTAGAAAGAAGGGTCTGATTTCAAGCGTTTGACTTCACTAACTAAATGTGGTGACGATGCAGGTGAACCTGTCCACCCAATTAACACTTCCATATTTTCTGGTGCCTGTAGCGGTTCAATATGAAGTCCCGGCCAATTCTTTTCTAGTACTTCACTAACTGAAGTTTCTTCCATCTGTTGTTTAACCCAATCATGATCAAACGTACTATAAGCTAGCCATCCACTATACACGCTGACAGCAATATCACCACATGAGCTTAAACTTTGTAGTCGCATGTTAGAAATGACCGCCAATTTATAAATATATAAATTAGACAATTGCATATCGTAAAACTCATTTAATGCCTTAACAACAGATACTAAGACAGCTGCACTCGAGCCGAGCCCATACTTGTTACCTGAAGCATCATCTAAGTTACTGTCAATTTCTAAATGAAAGTGCTTTAATTCAATATTGCAACTTCTTGCATATTGTTCAAAAACTTCAATCGCAGTTACAACATATTTCAATTGACTCGCAGCATTGGCATCGGAGATATCTATTTTATCTTCATTGCGATTAAACGTTACAGGCTCATAATGTAGTGTCTTTGAGTGAATCGTACCTGTTACCTCATTTGAAGCTTCAATCGTAGCAGTCACAAATCGATCAACTGCAATTAAGACAGACTTATATCCCGGCTCAGTCACTGCATATTCGCCTGCTACATAAAGCTTTCCTGGTGCTTTCACCTGAATCATTATATCTCTTCCTTACTTAATTATTTCGACTCCTGATTGTGTAATATCACTTGTGATGATTTTTGATTGATCAAACGCTTGTAAAAATTTATCTACGATGGCTTGTTGATTTTTCTTCTCGATCAATACTTTGACATTAGGTCCCGCGTCCATTGTAAAGTAACATGGTAAACCCGCTTCCCTACATTCCTGAACGATGCGCATTGCATCGTAACTTTCTTGTACTAAATATGTAAATGGCGGTTGTGCACCTAAATTTGTAGCGTGCATACGTAAACCATTGCCTTCTATCACTTCACCCATACGCTTGAAATCTTTTTGACTAATTGCCGCTTTCGTCTCTTTCAAATCTGGTTCAACATGATCTAGCCAATATTGATAAAAGCGAGACGTATCACGTGTCAATGACATGCCCGAGCGACTAGATACTTTTTTAGATTTATTATTAATGACTACAAAAATCATAGCCAATTCGTTTTCCCAACTGTCGGATTCAACACGGTGTGCATAAGACGTTTCATCATCATGCCCTTTTTCCCATTCAGCAAATCCGCCATAAATACTTCGCGATGCTGAACCAGAACCACGACGCGCTAAACGTGAAAGGTCTTTATCAGACAAACCTAATTGTAGAGCTTCATTACACGCACCAGCTAATGCAGCATACGCACTCGCTGAAGACGCTAATCCTGCAGCTGTCGGAACAAAATTTTCACTTTCAATAAGTGCATGTTCTGAAATACCTGCTTCTTTACGAACCATGTCCATATAACGTTGAATCTTAGCGCTTTCTTTAGCGTTTACAGTTTCCCCGTTAAGGATTAACTGATCTTCAGTCAATGTATCGTCAAATGTAACACGCGTTTCAGTGTAGAAACGGTCTAGTGTAACTGACAAACTATTATTCATTGGAATAATTAATGCTTCATCTGCTTTACCCCAATATTTAATCAGTGCAATATTCGTATGTGCGCGTGCTTTACCACTCTTTTTCAATGGTTTATCCTCCTAACTTCTCAATCCATGTATGTTGTGCACCAGCTTTTTCAACGGCAGCGACAATACGCTTAGCTGTTTGCAATTCTTTAGCTAAGATAAGCATACTACCACCTCGACCGCCACCTGTTAACTTGCCAGCGACCGATCCATTTTCTTCTCCTAAACGAAGAAACATTTCAATTTTATCGTGACTTACTGTTAATGTTCTTAAGTCATCTTGACATTGATTAAAGATTGTTGCTAATTGATCAAAACTATGATGCTCAATGGCTTCACTTGCTGAATACACTAAAGATCCAATATGTTCAACAATTTGCATGTAATTTTTGTCGTTATCACATAATTGATGGACATCTTCAACTGCTTGTTTAGTTGAACCTTTGACACCTGTATCGATAACAACCATATAGCCATCTAAATCTAATGTCTTTAATATTTCAACTTCACCTTTTTGATACCAAACAGGTTGATTTGTCACAATCGTCTTTGTGTCTATACCGCTTGGTTTACCATGTGCAATACGTTCTGCCCAGTCTGCATTTTCTAATAATTCTTTATCCGTTAATGGTAAGCCTAAATAATCATAGCTTGCCCTTATGAAAGCTACAGCAACTGCTGCACTTGAACCTAACCCTCTAGATGGGGGTAAATTAGCTTGAATTTTAATTAATAACGGCTCTTCTACCTTTTTGTTTTCAACGAAATGCCCTATTAACGATTTCAAATGTTCTGGCGCATCATAAAGTGGTCCATCATAGACATCACTTTGAATTGCTGAGTAATTCCCTTTTTCTAAACTTTCAATTAAGACTTTTACTTTTCCTGAAGTGAACGGAATCGCAATTGCAGGTTCACCGAATGTGACTGCATGCTCCCCGATTAATATTATTTTGCCGTTAGACTCCCCATAGCCACGTTGTACCATGATATCTCACCTTTAATATTCTTTCTGAAAAATTATTTTCGAGATCAGTGGACATACGTATCATGCATATATCCTTAATCTGCCAACTCTATGTATGCTTAAGTAACTTGGTGTTTGATTTATCGATTTTTATCGATGTATATATACGTAAATTTATCTTTAATGACATTTGTCTTCGTCTAAATTCATTTTTGCGTTTGTTGCAAACTGATTAAAAATAGACTCAAATTATTTACTTTAAAACTTAAAAATAATTATACCCTAAAATTTAAAATCTCTAACATACTGCTATGTCAATGGTTTACGATTGATCGATCCATTCCGCGGTTTGAACCCACTCTCTGCGCATGATGATGACACGCAATATACATTGTTTTTATATTAATCCACCTAAACTATATTACTATAAAAAGTAATAGGAATATAGCAATTTATAATAAATTTGATATATAATTCCACTAAACTTTACATTTATTCAAATGAAAAGGAGACTTTCTAAACTATATAAAAGTAATAGAAAGTCTCCTTTAACTGTATCAAATTTTTTATTTTAAAAGTTGTTTCACGCTTAATTTCCTTCTATTGAACGATTCATCTTCTCATTGCGATCTATCATTCTGTCGAAATAACCTTCATAACGTGACCATTCATCTTCTGTGATGGGATCCATATTCAGATTACCACCTAAATCTTTAATCGCGTGCAATAGTTGAAACATCACATCTTGCACTTTAATGTCTCGTCCAAGGAGTGTTTCAAGTGATGCCATACATTCAGGTTGAATATCTGGATATTTAAATTTAGTTACTTCACCTTTTAGCGCATGTTCATAAAAGACACGCATCATTTCTGCACGTTCTGAACCTGAACCTTCAACGCAGAGGTATATTTGAACTGCAATACCACCTCGAACACGTCGTTGTGAAATGCCGGCAAACTTTTTACCGTCTATGCTTAAGTCGAATTTACCTGGGCAGTATGAATGCTCAATTTCACGTGTATCAATCTCTACATTTTCATTTTCGAACATTTTACAAATCAATAAGTACATCACTGTAAATGCTTCATCAATGGTCGTTTCAGTTTGACCTTTGAAAATAAGAGAAATATTTAACACACCCTGATCTAACACGACACCAAGACCACCTGAGTTTCTCACAATGGCATTATAACCAATGTCATCCGTTAAATATCGAATACCATCTTTAAGAAATGGCAAGCGAGAATCATGGATACCAAGAATAACTGTATGTTGGTGGATCCACGTTCTAACCACGTTGCATGATAAATCTTTACCTACACTTTCTGAAAACGTATCGTCAAAAGCAAATGATTGCATTGGCGCTAAACCAGATGAATGATCTACATAGCGCCAATCAATATCATTAAAGTACTTGCTTGCTAAATCCATTATTGTAATGTTTGAGCAGCTGTAATGATTGATAATTTATAAACGTCTTCAGTTGAGCAACCGCGTGATAAGTCGTTAACAGGTGAGTTTAAACCTTGTAATACAGGACCAACTGCGTCAAATCCACCTAAACGTTGCGCAATTTTGTATCCAATGTTACCAGCTTCTAAGCTTGGGAATACAAACACATTTGCATTACCTTGGATTTTAGCACCTGGTGCTTTTTTCTCTGCTACTGAAGGTACAATGGCAGCATCAAATTGGAATTCACCATCAATGACAACATCTGTTAAGCCTTCAGATTCTACTTTTTCTTGAGCTAATTTAACTGCATTTGCAACTTTATCAACATCGTCAGATTTAGCTGAACCTTTAGTTGAGAAACTTAACATCGCAACGCGTGGGTCCATGCCGAAGCTTTTAGCTGATTTCGCACTTTCAACAGCGATTTCTGCTAAATCAGATGATTCTAATGTTGGATTGATTGCACAGTCACCAAATACATATTGTTGGTCATCTTTAATCATAAAGAAGATACCAGAAGTTTTAGATACGCCTGGTTTTGTTTTAATGATTTGTAATGCAGGGCGAACAGTATCTCCAGTTGAATGCGCAGCACCACTTACTAATCCGTCAGCATGACCAGCATAAACTAACATTGTACCGAAATAGTTAACGTTATTTAATAATTCTTCAGCTTGTTCTTCAGTCGCTTTACCTTTACGGCGTTCAACGAATGATTTAACTAATTCTGGTTTTAGTTCACTTGTAGATGGATTGATGATTTCGATATCTGAAACATCTAATCCTTTGTCTTTAGCTAATAAATTAATTTTGTCATAGTCACCTAAAACGACAGGTGTTACATAGTCAGTTGCTTGTAATTGTGTAGCAGCTGTTAACACACGCTCATCTTCACCCTCAGGTAATACGATTTTGACATTTTTTCCTGAAAGTTTCTCTTGTAATACATCTAATAAACTAGACATAATGCCCTCCTAAATAATTTCATAATAATATTTTGCAACCTAATTATACTGTATTTGTATTGATATTTCCATTTCACTAATTTGTAATCATTTAAGTATGTTTACTAATTCTCTTTATGATAAAATTTAGTCTGTATTAAACAATAATAATCAATTTTCGAAGGAGCGATACACATGAGTGAAGCAGCTGAAACTTTAGATGGTTGGTACAGTCTTCATTTATTCTATGCTGTTGATTGGGCAACATTCAGACTAGTGCCTGAGGACGAACGTGAAGCAATGATTAATGAATTCAAGACATTCATTAACGATAAAGCTAGCGCCAGAGAACAACAAGCCGGTGACTATGCACTATATAATATTACTGGTCAAAAAGCCGACATATTATTATGGTATTTACGTCCGGAAATGAAAGAATTAAATGAGATTGAGAATGAATTCAATAAACTTCGTATTGCTGATTTCTTAATTCAAACTTACTCATACGTATCAGTTATTGAATTAGGTAATTATCTAGCAGGTAAATCGGATGAAGATCCATATCAAAATCCACATATTAGAGCAAGATTATATCCTGAATTACCTAGAACAGAATATATTTGTTTTTACCCAATGGATAAACGTCGTAATGAAACTTACAACTGGTATATGTTACCAATGGAAGAACGTAAGAAATTAATGTATAACCATGGTATGATTGGTCGACAATATGCAGGTAAAATCAAACAATTTATCACTGGATCAGTTGGTTTCGATGACTTTGAATGGGGTGTAACGCTATTCTCAGACGATGTACTACAATTCAAGAAGATTGTATATGAAATGCGTTTTGACGAAACAACCGCTAGATATGGAGAATTTGGTGGGTTCTACATTGGTCATATCTTAACAACAGATGATTTCGAACACTTCTTCGCTATCTAACCTATTGTTAAGTCATTTTATCACTTGTTTATGTATAACTTGTTGAGGCTGAGACATAAATAATATAATGCAGCTATTTTGCAAATTCGCAGTAGCTGACTGAACTGAGAATGCGCTTTAATAAAGCTTTTCTCAGTTCTAGTCATCCTTGCGGGCGGGGCCCCAACAAAGAGAATTTCATCAAGAAATTCTACAAGCTAAGCAAGCTGGGAGTGGGACGACGAATTCAAATGAATTCTGTCCCGCTCCCAACTTCTTATTTATTAAATATAGAAATCCGTTTTAAATACTCCCATTAACACTATGATATCGAACTGCAATATTCACTATGATTCATCTAATCATAGTTTAATCGACGACCATTTAGGGAAATACTATAGTCTAGTAAAGTCGTGCACAAGTCCGCAGTAAAAACAACCTGAGACACATGCGATGTCTCAGGCTATTATAGTGTAGTATGCGTTTTGGGAGAACTTAATTACTACTCTGAACATTAACAATCATAATCATATTGTCGCTACCCAATATGACTCATAAATTGCTAACTAATTATTATTTAACCAAATTGTAATATTTTGAAACATTATAGAATGAGTTTCTATATCGTTTTCGTTTTAAATATATTGCAATTTTATACTATTTTGATTATTATACACGCTTTGATTTATCTCGACTACTTTAATGGTATACTGTCTTCATTGTGCAGAATGGCGTATGCGTTGTAGTCATTGAATGCCAACTTAATTTTTAGTAAATCCCCTAACGACATACACTCAATAATGCCTTCACGCATGTTTATAACAACTTACTATAAACGTATGACTTTAAATGAATTAGTCGATTTAATATGACAACTTAAGTATAAATAGCTTTAATATCTCAGATTGATTGACTATAATTATGAATACATCTTAACGAATGGTGATGAAATGGATAATACACAAATACATGAAAATGCAGATGAAAAATTAATCAAAGACGTCGTCATGATGGCTGGACGTATATTATTAGAATCGGGTGCAGAAGGAACACGTGTTGAAGATACGATGACTCGTATTGCGCGTAAACTTGGCTATTCTGAAAGTAATAGCTTTGTCACTAATACTGTCATTCAATTTACATTACACAACGAATCTTATCCTCGAATTTTTAGAATTAACTCACGTGATACCAATCTCATTAAAATTTCACAAACAAACGAAATTTCACGTTTAATAACCAAAGGTGCTATTACACTTGAAGAAGCTAAACTAAAGCTTGAAAATATATATGTTGCTAAACGAGATAGTAGCTTATTATTTAAAGGGATTGCTGCGGCTATTATCGCGATTAGTTTCTTGTACTTACAAGATGGTAAACTGATCGATGTTATTACAGCACTGTTAGCAGGTGGCTTAGGCTATCTTGTCGTTGAAATTTTAGATAGACGCTTACATGCGCAATTCATTCCAGAATTTCTAGGATCGCTTGTTATCGGTATTATATCGGTACTGGGACATCACTTATTACCTACCGGAGACCTCGCAACCATTATTATCGCCTCTGTTATGCCAATCGTTCCCGGGGTGCTTATAACCAATGCCATACAAGACTTATTTGGTGGCCATATGCTTATGTTTACAACGAAATCCTTAGAAGCACTTGTCACCGCTTTTGGTATTGGCGCTGGCGTTGGCTCAGTATTAATTTTAGTTTAGGAGTGGGAATGAATGTTTTGGATATTAAACTTAATTTTTAGTTATACCGCTTCACTATTTTTCTGTGTGATCTTCGACGCACCTAGAAAGCTCTATCTTTCATGTGGGTTTGTAGGTGCCTGTGGTTGGATGGTTTACATTCTCTTCTTTCAAGGGTTAAATGTACATACCATTTATTCAAGTTTCTTTGGTAGTTTAGCACTAGGTTTAATTAGTCATTATATGGCTCGTACAAAGAGAGAGCCGGCAATTATCTTCATGGTACCTGGCATCATTCCACTTGTCCCAGGTGGCCTTGCATTTGATGCAACTAAGAACTTGGTGCTATTAGACTTTAGTAAAGCCATTAATACAATGCTTGAAGTCACACTGATTGCAGGTGCCATTGCACTTGGCTTATTATTTGCAGACCAAATTTCTAAAATTATATTATCTGGATTTGCAAGAACACGAAAAAGAATTTAACGTCTTTGATTATATATATGATATTTAAAAAGCGCGTGGCTCATTGAGCCCGCGCTTTTTAAATTGAACGTTTTTTCACTCTATGATTTATAGGTATCGTCTACCATATCCTCAACTTCTTTTTCAGAACGATTTAAAATTAATCGACTCAATTCATCACTATCTATGTTCTTTAATTTAGGATAGCGAATCACAAAGAAAATCAATCCTATCACTAGCCATCCGCCTAACGCAATATAAGACGGCATTGACAGTGACGCCGGTGAACCAGGCACTAATAATAATAAAAGGAAGATAAACGATACAATCGAACCTAAAATGGCAAATGTCTTATAGACAGGCCCATACGTATTGCTTTCTTTATTAAAGCTAAATAACTTAGCAGCAGATAAACATGTAATAAAATAAGCAATCGATACGCCTGTTGACGACATATCAACAATCCATGTTAATGCCGTACGACCTAACCAAGGCGCAATTAAAGTTACAGCTACTAAAAAGATAATCGCAATATAAGGTGTTTTATACTTAGAATGTAATTTACTAAACGCAGTTGGCATAATTCCAGAACGCCCCATAGAGAAGAGTAATCGACTGGCACTCATCAAGAAGCCATTTAAACCTGTAAAAATACCCATAATAATCGCTATAGCTAATACACCTAAGCCAATATAACCAAAGGCAGTTTGTGTTGCTGCACCTGTCACCCATAAATTACCATTTAAACTTGCACTATTCGTACTTAACCAACCTGTATATAAAATCATAACGACATAAGTTAATGACGCTGCAAGCAAACTATAAACAATTAATTTAAACGTCTTATTCGGTGAAAAGTTAAATTCCTCCGCAGTTTGGGGAATGTTGTCAAATCCAACATAAGCCCATGGCGCTACCGCCACAATCATAATAATAGATGTAAACCAGCCTGTACTTGGATTGGCTAATGGTTGTAAATTATTAAAATCAAAATTATTACCAAAGAATGAGCCAAAGAACATCAGTAAGACAACGATGACCATAGCTACACAAAAGTAATATTGTAATGAACCAGATACACTTGCACCACGAATGGCTACAAACATAAACACTAGTAATAACACTGTTGCAATAATGATTTCAGTTATGTAAACATCCCATCCTGCAATCGTGTATAACCGCCCATTATTAAGCAAATCTGGAAGTAGAAATTTCACTAATAAACTAAACGCAGTCGCATTAAGTGCAACCACACATACATAGCCAAATGTTAGAAACCATGACGAGAAGAAACTAACATATCTTCCAAAACTTAAATAACTAAATGCAAAGGCGCCCCCTGAAACTGGAAATCGCTCTACTAAAGCGCCATAACTCACTGCAATAAGTATCATTAATAATGCACCAATAACGATACCGATAGATGCCGCAATTGGCCCAGATTGCTTAATCCAATCTCCAGGTAAAATAAAGGCACCCCAACCAATACATGAACCATAAGCAATCGCCCAGACAAATTTTTCAGAGAGGTTCTGTTTCAAATCGCCTCGATCTATATTCTGATTTTTATTATTTTTGCTCATAAAATAAACTCACCTCAAGTATGCTATATACCCCAAAGGTGAGTTATTCAATCTATAGTATTGATACAATATAAGTGTTTATCTACTTAAATTCAATGACATAAAGGCTTTAAATCATATTAAATATTACCCTACAAATTTAAATGTAGAAATGATAAGCATAAGCCAACCTGCAATAAATAATACGCCACCAATAGGTGTAATCGCTCCTAAAATGCGGATTTGTGTTAAAGCTAGAATATATAATGAACCACTAAAGAACACGACACCTAGGAAGAGTAGCCAGCCTGCCCAATTCACATTAATAGATGTTGTACCGCTAATCACGCCAATAATGATTAATCCTAATCCATGGTACATTTGATAATTTACCGCTTTTTCCCAAACTGACATATATTTATCCGATAATTTACCTTCAAGTCCGTGCGCACCAAACGCCCCAGTACCAACTGACATCATCGTACATAACGCACCTAGTATTATAAACAATTTCATCATATCTCTTCATTCTCCTTATTCAGTTTAAAAATCAAATATGGATTCCCCATTACCGATTTCATCGTCCGTGATCATCGTATTAGACGGTAAGTGATTATTCTGTGTCGATTTCATGGTATTTGGAACTGTTCCACCCATCGCTTCGATTTCTGCAGCTGTCACTTTAAATTTATCTTGTGACGTTGATGTAGTCGAACTTTGATTTACTTTTGAAAATGACGGCGTCACCGTATTGGTAAAATCTTGACTTTGTGTCTTAGAAGACACCGACTTACTGTCACCATTGGCATAGATCGACGTTAGTGTATGGATTGCATACATATGTTTCTCAAATTGTTGCGCATTCGTCGCCTCATCAGCTTGCACTAATTCTTGTTCAATCAACTGAATTACTTGTGCTTTATTCATTTAAACCTCCCCATTCTCACACCAATTTATAGGTGTTTTACCTTTACTTATTAAATAATCATTCGCCTTTGAATATGGTTTAGAACCAAAAAATCCGCGATACGCCGATAAAGGACTTGGATGTGGTGATTTAATAATATAATGTTTGGATGTATCAATTAATTTAATCTTCTGTTGTGCAGGTTTACCCCATAATATGAACACAACATCTTCACGTTGTTTCGAAATCGCTTGAATGACTTCATCTGTAAATGTTTCCCATCCAATATCTTTATGAGAATGCGCTTCGCCTTGTCGTACCGTTAAAACGGTATTGAGTAATAAGACGCCTTCGCGTGCCCAATCTTGTAAATGGGGTGATGTTCTGTGACATCCGATATCATCTTCTAATTCTTGGTACATATTTCTTAATGATGGCGGGAACTTAGCATTGGGTTGTACCGAGAACGCTAAACCATGCGCTTGATTTGGACCATGATAAGGGTCTTGACCTAATATCACTACTTTTACATTTTCAAATGGTGTTAAATCAAAGGCTTGATAAATATTTTCTCGATCTGGGTAGACAATTTGCGTCGTATATTCTTTTTCTAAAAAATCATGCATCTCTGTAAAATCGTGTCGTTCCGTAATATCGTGAAATATTTCTGACCATTCCATCGCTTTCACCTCAAGCCATATTTTAACATAATGCGCACCTTATAAGTTATTGATTTCATCCATTACTTCAAGCTAGCACGTTGTCCGATAAACATGCTATGATTAGACATAGATTAGAAATTGTCGGGAGTGAATGTACATGGCTTTAAAAAAAGTATTAACAATTGCAGGTTCAGATACAAGTGCGGGCGCTGGTATGCAAGCTGACCTTAAAACATTTCAAGAATTAGACACATACGGCATGGTCGCTTTAACTGCTGTTGTAACGATGGATAAAGAAACTTGGTCACATGATGTGACACCTCTTCCAATGGATTTATTCGAAAAACAATTAGAAACAGCGATTTCAATTGGTCCAGATGCAGTTAAAACAGGCATGTTAGGTACACAAGAAATCATTAAACGTGCTGGTGAAGCATTTGAACAATCAGGTGCACAATATTTCGTAGTCGACCCTGTTATGGTATGTAAAGGGGAAGATGAAGTACTTAACCCAGGAAATACTGACGCAATGATTGAACATTTATTACCTAAAGCAACTGTTGTCACACCTAACTTATTTGAAGCTGGTCAACTTTCTGGTTTAGGTAAATTAACTTCTATTGAAGACATGAAGAAAGCTGCTGAAATTATTTATAATCAAGGTGCACAACACGTTATTATTAAAGGTGGTAAAGCATTAGATCAAGATAAATCTTACGACTTATACTATGATGGCAACACGTTCTATCAATTAACTACAGATATGTTCCAACAAAGCTATAACCATGGTGCTGGTTGTACGTTTGCAGCTGCTACAACAGCATACCTAGCAAATGGCAAATCACCTAAAGAAGCTGTGATTAGTGCGAAAGCATTTGTTGCTTCAGCAATTAAAAACGGTTGGAAAATGAACGACTTCGTAGGTCCTGTAGATCACGGCGCATATAACCGCGTTGAACACATCGATGTAGAGGTAACAGAAGTATAATAGTAAACACTTAATTTTTATTAACTCAAACTAACCTCCTCAATAAAGTCTTTTTTAAGATCATTTATTGAGGAGGCATTTTTATTAAAGTCATTCACATTAATTTAGGCTTATTATAAATTCTAGGTATTAAGTCGTAGAAAGTGATAGGCTATACGTTGTATATAAAGTTGGTACCTCGGGCTCATGTTTTTTCCTTAGAATTAAATTACTATATTAAGTGTAGAGAGACAAAGGAGGAATTACACATCATGATTATCTACAAGCAAAATATAGAGAATGGTATCCCAATGTACGAAATCATTACGAAAACCTTCAAGACAATTACGGTAAAATTTGATGAAACGTTTAACAAGAATGAAATCTATAAATTGCTCTCTCTACTAGAAAATGACCTTGATAACATGAAACTAAGTTATTAAGTCATTTATACAACACGAAGCACAGTAAAAGTGTTTTCCAAATTGAGAATTCAAACAGATGAATTATTCCCAAAATTGACTTAAAAGTTCTTATGCCCCCTAATACTATTGAGTAACTTTAAAAGTCATTAATCATTCCTAAACTCACCTTATTTAAATAGCGTCAATGTTAGACGAGGATTGTCCCCCCTCGTATGCTTAGAGCGTATCTTTAAGCCTAACTAACATTGACGCTATATTTTTGGCATGTGCTTTTCCGTTGCAATCTGAATAAATCATAAAACGCATTGATGCACGTTTGCATCAATGCGTTATGTGAATTTGCTATGCGTTTTTATTTTTCTTAGTCTTAATCCACCATAATGCTTTTTTAGGATTTGATTCATAAAATTGTAAATCTTTTTTATTATCAACATTAGGATAAGATCCTTTAAGTGATTTACCGGCAGTGCTTACATGTAGAACTGCAATCACAATAAAGCCGATAATACTAATTGCTGTTAAATAATACGCTGGTGCGTAAATATTACCAGTTGATTCAACTAACCATGAGTTCACTAAAGGTGTCGTACCTCCGAATAATGAAACGGAAACATTAAACGTTACCGCTAATGTTCGATATCTAATATGTGTATAGAACATTGTTGGTAATGAACCAGGCATTGTTGCTTCATATGTTGATAAGAAGAAACCTAAAATAAACACACCAAGGATAATGAATGGTAATGATTGCGTATTTAATAAACTAAACGCAACGATACTTAATAGTGTCAGACCACCAGTACCAATTAAGAATACCTTCTTCTCACCAATTTTATCTGCTAATTTACCGAAGAATAAAGCTAATGGAATCATAATTGCCATAACACAAGTAATTAATACACTTGTTGTTGTTTGGTCAATCTTAACAATTTGTCCTAAGTATGTCGGTAAGTAGGCAGTCACTGTATAGTTAGTTACATTGAAGAAGACAACTGCTACGAAACATACTAAGATATCTTTAAAGTAATAACGAATAATTGTAAAGAATCCTATATCGTCACGTTCTGGTGCCTGTACATCATTTTCATAAATTGGAGATTCTTCTAACTTACGACGTAAATACAGTCCAAATAAACCAAGGAATAATCCTAAGATAAATGGAATTCTCCAACCCCAAGCTTCCATTTGTGCATCACTTAAGAAGAAACTTAATAATGCAATCATAATAGAAGCAGCAATATAACCCGATAGTGTACCAATTTCAAGACCACTACCTAAACTATTACGTTTCTTATCTGGTGAAATTTCAGCAATATAAGTCATCGCACCTGCATATTCCCCACCAGTAGAGAAACCTTGTAACACTCTAGCAAGTAGCAAGAGCGCTGGTGCCCATAAGCCTATCGCATCGTAGTTTGGTAAAATACCAATCGTTAATGTTGATAAAGCCATTAAAATAATTGTCGTAGTTAATACAACTTTACGTCCATATTTGTCACCAATAATACCAAATACGATCCCGCCTATTGGTCGTAATAGGAACGCAATTGCTAATGCGGCAAACGTAAATATTTGTTGTATTTGTGGGTTCTGTACCGGTGAAAAGAAATTCGCACCGATATACGCTGTAGTGTACGCATAGACACCAAAGTCGAACCATTCCATGGCGTTACCAATACCTGTAGCAAACACTGTTTTCTTCGCTGTTTGCCCATCGACCATGTTAATTCTATCTTTTTTAAAATCCATGACCTGTAACACTCCTTTTGTTTATGTTACATAATTATACAGACCTAATGAATGTTGTCAAATTACTAAAAATTATATTAATTTCAAAAATACAATATTATTCATATTGCAGAATTTAACAATATTCTTATGTACACGCTTTCAAAATTTTAATAAAAGCAAAAAAAGTTATAATTAGAAAATAATATTTTTATCAATTTCTAATTATAACTAGTTTTACCCTACCTGATTTATTCGAAACAATAATTTTATTCTTTCCAACAACTACAAATCCCACAAACTCATTGATACCAATGCTTTCAAGGTATTTAATTTTATATTTATCCCAGTGTTGATCTAACATTGAAAATACCTTTTCAACGATGAGCTGTCCTGGTACAATATCGCTATGAATTGGATTTTCATCATCAACAATTTTTAAATATTGATCTACCAACTCCTTATTAAAAACCATATATTCCCTCCCCAGAAATAAATGTTTGTTCGATAATCATACAAGTTTTATTATTTTTATTAATTTCTAATTTAAAGATAAAACGGTTAAATTGTTTTATTTTATCACAACTTTTATACGTTAAATATGCACAATATTGCATGTCACTTTCTAAATTTTCAAATTTCTCAACATTAGTACGGACTAGTCGTATCGGCTTCCCCTTGAAAACTTGGAACATTTTAAATTTAGGCCATAGTTTAGCACATATTAATGGTGGAACGATGCCATCATACGCCCTACCGATTACATCACAATAACGACGCACATCATGCTCATGAAATTCAATTGTTATCATTTCAGTGGTTCCACTTTTCAAAGAGAATTGCATTACCCATACCTCCTCCTATGCCCATCGTAGTAATTCCTAACTGCCACTTAGGCAAGTTTAATAGTCTAGCAACTAATGCCGCGCCACTTGCACCATATGGGTGTCCTGTAGCAATCGCACCACCCCATTGATTTACCTTCTCTATACATGCATGCAACTCATTTATGGATGCAAGTACTTGTGAACTAAAGGCTTCGTTAAGTTCAATCGCTTGGATATCTTCAATATTTAATTGCTGTTTCTTTAATAATTGTGAGACTGCAGGTACTGGTCCAATTCCTAATAACGTTGGATCCACACCTGTTGTAACAGCATCTTTAAACACCATGCCGTATTTCAAGCCTAATGCTATAGCCATTTCCTTATCCATAATTAAAGCTAGTCCAGCACCATCGTTCTTCATGCAGCTATTTCCAACTGTTACTGTACCATTCGATATAAGCGGTCTTAATCGTTGCAAACGTGATTCAGTTAACGTTGGTTTCAAACTTTCATCTTTACACAACCACTTCCCCTTAACCTTTAAAGGGAGAATTTCACATTGTATATCACCATTATCAAAATGTGTTGTTGCCAATCGATGACTTCGTGCCGCAAATGCATCTTGATTCTGCCGAGAGATATTATAATGTTGCGCCACGTTCTCAGCTGCTTCAATCATGCTTGGATCTTGCCCTTCAGGTGCAAATGATGCGCGCTCATAAAATTGTGGTAACTGTGATTCATATACTGACTGAGGGCGTTTCATCTTCCAAGGCGCACGACTTGTACTTTCTACACCCCCTGCGATATACACGCGTCCAGCTCCACATTGCACCATTCGACACGCATAGATGATACTTTCAAGTCCCGAACCACACTGTCGGTCCACTGTAACACCAGGAATAGTATGCTTTAAGTCAGACTCTAGTGCTGCCTTTCTAGCAATATTGCCACCATTACCTACCACATTGCCTAATACTACATCATCCACTTGATCTATAATTTCAGGAAAACTTGCCTTGATATTTTGAAAAAGTGGCACCAATAAGGCTTCAGGTTCTAAATGCTTCAACATGCCTCCGTATTTACCAAATGGTGTCCGCTTAGCCCACACTATAACTGCTTCTCTCACGATTTAAATGCCCCCTTTAAATAAAGTGCTTGTACTTTACGCCGTGCTACTTTGCCGCTATTCGTAAAAGGCAGTTTACTGACTTTCACAATCTTAGATGGAATTTCATATCTTGATAACGTTTGTTGTAAATAATGTTTCAACGTTGCATATGTGAGTACTCGATCTCCGAGATAGATTAATACAGCAATTTCACCAAACTGACGATGTGGCTCACCAATGACAACCGCTTCTTCAATTCCATCTAATAATTTCACTTGTTGCTCTATCACACTGGGATATATATTTTTACCTCCAATAATAAGGCGATCGCTTTGACGACTCACTAAATAAAGATACTTATCTTTTACATAGGCGTAATCACCTGTCTCTATCCAACTTTGAGGTTGCACCACTCCAGCATTAACATAGCCTGAATAAGTCATATTACTTTGAACCTTTAACAATCCAATGTGTCGTTCATCTTGTTCTTCAAGTTGAATTGAAACATTCGAAAACACTTGTCCGACCGAATGCGTTGGCGCTGTTTGATTAAAGTTATATGTAATAAAGCTTGCTTCCGATGTTCCAAAGAACTCAATGATGTTGGCGTGTTCATACTGTTGTGTCACTGCTTTAAACAATGGTTCTGATAATTTCGAACCACTACACAATATAGATGTAATACATGTTAATTTCGATTCAGTAGTTAATAATTGATGTAACATTGTTGGCACAAGAAATAACGCTATATTGGAGTATTGTTGCCTTAATATTGGTATCAAGCGATGTGTGTTGAATTGTCTTTGTCCAATAAATGCCCTTCCCGAATAAAGCGCGTAGATGCAAGTGTACAATGATAATGAATGCGCGAGTGGACCAGGCGCAACTAAATTTTTTTCTTGGTTAAGTAATAAAGCTTCATTTTCTTTAAATGATGCAATCCATGAAAGTTCATTTCGATAATATGCCTTAGGTAGCCCTGTAGTTCCTGAGGTGAAGCCAATATGTAGTATATGTTCTACCTTCGCTTGTTCATTTATATATTGATCATATGTCCCATACGATACAGTCGGTTCAAAGTTGGCGATAGCTGTGGCGATATATTCAATGTGATACGTCTCTATGAGTTCATCAATTGTTGCTTGCGTCCACTTGACATCTATAAAGCACGGCAAACCGCCCATCATTAAAATAATAAAATAATTAGTCATATTCGTTATAGGCGAGTCACTCAACAAGCCTACCCTACATCCACTTTGAAACATTGGCAACGTCACGGTATAGTTGCATATATTTTGGTATAACGCCTCATAACTTAATCTTTCATCATCAATTTGAAGCGCAATAGACTGCGGTTGTACTTGAGCGTAATATTCAAGTCGCTTTAAAATTTCTAGCATCATATGACCTCTTTCGACCTTTAATGTTAACTTCATTTTATATTATGTTAACATTTATTCAAGTTAAATTCTTTTATATGGCTCCCTGACTAGAACTGAGAAAATCTTAATTTAAGCGTCTTCCCAGATCAGTCAGCTACTGTGAATTTGCAAAGCAGCATGATTTTATTATTTACGTCCCAACCTCGTCTTTACACAAAAAATCCAACCGATGTTCCTGACTGGAATCGGTTGGATTAAATCACATTATTTATTCTAAATTAGCATGATTATTTTGCATTTCTTCTTCATTAATATTAAAGGTTTCCATCAATCCTAATACAACACTATCTAAGAATAATAATGAGGATTGTTCAAATAAACTGCCTAGCGGTTGTTCAGAACCTTCAACATCATATTTTGTACCTGCAGGTAATTCAATAACTGTTTCCGCTAATTCGCCAATCGGAGAATCAGGGTTTGTTGTTAATAATACAACTTTAGCACCTACTGATTGCGCCTTTTCAGCTAATAAACGTAAATGCTCAGTTGAACCTGACCCAGACAAAATCACAAACAAGTCATGTTCTCTAATAGATGGCGTTGTTGATTCACCTACGACAAATGCGTCTTTACCTAATTGATTCAATCGCATTGCGAAACTGTTCGCCATAAAACCTGAACGCCCTTTACCGGCAGTGAATATTCTTTGCGCACCATTCACATCATTAGCAAAGCGATCATACTGTTCATCTTGTACGTGTGATAACGTACGGTCTAATTCTTCAAGAATTAATTTATAATTTGTAAATTGAGACATGCTTATTTACCTTCAATCGCTTCACGACATTGTTTTGCTGCTTCAACAGGGTCATCTGCATTAGCGATACCGCCACCAACAATGACTAAATCAGGGTTTTCTGCTACGATATCTTTAATTGTTTCTGGTTTAATACCGCCAGCTACTGCTACTTTAGAATTCTTAATTACTGATTTAACAGTGCGTAAGCTATCTAATGGAGATTGACCTTCAGCTTGTAAATCATAACCCGTGTGTACTGCAATATAGTCAGCACCCATTTCATCTAATTCTTTCGCACGTTTTTCTAAATCTTGAACTGCAATCATATCAACTAATAATTGTTTATCATGTTTATGTGCTTCTTCAACTGCTGCTTTGATTGAAGCGTCTTCAGCTACACCTAAGATGGTAACTACATCTGCACCAAATTTAATGGCTTGGCTTACTTCGTAGTCTGCTGCATCCATAATTTTAAGGTCTGCTAATACTTTAGCATTATTAATATTTTCATTTAAATGTTGAACTGCCGGTAAACCTTCATTGATAACAATTGGTGTACCAATTTCTACGATATCTACATATTCCTCAACTTTTTTAGCTAACTCTGCTGCTTCCTCTTTATTTAATAAATCGATTGCTAATTGTAATTCCAATGCAAACATCCTTTCGTTACTAAAGTCATATATCTTCAGTTCTTAGTTTTGTCTTTCACATTTATTAGTCTACCCGTCTTCTATCTTTTTAAACGATATAACTTCATCAAACCTTTATCTTATTTTTTATAAAAGCCCTTACAGTAATTCAACTATTTAAGGGTATAATTACCATTTTTTCTAAATAAATTGAGCAGAGATGTACAATTAGTCACATCTTTTTAGTAAAATAAATAGATAAACATATTGTATGGTTGCAAGGAGTGAAAGTGTTGGAACCCATTAACGCTGAAGAAGTACAACAATTATTAACATCATTCGAAAATAAACCTGTATACCTACACGTTGAAACGACTAATGGTGCGTATGCGAACCATTTCGATCAACGTGTCTTTAATGCGGGAACGTTTTTAAGGAATATACAAGTCACGTATGAACATGCACAACTTAAAGGTGGAGAGAAAGACCCTTATAGAGTTGGTCTAAAACTCCGCGATGGTGGTTGGGTTTACGTTCAAGGGCTAACGCATTATGAAATCAATGACAACAATGAATTTTTAATCGCAGGATTTAACTACGAAGGACAATTGGCTGCCACAATCGAAATCAGTGAAAAGCCATTTACAGTATAGAGGAGGTTTATTCATGAAAGATGAAAGACACGTGTTAATGATATTTCCACACCCTGATGATGAGACCTTCTCATCAGCTGGAACGATTGCCAGTTATATCGATAAGGGCATACCTGTCACTTACGCATGCCTAACATTAGGACAAATGGGACGTAATTTAGGTAATCCTCCTTTTGCAACTAGAGAATCACTACCTGATATTCGCGAGCGTGAATTAGAAGAAGCCATAAAAATCATTGGTATCACTGATTTACGTAAAATGGGGTTACGTGATAAAACAGTTGAATTTGAGCCTCATGAGCAAATGGATGACATGGTAAAAAATTTGATTGAAGAAACCAATCCATCAGTGATTATTTCTTTCTATCCTAAATTTGCCGTACATCCCGATCATGAAGCAACCGCCGAGGCTGTAGTAAGAACCGTAGGACGAATGCCTAAGGATGAAAGACCACGATTACAACTTGTAGCGTTTAGTAATGATGCACCAGACATACTAGGCGAACCAGATATATTAAATGACATTCGTGCATATCGAGATTTAAAATTGAAAGCTTTCGAAGCACATGCATCTCAAACTGGTCCATTTTTAAAACAATTAGCAAGTCCAGAAGTCGGTGGCGAAACGCAAAGTTTCTTAGACGTCGAACCATATTGGACATATCACTTTGAATCTTAAGGGGAGGTAAACAATGACTGAATTTGATTTATCTACACGTGAGGGTCGTTGGAAACACTTTGGCTCAGTTGACCCAATCGAAGGTACTAAACCAACAACTAAAAATGAAATGACTGACTTACAAAGCACACATAAAAATTTCTTATTTGAAATTGAAGAAGTCGGTATTAAAAACTTAATTTATCCTGTGAACATCGATCGCTTCCAAACAGCGGGGCGCTTTAGCTTCTCTACGAGTTTAAATAAGGATGAAAAAGGAATTAATATGAGCCGTATTCTAGAAAGCGTGGAGAAACATTATAACAACGGCTTAGAATTAAATTTCGATACACTTTATCAGGTATTACGTACATTACAAACGAATATGAAACAGAATTCAGCAGGTGTTGATGTTTCAGGTAAATGGTTCTTTGACCGCTTCAGTCCAGTTACAAATATTAAAGCAGTAGGCAATGCCGATGTAACTTACGGTTTAGCTATTGAACAAGACCAAATTACACGTAAAGAAATTACAATTGAAGCAACTGTAACAACGTTATGCCCTTGTTCAAAAGAAATCAGTGAATATTCTGCACATAATCAACGTGGCGTTGTCACTGTTAAAGTTTATTTAGATAAAAATAATCAAGTACTAGATGATTATAAAGAGCGAATTTTAGATGCTATGGAAGCAAATGCAAGTTCAATATTATACCCTATCTTAAAACGTCCGGATGAGAAGCGTGTGACAGAACGTGCTTATGAAAATCCACGTTTCGTCGAAGATTTAATTCGTCTAATTGCTGCTGACTTAGTAGAATTTGATTGGATAGAAGGCTTTGATATTGAATGTCGTAATGAAGAATCTATCCACCAACATGATGCATTCGCGAAATTAAAATATAGAAAATAATTGACATATATAAACAAACATGGCAGTTGCCACACGTTCGAGTGTGATAACTGCCATGTTTTATGTTTATATATTATTGCTTAGCCATTTTCTTTTCACCTGGTTTAACAAAGCACATAGCTACAACACTGATTAGTGATGCTATAACCGCTGACACAAACATAGAAGTGTAACCATAACTTGCGACAAGGTACCCTGTTAATGTCGGTGCGATAACAGTCGCTGAATTAACAAAGAAGTGTGTTATACCACCATAAGTACCTGTCTTATTCGGTGCAGTATCGATGATTACAGACCAGTACACACTATTAGGTAAGAAAATAAAGGCATTTCCTACCATCATTAGAAGCATAATTGCGACAATACTATGTGTAAATGGAATGATTAAGAAACAAATTGCTGCACAAATCATGCCAGCGATCGCAAAATACGAACGTGCAATACGTAAATTCCCCGTTTTATGACGTAACCAGTCAGATATATGACCGCCAAAATAAATCGTGAAACATGCTCCAATCCACGGCACCATACCTAAATACCAAAGTGAATGAATTTCAAAATGATACTCATCTTGTAGATACTTTGGTGTCCAAGTTAAAATTAAAAAGTTAACATATTGGAAACCAAAATACCCAAACATATTACCAACCAATGTCGGACTTTTAAAGAAATGGTACCACTTTTCATCCTTAGTATCTTCCGTTTCAACTGTCTTTTCTACATTTAAACTATCTTCCGTCGAACGAATTTCTTTCAATTCTGCTGCGGAAACACGCTTATTATCTTCGGGATAATCAGTAAATACAAATGCCCAAATGACTACCCATACTAAGCCTAATGCACCTAAAATCATGAATAATAATCTCCAGCTCGCAATCGTCAAGAAACCAGAAACAATCGGAGCAGTAATTAATGCACCAAGCGGCACGCCTATAAGTCCAAGTGCTGATAATAATCCACGTTCTTTAGGCGCAGCCCAGTTCGCGTTTGTCTTACTAATAATTGAGAATACCGGACCCTCTGCAACACCAAATAGTACTCTAAGCAATCCAAACCCTACTAACGCTGAACCTCCGAAAATTGCCATACCTATCTCTCCAGCATATGCCATTCCCATTTCAGCTATTGACCATGCTGTACCAGCGATAATCCAAACAAACTTTGGCCCCTTCTTATCAGCTGTTAATCCACCAATCAGTGATCCAAGCATATAGCCATAACCAAAGTAGCCTAAAATTTTACCCCAAGCGATTGTATCAAAGCCATATTCACTGATAATATCCTTTTGTGCGTATGAAATCGCGCCCCTGTCAATGTAATTAATCATTGTCATAATAATGATCATCGTAATAATAAAGTATCTGTATTTCTTCATTTCAGCCCCACCCTTTGTAAGAAAAATTACTTTACTACGATATTTTATCATATTTTTTGTAAGCGTTATCACAAGGGTTTGAATAAATGAAAATTAAATATTTAATATTTGATAATTAAAAAAAGTAATTTCTGATTGATACTAATCAGAAATTACTTTTCTAAATACCTTTATTTACCGAACTATTAAAGTTCGATTATCGATTTTAAATCATCTATATTATCAAAAGAAGTGAATATTAATGTTTCCTTATCGCCTCTAATCATTCCACTTTTATATTTAAGTCCTAAAATAAAAGAATTATTAAACCTAAACAAATCATATTTATAATGCTTATATATTTGATATAAATCTTTTACAGTATAACTTTGTCGATCTCTACTTCTAAAACGGCCAGTTAAGTTTGTAGCTATCGAACTAGATAATCTTAAGTTTTTTATCAAATGATTAATATACTTTTTTCGATTTGAGTGATTTTCAAATAACTCATTAGCTAACTCATAGATTTCAGAAGGATGTGGTGCGCTAGTCATATTTTTTAGTAATGTATAAGTATAAATTTCTCGACCTTCAACATAGCCAGTTTTACTACTGTTGGTTGGCCAACTTTTCATATTTATCCTTCTATTTTCTAATTTTTCATCTATAGCTTTTAAATAATAAATTAGTGGACCCATTCCCTCAATTGTTTGAGACATATCACTGTTAAATTCTTCAATAATTTGTCCAGTTTCATTATTTACTCTAATATAACTTCTCCCTACTTTACTAAGTTTCTCAAATAGATTATCAAAATCAAATTCTACGTCATTCTCCTTCAAAATGTTAGGCAACGACTTAGCTATTTCTGGAAAATCTGTACCAGTTACAGAAGATTTTAATAAAGTTAGAGAATCTTCATTACATAAGTAGTTTAAATCATTTATTAATAATTCCTTGTTAGGATACCAAGTTATATTCTTATTTCGAACTTTGTTTACGACTTGTCTTAATTCCGTATCCTTACATAAAATGTAATCTGCATTACAACTTTCTAACTCCTCAACTAGTTGTAAATGTGTTTCACTAGACTTACGACCTAGATCACTGATTTTTCCAAGGGCAATTATTTTATGACCTGTATAAAACTTTGTTTGACTATTAAACGCTCTAATCGCATTAATCATCGCAGGCAAAGAAGCATTATGTGTATCATCCAGTAAAGTTAGTTTATGAGATTTTGTTTGTATTTCTTTCAGTGCTAATATTTTTGAAAAAGGTTTGAAATTCTTAAGTAAGTCTTTCTTTATTGGTAAATTTAGACTTTTTAGAATTAGCATACTTGCTAGTGTGTTAGAAACCATCCCTTCACTAATCGTATTAAGCTGATAAATGTCTTCTTCATTTTTATGGTCATTTACTAATAATTCAATATTTCCTTTATTATACTTGATATTATCAACAGTTAAATCTGCATTACTAGCCTTTTTAATACTATAAGTTAAGACATTATTTGTATTTTCTCGCGCTTTGTCTACTAAGTAATCTGCATATAATGTATCATTATTAATAATTGCTACTCCATTATCCGCAAGTCCTTCAAAAATCCTTGTCTTAATTTTGGCAATATCTTTAACAGACTTAAAAGTTGAAAAATGTGCTTCACCTATACCAGTAATAATTGCTATATCAGGTTTTAAGTAAACAGCTGTATTTTCAAGATAATTGATAGCATTCAGAGATGTTTCAATCACAGCAAAGTCTGGGTTTTTGATTAATTTCAACATATTATTATAAATTGCTGCTCTAACATTATTATTCCCTCTATTTTCGAGGACATCATAATCACCTAATAAGCTAGTAGTTAACATTCTAGTTGAACTTTTACCCATTGAGCCAGTTATTGCAATAACTGGATTTTTATATTGATTTCTAATATAAATAGCCAGTTTTTTAAATGCTTGAACAGAATCTTCTACTATTATTTGAGGAACAGAAAATTTTAAATCGGAAATATATCTTTCAGTTATAATTAACCCAATTTCTTCATTTTGTCTATCAACTAAATCATTACCATCTAAAGCATTTTTATTTCTTCCCAATTCTCTTGCCCATGTTTCTTTATTTGGAGAAAAATACGCAGTCTTTTTGTTTTTTACAAATTTATAGATTGTCTCAAAATCATCTATTTCATTTGTTTCGCTATTATGAGCATCCTTTAACTCTCCACCTATAATATGATAAATATTTCCAATTGTTAGCATAATCACTACCTACCCTTTGAATGCCTTTTGGTACTGTACATACCCTGATAGATAATGCTCAATATCATCAATACGGACACGATAACCATGGTGTTTAATAAAGAAACTTCCTAAAATTCTAGATGGATTTTTAAAGTACATTGCAGTTTCAGGGTAAAAGAATCCAACTCTTTGATAATCTGCTCTAATATCAATAACTTCTTTTAAATATTCCTCATCTATCAAATGATTTACTAATTCCCCATAACCAGTTTCTTTGGCTTTTTGAACTAATCTATAAGTAGCCATTAACATTTCCAAGAATGTTGGGAAAGTAGTTTCACGATTTTTAATATAATCTAGATACGTATTCACATTTTTTATACCAAATTCAAAATATTTTTCTTGAGGGTTAATTTGAATTAATTCATTTGTACAATAACCTAGCCAATGATCATGATATTGCCAATATTTCTTCTCAATGAAACGATCCATTAAATTTTCTACAGTTTTCAACCATACTTTATTATTATCTCTTTGATATAGTCTCAACAAAGCAAGCGCAGCTTCTCCATCATAATAAATAATTCTGAATTTCTCTTTTATGCTTAAATCAGGATAATTCAATAAGTGCGTCGTTTCATACGTATCTTCATCAATCATTGAAAGAATACCGTTCGCCACTTTTTGAGCAGCTTCAAGATATTTAGGATTATTCTCATGTTTTAAATATTCACATATAGCGAATATAAATGAAGCATTTTGTCCTAATTTAATTTCATTAGCATCTTCCGTATCATCATAGATATATGCTTTATCTTCAACTTCAAGTAATTGATTTGAAATAACATAATCAATTGCCTTTTCAACAGGTTGTAAACTTTTGCCTAAATAGGCTAATCCTTCTATTAACGCATATGTAGAAGATGAATGTCTTAAAATATTATAAAATCCAATTTCATTATCAAAATGTGGGAAATATCCATAAATATACTTACCATTATCTAACAACATATTCTGTAAAAAATTGGTGCTACTTTCAATTAATTGATCAATTTCATTCTCTAAATGATCTACTTTTCTTAAACCTTTTCTATAACCATTGCTGTATAGTTCATATACTTTCTCATTACCTATGAAGAAACCATGTGTATAAAATTTAACAACTTCTTTTTCATTATAAAATTCACTAGAAAATGCCTTTTTATTAGTCGTATATTTACGTAAATAATTATTAATATTTTTTTCAGAAAGAAATAATTCTTTAGTAGAATTATCTGGTCGAACAAAAGCATTCGCATTAATTTCTTCAGGTAACACTGCTAGATTCCATTGACTATCAAATGCTATACCAAAATCCACATAATTACGTCTTGTATTAATCAATTCTTTTTTTAATTCTTTAAATAGAACTTTTTCTGTTGACGTAACAATATCTAATTTAATCCACTCTGGAAACTGACCTGTCTTCTTTTTAAATTTAAGTGCTAATTTCGAAATATCTTGCTTAAGATAATTAGTTTTTTTGATTAATTTAACTTGGGCTTTGATGTTAGGTTTACCCAAACTTATAAAAACATAATGATTAATTTCGCTTTTATCATTTACTTCGGTTAATAAATTTTCTAATTTATATTCAAAATCCATAGTTTCCTCCTTATTTATAAATATTTATCCTATTTCCATTAATTTATATCATAGTATTTAAAATAGGCTCTATAATAAATTGGACTGATGACT
>NZ_KV838551.1:0-1736 GCF_001838705.1 Staphylococcus sp. HMSC34C02
TAAATGAACATTGAAAACTGAATGACAATATGTCAACGTTAATTCCAAAAACAGTAACTTAAATGTTACAAACACTATTTAGTATTATGAGCTAATCAAACATCATAAATTTTTATGGAGAGTTTGATCCTGGCTCAGGATGAACGCTGGCGGCGTGCCTAATACATGCAAGTCGAGCGAACAGACAAGGAGCTTGCTCCTTTGACGTTAGCGGCGGACGGGTGAGTAACACGTGGGTAACCTACCTATAAG
Organism: Staphylococcus sp. HMSC34C02; assembly: GCF_001838705.1. Lineage (NCBI taxonomy): Bacteria > Bacillati > Bacillota > Bacilli > Caryophanales > Staphylococcaceae > Staphylococcus > Staphylococcus sp. HMSC34C02. The sequence goes on from NZ_KV838551.1 coordinate 253, forward strand.
ACTGGGATAACTTCGGGAAACCGGAGCTAATACCGGATAATATTTCGAACCGCATGGTTCGATAGTGAAAGATGGTTTTGCTATCACTTATAGATGGACCCGCGCCGTATTAGCTAGTTGGTAAGGTAACGGCTTACCAAGGCGACGATACGTAGCCGACCTGAGAGGGTGATCGGCCACACTGGAACTGAGACACGGTCCAGACTCCTACGGGAGGCAGCAGTAGGGAATCTTCCGCAATGGGCGAAAGCCTGACGGAGCAACGCCGCGTGAGTGATGAAGGTCTTCGGATCGTAAAACTCTGTTATTAGGGAAGAACATACGTGTAAGTAACTGTGCACGTCTTGACGGTACCTAATCAGAAAGCCACGGCTAACTACGTGCCAGCAGCCGCGGTAATACGTAGGTGGCAAGCGTTATCCGGAATTATTGGGCGTAAAGCGCGCGTAGGCGGTTTTTTAAGTCTGATGTGAAAGCCCACGGCTCAACCGTGGAGGGTCATTGGAAACTGGAAAACTTGAGTGCAGAAGAGGAAAGTGGAATTCCATGTGTAGCGGTGAAATGCGCAGAGATATGGAGGAACACCAGTGGCGAAGGCGACTTTCTGGTCTGTAACTGACGCTGATGTGCGAAAGCGTGGGGATCAAACAGGATTAGATACCCTGGTAGTCCACGCCGTAAACGATGAGTGCTAAGTGTTAGGGGGTTTCCGCCCCTTAGTGCTGCAGCTAACGCATTAAGCACTCCGCCTGGGGAGTACGACCGCAAGGTTGAAACTCAAAGGAATTGACGGGGACCCGCACAAGCGGTGGAGCATGTGGTTTAATTCGAAGCAACGCGAAGAACCTTACCAAATCTTGACATCCTTTGACAACTCTAGAGATAGAGCTTTCCCCTTCGGGGGACAAAGTGACAGGTGGTGCATGGTTGTCGTCAGCTCGTGTCGTGAGATGTTGGGTTAAGTCCCGCAACGAGCGCAACCCTTAAGCTTAGTTGCCATCATTAAGTTGGGCACTCTAAGTTGACTGCCGGTGACAAACCGGAGGAAGGTGGGGATGACGTCAAATCATCATGCCCCTTATGATTTGGGCTACACACGTGCTACAATGGACAATACAAAGGGCAGCGAAACCGCGAGGTCAAGCAAATCCCATAAAGTTGTTCTCAGTTCGGATTGTAGTCTGCAACTCGACTACATGAAGCTGGAATCGCTAGTAATCGTAGATCAGCATGCTACGGTGAATACGTTCCCGGGTCTTGTACACACCGCCCGTCACACCACGAGAGTTTGTAACACCCGAAGCCGGTGGAGTAACCATTTGGAGCTAGCCGTCGAAGGTGGGACAAATGATTGGGGTGAAGTCGTAACAAGGTAGCCGTATCGGAAGGTGCGGCTGGATCACCTCCTTTCTAAGGATATATTCGGAACATCTCGTAGAGATGAGGAATAACGTGACATATTGTATTCAGTTTTGAATGTTTAT
>NZ_KV838552.1:0-29016 GCF_001838705.1 Staphylococcus sp. HMSC34C02
CATATTGTCATTCAGTTTTCAATGTTCATTTAAATGGAGCGGGTGATGGGAATCGAACCCACAACATCAGCTTGGAAGGCTGAGGTTTTGCCATTAAACTACACCCGCATATTTAATTAGAAAGTTTATTTGGTGCGGCCGAGAGGACTTGAACCTCCACGGGATTTCTCCCACTAGGCCCTCAACCTAGCGCGTCTGCCATTCCGCCACGACCGCTGGCAAAACGCAATAATTACTATTAATTATCGAGAACAATAATTATTGTAAATGTTTTGTAATGAAATGTCAATATCTTTTTAACATTTTTTAAACAAGTTTTACAAACAATTAATGTTTGATACATTTATTAAAGTAACGATATATACTATACATGTTTATTTGATTAATGTCAACGTATAAATGATTAAAAATTTAAGATTCACCATTTTTTTAAATTGTAATGGTGAATCTTAATACGTTATTGCTTAGTTATTTCAATTCATGCGTTTTATTAGTGATAACTTCCCCTTGCACTTCCCGCATCTCATCTTTTTCACATCGACTTTTTTATTCTTAGATATTGGCAACCACATGATTTACATTGATATACGTAATTAGCACGTTCTTCATACGTTTGAATAGGCGTACAAAACCTTGGTGCACCTACTTGCTTACTTAACACTTTAAAATCTGTATTTTTATGTTGATACCCTTTTCCTAGTATGTGTAAATGATAATGGCACAATTCATGTTTGATGATATCAATTAATGCTTTCTCCCCATAATATTGATATTGCTTGGGATTAATTTCGATATTATGTGATTTTAGCATATAGCGACCACCAGTGGTGCGTAGCTTGTTATTAAATATAGCTTTATGACAAAATGGTCTATTAAAAAACTGACTTGAAATACGTTCTACTATTGTTTGTAATTCATTATTATTCATGGGGATCAATCATGGTTAACGACACTTTGCCTTTAGTTTGATCTATATCTAGTATCCACACATCCACTATGTCTCCCACACTTACGATGTCCATTGGATTTTTGACAAATTTTTTAGATAGTTTTGATATATGGACCAAGCCATCTTGTTTCACACCTATATCAACGAATGCTCCGAAATCCACTACATTTCTTACGGTGCCACCTAATTTCATACCTACTTTTAAATCTTCAATTGATAATACATCTGACTTCAAGATTGGCGTTTCGAATTCATCTCGAGGATCTCGATTAGGTGCCATTAATGATTTAATTATATCTTCAAGTGTAGGTACTCCGACATTTAATTGATTAGCTACTTGATCCACATTTACTTTAGATAGCTCTGTTTTAAGTTTATCAGTACCTAAATCTTTAATATTCAAATCTAAAATACCCAATAATTTATACGTTACGTCATAACTTTCAGGGTGAATAGAAGTATTATCTAATGGTTCAGTACCATCTACAATACGCAAGAATCCAATACTTTGTTCAAATGTTTTTGCACCTAAACGTTTCACTTTACTAATTTCTTTATTGTGCTTAATGGCTCCATTCTCTTCACGGTAATCAATGATGTTTTGAGCAATCGCACCGGATAATCCAGATACATATTGTAATAATGATTTAGAAGCTGTATTTACATCAACGCCCACTTGGTTAACAGCAGTTTCAACTACAAATGTTAGTGCGCTTTCAAGTTCTTTTTGGTTTACATCGTGTTGATATTGTCCAACTCCAATTGATTTAGGATCTATTTTAACTAATTCACTTAAAGGGTCTTGAACACGTCTACCGATGGATACTGCACTACGTTCTTCAACTTGAAAATCAGGAAACTCTGATCTAGCAATTTCAGATGCTGAATAAACAGAAGCACCCGCTTCATTGACAATAATAAATTTAATTTCTAAGTTATACTTTTTAATAACATTTGCAACAAATTGTTCAGTTTCACGACTCGCTGTACCATTACCAATAGCAATGAGTTCTACATGATTTTCTTTAATCATTCTGACTATTTCTTTTTCTGATGCTTCTATCTTAGATTTAGGTGGGTGTGGATAAATCACACTCTTATCAATAAAAGTGCCAAATGGATTAATTACTGCCAACTTGCAACCTGTTCTAAATGCTGGGTCAACACCTAAAATTTGCTTACCCTTCATAGGTGGTTGTAATAGCAAATGTTTTAAGTTTTCACTAAAGACTTCAATGGCATGTTGTTCAGCTTTACTAGTTAAATCTGCTCGGATTTCTCTTTCGATTGAAGGCATAATTAATCGTTTTAAACTATCCTCAATAGCTAGCTTAATATAATCTCTATGGGGATTTTGAAGTTTAATTTCACTTTTCTCAATTGTACTTGCTACTTGTTTTGTATCAAATTCTATTTTGATTGATAGAATTTTTTCTTTTTCACCACGATTCATAGCAAGCACTCTATGATTTGCTATATACCTAATAGGTTCTACATAGTCATAATACATTGCAAATATTTCTTTTTCATCTTCTGCTTTCTTCTTCTTAGTTGTCACAATACTTCCTTGTCTATAAAGATCTTTTAATATGCGACTACGATATTTAGGATTATCTGAAACATGTTCAGCAATGATATCTAATGCACCTTGAATCGCCTCATCAATATTTGTTACCTCATCAGTAATGAAACTTTCTGCCTTTTGTTTTAAGTCACCTTGCTGTCCATCATAGATCCATTTAGCTAAGCTTTCTAAACCTTTTCTTTTAGCTTCTGTCGCTCTTGTTTTCTTTTTTTGTTTAAAAGGTCTATACAGATCTTCGACACGTTGCAATTTAGTTTGTTTAAGTATATCTTCTCTCAATTCATTTGTTAATAAGCCTTGTTGTTCAATATTATGTATAACTTCTTCTTTTCTTTTTTGTAAATTTGCAACGTATTGGTATTCATCTGAAATCTGTTTGATTTGAACTTCATCCAATCCTCCAGTTGCTTCTTTACGATATCTTGCAATAAAGGGAACCGTATTGTTGTCTTCTAATAAACTTAATACTGATTTTACTTGTTTTTCAGAAAATTGATATTTTGTTGTTATTTCATCAATTAAATTTTTATTCATTTTATGACCACACTTTTTCTTATTTTCTATTCAATTTTATCATATTTTTCATGTTAATTTATTAAGTCAACTATGTACCTATTTTTATTTATTCATATCAATATAAAAAAACTGAGGCATGACGATACCTCAGTTTCTATTACTATTTTACTGTTTAGCAGCTTGCTGTAATTTCTTGATTGCAGTTCTTTGCAATCGAGACACATGCATTTGACTTAAACCAATGCGTTCACCAGTTTCTTTCTGGCTTAGCCCTTCAATAAATGTACATTGAATGATTTCTCTTTCTCTATCTGAAAGAATAGGCAAAATACGTTCCAGAATCATACGTTTTTCTGTTAAGTCATAATTGTCATCTCTTTGACCCATTATATCTAATAAAGTCACTGTTGAACCATCTTTATCTGCTTCAATCGAGTGATCCACGCTAAGTGCATTATAACTTTGTCCCATTTCCATAGCTTCAAGTACTTCTTCTTCAGAAACTTCCAAACGATCAGCAATTTCTGCGATTGATGGGGAACGTTCTAATTCATTCGTTAATTCATCACTTACTTTTTTTATACGTGGGCCGATTTCTTTTATTCTTCTTGGAACATGAACACTCCAAGTTTTATCTCTTAAATATCTCTTAATCTCACCAATAACGGTCGGTACTAAGAATGCTTCAAATTTGCGATCAAAAGACAGGTCAAATCTGTTAATAGCACCTATTAAACCAACCATACCAACTTGAACTAAATCTTCGTGATGTGATTGTCCTTTTGAATACTTATAAGCCAACGATTCAATTAGTTTACGGTAATGATTGACTAATCTATCTTGAGCTTCTGTATTAGCGTTATCTTGATGTTCTTTAATCCATTGGTTAATTTGTTCAGGTGATACATCATTAACTGATTTCGACTCTTTCGTCATTATTTGGCACCTGCTCTTTTTTTATATACTTAATCATACTGATTGTTACACCAGATTCTTTAAAGACTTTCACTTCATCCATTAAGGATTCAATTAAGAATAAACCAAGTCCGCCTTCACGTAAGAAATCGATATTTTCATTCTCATCGTAAGGTCCTAATTGTGATTTCGTTGTCTCATAATCAAAACTTTCGCCTTGATCTGAGATAATAATTTTTATTTTATCATCAAATAACTCGAAACATAAATTAATCATACCATTTGTATCTTTATTTTTATAAGCATGTTTAACTGCGTTAGTAACGGCTTCACTTACTGCAATTTTAGAATCTTCGATATCGTCATAAGATGCGCCTGCTCTTGAAAATACGCCTGATAACGTTAAGCGAATTAGACTTACATATTCGGCAGAGGCAGGCAATTTCATCTCGATATAATCATTTTTAATTGGCAAGTTATTCTACCTCCGTTCCTTCATTGACATGCATTAAGTCTTTAAGACCAGTAATATCAAATAATCTTCCGATTCTATCTGATACGCCTAAGATATATAACTCTTTATCATTTTGGTTCAATGCTTTTAATGTTCCTACAAATAATCCTAATCCTGTAGAATCCATATAACTAACATTTGTTACATTAACGTGAATATCATGTGTACCTTCTTGTCTCATTGGCATTAATACTTCTTCCAATTCAGGTACAGTATATACATCTAATTCACCAGCAACAATGACTTCATAATAGTCATCATGTGTTACCGTTTCAATGTTAAGGTTCATGGTTCTTACACTCCCATTTTAGTCTTTTGTTACTACCAATTATGTATACTCTAGTAAGTATACCCATAGTTAGATTTATATAATCAATAAATTTAATATTTAATTTACACGTTTTATAATCAATATAGTCATATCGTCACGTTTGTTAGGATTTTGAATTTTTAATATAGCTTCATAAAGTATTTGTACGATATCTTGTGGATGCATATGCTTATATTTTCGAATAAGGTTTAACAATGTCTTTTTAGCGATAAATTCACCATCAGTATATCTTGCTTCTGTCACACCATCTGTAAATATTATAACTAAATCATCTAAGTAGATTGGGATTTCTTGTTGATTATATCTAGTGTGCTGACTTACACCTAGTACTCTACCTCTAACGTCAATTTCTTCGAACGTTTCAGTTTCCGCTCGATATATGTATCCCGGCTCGTGTCCAGCAGAACTACAATATAATAAATGGTTCATTTCTTCATAGAGTCCATAAAACATAGTTACAAACATATTTTGATTTACGTTTTTTTCAACAACTCGATTGAGACGCTTTAAACCATCACTTGGCAATTGAGAGTGGCCATAAGAGTCCATTCCGAACTTAATCATACTCATTGCTAGTGCAGCAGGGATACCTTTACCTATGACATCGGCAACCGCAAAACTCATCGTTCCATCTCGATGGTCAATTAAATTAAAATAATCGCCACTTACTTTCTGTGCAGCGACAGAAATCACACCGATTTGAATACTATCAAATTGAGGAATATCCGTTTTCAACATGGTTTGTTGAAGCCTTGAAGCTAAGTCAATTTCTTTATCGTGGAATTGCATTTTATCAACTAACTTTTGGTAGTCTCGATAGCTATAGCCAAATCCTTTGACTACTTCTTGCAAAACATCTAATGTATTCAAAATTTGTTCTTTTTCTAAATTCAAGGAGGTTACATATGATTTGTGTATATTCACAATATCTTCAGGTAGAATATCTTTTTTTATGACTTCATCTGTAAAGTCATTACATTTTATTAGAAATTGTTGTTTATTTTTCGTAACTAAACTTTCATCTATAAGTTGCTTATAATGCTTTTTAAATTCTTCCACGAATCTGCCTCCTTATCTCAATAAATGGATCGCTTATGACTTATTTATATGTATTTAATATATATTAATAAAATTTACTAATGCTAATGACATAATATTAAATAATAAACTCTCTATTTAAAAAAGACTTTAGGTATTACCTAAAGTCAACAACTAAAGACCTTTCAATCATTTTCGTACTTATCTTCTTTCATAATGCATATGTATTAAGTACTTTGAAATCAAATAATTAAATATTTGAACAACTGATATTAAAAATTTTGTCTTTAATAGTTAATATGAAATACATTTGGATTATACATGAATTTAGTTAAGAATTTTGGGATTTAACTTCATCATGTAATCCTAAACTAATATCTAAGGCATCATCTACTTCTTGCATTTTCTCTTCAGATAAGTACGTTAATTTTTCTTTTAATCGCTTTTTATCTAGTGTGCGAATTTGCTCTAGAAGGATAACTGAATCCTTATCAAGTCTATATTTCTTTTTCTCAATTTCAACATGTGTTGGTATTTTCGCTTTATTAATCCTTCCCGTAATCGCAGCGACGATTACGGTAGGACTATATTTGTTGCCAGTATCATTTTGAATGATAACTACAGGTCTGACTCCCCCTTGTTCTGAACCCTGTACTGGTGACAAATCAGCTAAATATACATCGCCTCTTCTAATCATTCACTCTTATAATTAGAAATAATGTACGTTTCATTGCAATCACAAGCTTCACATTCTAATGGAAAAGCTTCTGTCGCTAGGGAGAGATTTAATTCGGCCATCTGAGCATAGCCCTCCTTTAAAGATTGTTCAAGACTGTGACTTCTATTTTGATTAAAAGTAAGCATAATATGAACCTCCAATTGATACCAAATACAACATTATAAACTTTAATTTATTTTTATAATAACAAATTTTGTATCAAGTGACTATACTATTTTAATAATTCATTAGTTACATGCATCTCGTCATCAACTTCGTAGATTCTAGGTAAACGTCGACCTAAATTGCATAGCACTTCATAACTAATCGTGTGTTGCTTTTGTGCTAAAGCTTCCACTGATTGTGGGGAATCACTTGAGTTATCTATAAGTGTCACAGTATCGCCTTCTTGCACATTTTCAGGCACATGTATAATCATTTGATCCATACATACACGGCCGATGACTTCGCATTGATGACCGTTTACACTTACATGTGCACCTTGCATTGAACGTAGGTAACCATCTGCATAACCAATAGGGAGAATCGCAATCTTCATGTTGTCAGTTGCTGTATAGGTGCTTCCATAACTGACAGATTCACCTGGTTTTAAATATTTAGTTTGGACTACTTGTGTTTTTAATTGCGTACTTGGTTGCAATTGAGTAGTAACTGTTTCTTTAACATACCCTGACGGATAGTAGCCATATAATGAGATACCTAATCTAATGGCGTTACATAGTTCATAATGTCTTAATAAAGAACCTGCTGAGTTTTGTGCATGGATACATTTTGGCTTTTCAGCTTGCGTGACTATTTGCTCAAATTGTTCATATTGTTGATCCATAGAATCGCCCGGTTCATCTGCATTAGCGAAGTGCGTATATACGCCTTCGAATATTAAATGCGGTTGGCTATGAATTAGACGGATAACTTCTTTGTATTCTTCTAATGATTTCATTCCAAGTCTACCCATCCCTGTGTCTAATTTTACATGTAGCCAGAGATTCTTTTCATTATCATCACTAATTAAATCAATTGCATGTTGAAGCCATTGTAGTGATGGTACAGTCAATGCAACTCTATGTTGAATTGCTTTGTTTATATCTTCAAGTGGTATAACGCCTAAAATAAGTATTTGCGCATTTACACCATGCATTCGTAATTCAATCGCTTCGTCAAGAGTGGCAACTGCAAAAAACTCAGCACCGTTTTTCATTAAATGTTGTACTATCTTGACGCTTCCTAAACCATAGCTATTTGCTTTTACGACTGGTATCACCGTTTTATTGTTATGCAACGATTCGAAAGCATTATAATTATTTAAAATTGCTGATAAATCTACATTTAAGTAGGTTGATCTATAGAATTTATCTGACATAAGTAGTCCTCCTCTTTACTATTAAATACCATGTAGTAGTTGATTTATCTCGTGCAATTGGCGAGGTAGAAATTATTTACATTATAATACTGTTAATCTCTCTTTTCTAATAAAACCTGACTCATCGCATAATGCTCAGTGTGTGTAATAGATACATGTACGATAAAGTCTTCGTAATCAATACATGGTTTCCCATTGCTATCGTTATAACAATTAATATCTTTAAAGGCCACTGTTTTTCCTAAACCAGTTCCTAATGCCTTACTGAACGCTTCTTTCGTTGCGAAGCGACCTGAAAGAAACTCTAGTTTTCTCTTTTCACTTTTAAATGAATGGAACTTTTGTTCTTCTTCTTGAGTTAAAATTCTTTTGACTAACTTGTCTGTTTGTTTCTCGAAAGCATTCTTAATTCTTTCAATTTCTATTAAATCAATACCTATTCCATATATCATGCTAAGCCCTCACTCACTAGGTAGATTTGAACGATCTATTGTTGTAGTCATTTCATTAATATCATTTTGCTGTATAGTTTTCTTATTTTGTATCATTTGTTTAAGATTTATTGCGTCTGTTTTTGTAATCAAGTCTATTTGAGAAATACCCCCGGCAGTCGATAAATGTAATGTTGCTAATTGATATTTTCTCATTAGAAACCCTTCCTCAATATCGATATTCTGAATTCGATAAAAAGGAATGATTTTAGTGTTGATAAAAATAATACCTCGTCTTATATAAATTTCATTGTTCGAATAATAATAACGAAAATTCTTATATTTTAAAAATGGTGTTAGAAATATAAAAACAACACAACATAAAATTATAAGTCCTATCGCAACACTTACAATCAATGGGCGATGCAATGCTTCAATGTATAAATCACATAATACACTTGCTACAACCACAATAATTGTAAAAATAATACTAGCAATCATTGAAGCAATCCTCATCACTTTAAGGCCATTTTTATCCATGTAATTATAATTAGTCATCGTACTCACCTCTTAAATACGCATCAACATAGCGTTGCGAAGTTTCTTCTTTTATAAACTTTAATTCCATAAATTCAAATATTGAACCCTTAGCAACAAAGAAGTAAATATTAGCTAAATGACTTCTTTCAAGCAGAGGATGTTGGCTCGTCTCTATACCTATAATTTTATTTGTTTTGAAATAATATGTTTGAAAACCAAACGTACTCACTCGTTTCAAAGTAATTTCATCATTTTCTATCACTAGGCCAGCATTTTTAACGTAGATATATGCATGTGCCATCATCACAATAATGATAGTTAAAGCGATGAAAAAGCTCCATGCACTCCAAAAATAAGTTCCAATACTAGCGATAATTAAAACAATTATACTCGGTATGAAAAAGTGACGATGAAATCCATTCCACGGCATAATGTTTTGAACCTTATTAAACTTCATTTCAGGCACAAGCTCTCCAATAATTTCATATGCTTCTTTTTGTTTTATAAATGGTAATATCATAATTTTACCATTATTACTTGCATCATCATTAGACTCGATATCCATATCACTCGTGATAATAAAGTGTATAGAGGTGTATCCAAAGATTTTTCTTAAGAAAGATTGTTTCTCTAATACTGCTTGTAGCCGATCTGTTGGCACTGTTAGATTTTTCACATTAAAAAGACCATAACTAATCTTAAGATGATTACCCTGTTGGACAACTTTGTAGTTATAGTAACGAATAATCGTGATTATAGTTCCAAACACATAACTAATGATTAAAATAGATGCAACAATAAACAGCACAATTATAAGTACAGAATTCACCCAATGCCATAGATTAGACGTCCATTTATCCCAAGGTATCACATTTTGAAATGCACCTACTATTGGCGAAACTGTAGCAAAAGCCACTCCAATTGCACCACTCGTCATAGCCATTAGTAATAATGAACTAAAGGACATTTTAAACACATGCTCTGAATTACGCTTTGTTGAACTCGTCGATGCATTTAATTGCTCAGTATTTAGTTCATTATCACCTGTAGCATCATTAATAGTGTATTCCAGTGCATCATTATTTAATTCTTTTTGTCTAGAACGAATAGTTTGTTCAATTAAATCACTTTGTTTCTTAGTTATTGTTGACAATTCAATGCCATCACTTGGTGTTTTGATTTGTAAACGAACACCCCCAACGATTTGATTAATCAAACCTTGTGTTGTATCTAATGACTGAATTCTGCTTAAATTTAGTTCTTTTCTTTTTTTATTTAACCAGCCAGAAGTAACAATAAATTGATCATCTTCAATCCAATATCTTGTAACTTTAATTTCTAAAAATCGATGTATAAACGTTAAGATAAAGATGAATAAAAAGATGGATGGACCAATATAATGTCGAATTTCTGTAAAATCAAAATTCCAAATATTAAAACCAACAAATACGATAAATGTAAAAATGTTTTGTTTAATCACATCTATTATCCCTGTTATGTATGAAATAGGATGCAATTTTTGGGGATTAAACATCTGAATCAGCACCTCGCAATGCTATAAAAATATCTTCTGATAATTCATTCATTTCTTCTTCTGAGACAATGGGTAACTTCAGTTCATGCCCCGCAGTTACAAAAATTAAAACATTTAATTTTAATAATTTTAAAATAGGGTTACTTTTAATTTCTAAAAATTGTAGACGTTCAATTTTAGTTATTTGGTGTTTTTTAAAAATAAAAGTTTTTTTAACTTCGACATTTCTATTATCAACCCTATAATAACGATATTTATACTTAATTATCGGTTGTAATAGTAAACGAATAATCGAAATGAAGACTAAGAAGATAAGTATGTAGACAATAAAGTGGTACCAATTAAAATATTGCCACATTAAAAATAGTGCAGCAATGATAATTAGTTCTATTAAAAATAAGATACCACTATTAATCCAGTGGTATTTCAGTGCATTTTTAGGACTTTTATGAAATGATCGTTCTACCTTCATAATATACTCCTTTGCAATTTTACTTTATTATATCATATTCGATATGATGCTTACGCTCCTATAGCGAAGATGCAGTAAGGTTCATTTATTTTTAGGCTTGTATCGAATTAAAAAACCACCTCAAAAGCATGAGATGGTTTAATCATAAAATTAATATTGATTCATTTTATTTTTGTAAATCTGCAAAAGTTCGGCCTTTCATTGTAGATCGACCTTTATCTTGTCTTTCGCGACGATCTGGCTTTTTGCCTTTTTTCTTATTAAAGTTACCTTTAGAACGTTTGTTTTTATTATCAAATTTATTATTACGTTTTCCACCACGGCGTGATCCATTACCTTTACCTTGGCGATTTTTACGTGCTAATGGTTTTTCAAATGTTAATTGTACTTCAACTTCATCATTCGCTTCAACTAGTTCTTGTAGTAATGATGCAACTAATTCTGTACTATCATATTCTTCTAATAACTCACTTGAGATACGTTTCAAGCGCGCTTCACTTTCACGTGACATCCAATTTTTAACTTTATCTTTGATGTCATCTTCACGCGCTTTTAATACTTCTTTACGGTGTGGCGGTCTTAACGCATTCATTCGTCTTCCATTTGCATCTTCTATTTGACGGATATAATCCATTTCAATAGGGTTAACAAATGTAACTGCGATACCTTCTTTACCAGCACGACCAGTACGACCAATTCTATGTGTATAGCTTTCCGTATCTTGAGGAATGTCAAAGTTATATACATGACTTACACCTGAAATATCTAATCCACGTGCAGCAACATCTGTGGCTACTAAGATATCAATTTGGTCATTTTTAAATTTCTTTAATACTTCTAAACGTTTAGCTTGTGTAATATCACCGTGTAAACCTTCTGCTTTATAACCTTTTGATAATAACGCACTTGTTAATTCATCAACACGACGTTTCGTTCTACCAAATACTATAGCTAACTCTGGTTGATGTACATCTAAGAAATTAGTGAATGTATCGAATTTTTCAAGTTCTTTAACAATTGTATAATATTCATCAATTTGAGGATCTGACATTTCGTTATTCATTGTTTTAACGATTTGAGGAGATTTCATAAATTGTTGTACTAATGTTTGAATTGCTTTAGGCATCGTTGCTGAGAATAACATGGTTTGTCTTTGCTCAGAAGGAATTTTATCCATAATGAATCTCATATCATCGATGAATCCCATGTTCATCATTTCATCCGCTTCATCCAAAATTAATGTATGAATACCATTTGTTTTTAATGTACGTCTATTTAAGTGATCAATAACACGTCCTGGTGTACCTACAACAATTTGTGGTCCTCTTTTTAAGGCTTTAATTTGACGGTCGATTGGCATACCACCAAATACGGTTACAACTTGTACATTTTGACCACGACTAAATTCTCTTAATTGTTCAGCTACTTGCATAGCTAGTTCTCTTGTAGGTGCTAATATTAAGGCTTGTACACCTGATTGACCCACAACTTTTTCTATTAAAGGAATCCCGAACGCTCCAGTTTTACCTGTCCCAGTTTGCGCTTGTCCAAGGATGTCTCTTCCTTCTAATGTATAAGGGATACTATCTTTTTGGATAGGTGTAGGTTCCTTAAAACCCATTGCTTCAAGGGTTTCTACAGTTTTATCCGAAATCCCTAGTTCTTTAAAATTTTGCAATATAATTCTCCTTTTAACTTTCTTATTTATCAATATACGTTTGTGTATATAAGGTCCTCTTATTACGTCAACTTCTATATAGTACCACCTAAAATTATATATCGCAATAAAGCAATTCTAGTGATAGGTTCGTTTTCCCAAGATTTAAGACATAATAGCGTTTACATTTTTTACACTTTTTTTAGCTTTTAAAGTAAAAAAACAAGTCACTAAAGGATTTATATTCCTTTTAAGTGACTTGCCTAATCTTAATAGCAACCTTGAAAATAATTAAATCAATTTATTTACTACTTCTTCGAGCTTATTGCCACGTGAGCCCTTTACTAGAACTTTGTCATTAGCAACTAAATTATCCATTAAATATTGCGTTAGTGCTTGTTTATCTGTGAAATATTGAACATGATCAACAAATTGACCACCTATATCACTTATATATTTGGCATCATTACCATATGTTAATAGCGTTTGGATATTTTTGCCTTCTAAATAAGCGCCGACATCTTCATGCATTTGACGGCTATTTTCTCCTAATTCAAGTGAATCAGCAAGTACAATTATTTTACGGCCATCCATTTGGCTTAATGTATCTATAGCTGCTTTCATACTAGTAGGACTTGCGTTATACGCATCATTAATTATAGTTATGTCATTATCAGTAATATGGCGTTCCATGCGCATACCTGTAAGTTGAACATGATGAATATTATGTTGAATCGTATCATATTCCAATCCTAATTCATGGCCAATAGCAATGGCGATAGCTGCATTTTTCATATTATGAATGCCTAGAATAGGCAATTTATAATGTTCATTACCATTAATATTAAAAGCAATACCATCATTTTCACTCTGCTCTACTTCACAAACTAAAGCATTATTCGGTTTCAAACCGATACTTAGGCATTTAGCATGCTTAACATCTTTAACATGTGGTTCGAGTAATGGTTCGTCACCGTCATAAATGAACGTCCCACCTTCTTTAAGTCCAATTGTTATTTCCGATTTAGCTTGAGCAATACCTTCACGTGAGCCCAAATCTTGCATATGTGACTCACCAATATTCGTAATAACGGCAATGTCAGGCTCAGCAATCGTCGATAATAATTCGATTTCATGGAATCCAGACATACCCATTTCTAAAATTGATATCTCAGTATCTGGATCAAGTTCTAAAATCGTTAATGGTAAGCCTATCTCATTGTTGTAGTTACCTTGTGTTTTTTTAACTTTAAACTCAGTGTGTAAGACACTTTCAATCATATCTTTCGTCGTTGTTTTACCATTGGAGCCTGTCACACCTATAACTTTAGGATTCACATATTTTAAATAGGCTTTGGCTAATTGCTGTAACGCAACTAACGTATCGTCTACCCAAATAATTGGTCCGTTCACATGATCATCGATGTCATGGCCCTTTTCATAGAAAGATGCACCGGCACCATCAATTAACGCTTGTGAAACAAATTGATGGCCATCTACATTTTCACCTTTAAAAGGGATAAATAGCATATCGTGTGTGATTGCACGTGAATCAATCGTTACACCTTTGATTGTATGTTGTAAATATTCTGTTTCTATCTCACAAGGTATCCATTCCTGAATTTGCTTTAGTGAAACTTCTATCATTTATGAATTCCCCTCTTAGTCGATTGTGTATTTATTTTTCTTTTTATCCTCGTGACGTTCTTTAGCTAAATCAATTAGTTTAGTAATTAAATCAGAATAGGATAGTCCCATATTCTCCCATAAGCTTGGATACATACTAAATGCTGTAAATCCAGGCATCGCATTCGTTTCATTAATGAAAATTTGATTATCTTCAGTAACGAAGAAATCCGCACGTACTAGACCAGAACAATCTGTAGCTTTAAATGCTTCTAATGCCATATTTCTTAAAGTCATTTGTACTTCTTCATCAAGTTCTGCTGGGATTTGTAAACTAATCTTACCGTCTTTATATTTTGATTTGTAATCATAAAACGCAACATCTTTAATGACTTCGCCTGGCCATGTTGTTTCAGGATAATCATTACCTAATACAGCCACTTCAACTTCACGTGCATTAATACCTTGTTCAATAACAAGCTTACGGTCAAATTGGAAAGCTTCCTCGATACCCGCTTTTAATTCATCTTCATTGTTACATTTACTGATACCGACGCTTGAACCTAGGTTCGCTGGTTTTACGAATACAGGATATGTAAGTTTATCTTTAACAAGTTTGATAATATTACCTTCATATTTTTCATATTCACTTCTTAAGAAACTAATGTAAGGTAATTGTGGTAACCCTCTATGTTCAAATAATTGTTTCATAACAAGTTTATCCATTGAACTTGATGCTGATAATACACCATTACCGACGTATGGTAAATCCAGAACTTCAAACAACCCTTGAATCGTACCGTCCTCACCATTAGGACCATGGAGTAATGGGAATACCGCATCATAAGGTTGACCGTCACTACTTTCTTTCAATAAAGTTGTGATCTCACCTGCTTCTACATCGGCCATATTAAGTGATTCAATTGATTTAATCTCTTCAGTAATATTATCTTTTTTCTTCCATAATCCATCATTCGTTATATAAATGATATCGACTAAATATTTTTCTTTATCAATTGCGTTAAGAACATTTTGCGCAGTTAATTTCGAAACATCATGTTCAGCACTTTTACCAC
The DNA here is from genome assembly GCF_001838705.1 of Staphylococcus sp. HMSC34C02. Taxonomy (NCBI): domain Bacteria; kingdom Bacillati; phylum Bacillota; class Bacilli; order Caryophanales; family Staphylococcaceae; genus Staphylococcus; species Staphylococcus sp. HMSC34C02. Next base: position 15,284 of record NZ_KV838552.1, read on the forward strand.
CATATACGATACAAATGTTTTCTTTTACCATAAGTAGTTCCTCCATTAAGAAAGATCATAACTCGCGCATTTGTATAAAGTTATATCTCAATTTGATATTTCAACTTCCCACAAATACTTTTATCTCTTTCAACTCATTTTTAATTTTTCTTTTTAGTTAACTATCAATATTTTATGAAATTTATTTAGGTTAAACTATGCTTTCTAAAAATCAATATTATCACAGTCTAAAGCAATTTTGCATTTATCAACTTAAATATAAATGTGATTATGTGATGAATATCTTTTATTATCGCATAAGAATTAAACTCAATTAAGCGATGTATATTTTTCTTTTACACATTCACTCTGTTATTTTCTAGCAAATTAACTTAAAGTCATGTAAAATTTGTATATAATATTATTCGTTAGATTATAAGAGTTTAAGGAGTTTTCTCATGAAATATTCATCCCGTCAACAGCCATCTAAGCATTGGCTACGTAAAATAGACTGGATACTCGTAGCATTATTAACAATATTAGCTATAATTAGTGTTACTACGATTAGCTCAGCTATGGGTGGCGGCCAATATAGTGCAAACTTTAGTATTCGCCAAATTATCTACTATATATTGGGTGCTATTATTGCGCTCATCATTATGCTTATTTCACCTAAAAAGATTAAAAATAATACATATATTCTATACTTTATCTTTTGCATATTGCTTGTTGGTTTATTGATTTTACCAGAAACATCAATCACACCAATTATTAACGGTGCTAAAAGTTGGTATTCCTTTGGACCAGTAAGTATACAGCCTTCAGAATTTATGAAAGTTATCTTAATTCTTGCATTAGCAAAGAGTGTTTCTAATCATAATCGCTTTACTTTTAATAAATCTTTTCAAACTGATTTAGTTTTATTCTTTAAAATCATTGGCATCTCAATTATTCCAATGGCATTAATCCTATTGCAAAATGACCTAGGTACAACCCTTGTGATATGTGCAATTATTATTGGGATTATGTTAATAAGTGGCATTACATGGAGAATATTAGCCCCATTATTTATAGCCGCATTTGTTATAGGTGGAACGATTATTTTAGCAGTTATCTACAAACCGTCATTAATTGAAGGGCTTCTCGGCGTTAAAATGTATCAAATGGGCCGTATTAATTCGTGGTTAGATCCCTATTCTTATAGTGCAGGCGACGGTTATCATTTAACAGAATCGTTAAAAGCAATTGGTTCTGGCCAACTCTTGGGTAAAGGGTTTAATCATGGTGAAGTTTATATCCCTGAGAACCATACCGACTTTATATTTTCAGTAGTCGGAGAAGAAATGGGATTTATAGGTGCTGTCGTTTTATTACTTATCTTTTTAGCATTGATTTTCCATTTAATTCGCCTTGCTACCAAAGTTGAATCACCATTTAGTAAAATATTTATCATTGGTTACGTTTCTTTACTCGTTTTCCATATATTCCAAAATATAGGAATGACAATCCAATTACTACCAATTACTGGTATACCATTACCATTTATTAGTTATGGTGGTAGTTCACTTTGGAGTCTAATGGTTGGTATAGGTGTCGTATTATCTATTCATTTCCACCAAAGACAAACTACTCCTAATAAAAAAGAAGTAGTACAGAAATAATATTTTGTTGCACCTAGCTTTGACTGTAAAATCACTTTCGTAATTTTAATGTGGGATCTAATCCCGCAATTAGATTAACTACAATATAAAAAATGTAGCCTGTGACATTGATTGATGTCACAGGCTACATTTTTATTAATTGCTAGCAAACTATTTAAGTTCTTGACGCACAGGCGTAGTTGCTGGCAATGTATTCATTATGTCCAAACGAGATTTAGTTTTTTTAATATTCACACCTAGTGATGATAGTAGTTTAACAACATTTTGTAATTTATCCGATTGACTCATGGCTTTCACCTCGTTTTATGACTTCAAGGTTATACTACCCCAATTAACAATGTTTTACTACATGAATTCAACATAAAATTGACATTTTATAAAATTAATTTCATTGATTAGCCTAAAACCTTAAATCCATCATCATAAATTTCTTTTTCAATACTATTTAAATTCGCTGGTGTTTCATAAGATATTGTGACCAATTGTTTATCTAGCTCAACACTTACTTTACTTACACCAATCATATTTTCTAGTCTATGATGAAGTGCATTGACTTGGTCTTCCGTTTGCAAACCACTCAATTTAATCTCACTATAATTCATTTCATTTACTCCTAATCTTTCATTAATTTCTGAAACGTTACTAATAGTTCTTCCATCGCTTCTTCTTGAGCCCCATTATTCACTTTGTCCATAATACAGCTTTTCATGTGATGATCTAACAATTTAGTGGCAACACTATTCAAAGCAGATCTTGTAGCTCTAATTTGGGTTAACACGTCATCACAGTAGACATCTTCTTCAATCATACGATTGATTGCTCTAACTTGCCCTTCAATACGATTAAGTCTCGATTTTAAATTTAATTTAATTTGATCAGAATGATGTGCATTATCATGATTTTCCAAGGTCGTCACCCTTTCTATACGTACTATCATATCGTATAATTTACCTTACTATTCGTCAAACACTGTAACTTATTTCATGAAAAAGGGTCATGCTATTTGGTAAATGCCATGATACAATTAACTTTAAGAAAGTAAAAACTTGTCTTATTATTGCAAGAATTAAACTATTGAACAGGAGGCGTACTATGGTAGAAATATATTCAATGTCTTTCACGCATTCCTCATTGATTATTAATATCATATTAATTGCTGCCTTTATATTAAACTTAATTTTTGCATTTGTTATTATCTTTATGGAACGTCGCAGTGCTGGCTCTATATGGGCTTGGCTCCTCGTTTTAGTATTTTTACCAATCATTGGATTTATATTGTATTTACTATTAGGACGCCAAATTCAGCGCAATCGCATTTTCAAATTGAAAAAAGAAGACCGCAAAGGCCTTGCTATGATTGTGGATGAACAAATTGAAGCGTTAGAAAGTGACGATTTCTCAAAAGGTAATCATCAAATTGTTAAGTTTAAAGAAATGGTACGCATGTTACTTTTTAACAATGCTGCGTTCTTAACGACAGATAATCGCATCAAAATATATACGGATGGTCATGCTAAATTTGATGCATTACTTAATGATATTAAAAATGCACAAGACTATATACATATTCAGTACTACATTTTTAAAAGTGATGGACTAGGCCGTCAAATTCTCTCAGCACTTGAGGATAAACTTGATGAAGGCTTAGAAGTTAAAATGTTATACGATGATATGGGTTCAAGAACTTTAAGAAAAAAAGATTTAAAACATTTTCGTCAAAAAGGTGGACATGTGGAATCATTCTTTCCCTCTAAACTTCCCCTCATCAATCTCCGTATGAATAACCGAAACCATAGAAAAATCGTTATTATTGATGGCAAAATTGGTTATGTAGGAGGGTTCAATGTCGGTGATGAATATTTGGGTAAAGATAAAAAGTTTGGCTATTGGCGAGACACCCACTTAAGATTAGAGGGCGATTCTGTTAACGCACTGCAACTTAGATTTATATTGGATTGGAATTCACAATCCAATCGTGATTCAATCGAATATAAAGATAGCTATTTTCCAGATGTAGACTCAGGTGGAACAATTGGCGTACAAATTGCGTCAAGTGGTCCTGATGAAGATTGGGAACAAATCAAATATGGTTACTTAAAAATGATATCTTCCGCAAAACATTCTATATACATTCAATCACCTTATTTTATACCTGATCAAGCATTTATCGATGCAATTAAAATAGCAGCCTTAGGTGGTGTGGAGGTCAATATCATGATACCTAATAAACCGGATCATCCTTTCGTTTATTGGGCTACATTGAAAAATGCAGCTTCCCTACTATCAGCTGGCGTTAAAATTTATCATTATGATAATGGATTCTTACATTCTAAAACTTTAATTATTGATGATGAAATCGCATCAGTAGGCACAGCCAATATGGATAATCGTAGTTTCACACTAAATTTCGAAGTGAATGCATTTGTTTATGATGAGACGATTGCAACTCAATTGAAAGAAGCATTTATTCAGGATATGAAAGTCTCTTATCAACTTACTGAGGAATTATATAATAAACGAAGTTTATGGATTAAATTCAAAGAAGGCATATCTCAATTACTTTCACCTATTTTATAAATGTCTTTAATAGTTGTCAGCATATTTACAATTATTACTGTAAATACGTACAAGTTAATTTAATAAGGAGCGTAACATGAAAGTACAACAGCAAATAAAGTTAGCGTATAATTATATGAAAGAGTTTCATATAAGCGATTATTCTGGTCACGATATTGCGCATGTGGAACGTGTAACGTCGTTAGCGCAAATCATTGCTAAAAACGAACAACAGGGTGACTACTTAATTATCACGTTATCTGCCTTACTACATGATGTCATCGATGATAAATTAACAGATAAAGCAATTGCATTAAATCAACTTAAAACATTTTTAGAACATATTGAAGTGACACCTACGCAGCAACGATCAATCATTTATATTATTGAACATATGAGTTATAGAAATGGGCGCAATAATGAGGTAGCTCTTTCAATAGAAGGACAAATTGTAAGGGATGCTGACCGATTGGATGCTATTGGTGCAATTGGTATTGCAAGAACTTTTCAATTTGCAGGCCATTTTAATGAACCTATGTGGACAGAATCACCACATAGTGGACTACCAAATACAGATAGCATTTCAAATTTGGACCCTTCTGCTATACGTCATTTTTATGATAAGTTGTTAAAATTAAAAGCATTAATGCTTACCAAAACTGGTAGACAACTGGCTGAAGAAAGACATGCATTTATGGAACAGTTTTTAACACAATTTTATAAAGAATGGCATATTGATTAAATGCTATAACAAAAAGGTCGATACCTCTTTCCAGGGTATCGACCTTTTCTATGATATAGCATTGATTAAGCTATTTACTTTTTCTTTTTATTATTCTTAGAAACAACTTGAGTGTTTTTACCTTTTTTATTTGAGTTACCATTATTTTCCTCAAATTTTTCAATCATTGGCGCAACTTCTCTTTGAGCAACTTTTTCATAGTACATATTGGCGAAGTAAGTTTGAACAATTAAGAATGCCGCACTGACAGACCAATATAGACCTAAAGCTGACGCCGAACTTAATGAAATCCAGATGATCATAATTGGTGATACAATCATCATCATGTAAGTCATTTGACGTTGTTCTTGAGGCATTTGTTTACTTGATACCCAAGCTTGGATAAAGTAAAGCACACCGGCAATAATAGTAATCCAAATATCAGGATGAACTAAATTGAACCATAAGAAGTGTGGATGTTCTGCAATTCCGCCACCAATACGGTAACGTAATACGAAGTATAATCCCATAACAACTGGCATTTGAATTAATACTGGTAAACAGCCTAATGCACTCTTCATTGGATTAATATCGTATTTCTTATAAACTTCCATCATTTCTTGGTTTGCTGTCATTTTCTCTTCTTGAGTTCGTGCACGTTTAACTTTTTCTTGCACACCATCAACTTCTGGCTTAGCAACTTTCATTTTTTCACGCATCATATGACTATTTTTATAGTTTGATAACATGAATGGTAACAAGATAACACGAATTACTAAAACTAATACGATAATTGCAATACCGTAATCATCATTAAATACTGAATGGCCTAACCAATGTAAAACTCTAGCCATTGGTTCTACGAATGTATTATAGAAAAATCCATCTCTATTACTAGATTTTGAATAATCACACCCGGCTAAAAAGACCATTACCCCTAATAACAAAGGTAGTAACGCTTTCTTCTTCATTTTTACACCTCTATTGATATATTCACATAGGGATTATTTTATCATAGTAACCGTGTACTAGAAAACAAAAAAAGAAAAATTTTCTTATTTATTTGAAATAACTTTGCATTTTAGTAACAGTCTTGTCAATATTATGACTACGTGCAATCGCCGAAATAACTGAAACACCATCTGCACCATTTTGAGCAATTGGTTCAATATTGTCTTCTGTTATACCTCCAATTGCAACCATAGGTAACGAAGGATTGATCTTTTTTAATGTGGCAATCATAGCGGGACCTACTGATGCACTCGCATCATTTTTAGAAATTGTTGCAAACATCGGTCCAACACCAATATAATCAACATGATCTAAATCGGATTGATTATATTCTTCCTCGTTGCCAATGCTAAGTCCTATGATTTTATTTTCGAACCGCTTAGCAAATGACTTCACATTTTCATCATCTTGCCCTACATGAATACCGTCTGCATTTATTTTTTCAGCTAAATCAACATCGTCATTTACAATAAACGGTACATGATATTCATGACATAAATTTAATAACTCAATTGCTAAATTTTCTTTATCAGCACCGTCTAATGACGTTGGTCCTTTTTCACGAAATTGAAAAAGCGTGATACCGGCATTTAAGGCATGCTTCACTATTTCTCTAATATCTTTTCCCTCTGGAATATCTTGTGTACCGCAAATAAAATAAACATTTAATCGTGAAGGATTAAACATTTTATTCCACCTCTTGTCTTTTGACTTGTTGTTGGTAGGTATTAAAATCAATGACATACATTTGATCTAATAATTTAGATAAAAATGAACCCGGTCCATTTACTTGTTGATCTTGTTCAGCGCGTTCAGCAGCAATATTATAGATGCTAACCGCTTCTTCTAATACTTGTAGAGATGGCGTTTCTTCTCTAAATAAGAAACTTGCTACAATGCCCCCAAGTAAGCATCCAGCACCAGTAATCTTAGCTAATAATGGTGACCCATTAGATAACTTCACCACTTTATTATTTTGGACAATAACATCATCTTTACCAGTTAACACGATGGCTGTATTCAATTTCTCATGGGCACGCTTAGCTATTTCAACAACGTCTAAGTCAGTTTCACCATCCGTACCTTTCATCGTTGTTGTTGCATCTACTAACGTTAAAATTTCAGAAGCATTACCTTTAATAACTGATACTTTCACTTCTGATAAGAATTTTTGGCAAAATGCTTTGCGATACGAAGAAGCACCAACTGCTACTGGATCAAATACAATGGGTGTTCCTTGTTGATTCGCTATTTTACCTATTTCCAAAATATCTTGTTCATTTGCCTTAGTCATCGTACCAATATTAATAAGTAACGCCCCTGCAACTTTATAAAATTCTTCCGCTTCTTCAGGTGCTTCACTCATTGCTGGACTAGCACCAATGCTAAGTAATCCATTTGCCGTAAAGTTTTTCACGACATCATTTGTATAACAGACAACTAAAGGATTCTCTTGTCTTAAACGTTCCAAATTATTCATCATCTAATCCAACCTTCTTCATATATGCAAAATGGTTTACCGGTCCTCTACCTTGACCAATTTCTGGCGTATATTGAATACTCAATGAAATGAATTTCTTCGCTTTTTTAACCGCTTCATAGATAGATTTACCTTTAGCCAGTTCTGCTGTAATCACCGCTGAGAATGTACATCCAGTTCCGTGCGTATGTTTAGTGTCAAAGCGTTGATCTTCAAAGGTATACACATCATCCTTAGTAAATAAGAAGTCTTTAGCATTGTTTAAATCAGCAGAGTGTCCACCTTTTATGACAACGCCTTTACTGCCTATTTCATTAATAAAGATATTGCCTGCTTTACGAATATTTTCTTCCGTGTCTATTTTAATGCCTGTTATTTCCTCTGCTTCAGGAATATTAGGCGTGACGACATCTGCTAAAGGTAGTAATGTATTCTGTAAATGTTTCTTGGTTTCATCATCCATTAACGAATCGCCACTCTTAGCTAACATGACTGGATCGATAACGTATGGAATATCTGAATGTTGTCTCAAATAATGTTGAATTAACGCCATTGTTTCATGAGTCGCAATCATACCTGTTTTAATAGCGTGTGGTAATTCGTCATTGAAGACGCTATCTAATTGTTCTTGAACCCAACTTGTCTCAAGATTATGGATATGTTGTACCCCTTTAGTATTTTGTGCAACGATACTTGTAATAGCTGCCATGCCGTAGACACCACAGGCATGAAATGATTTTAAATCGGCCATTACACCAGCGCCACCGGATGGATCAGTTCCCGCGATTGTTAAAGCGATTTTGGGTTTATGCATTTTTGTCGCCTCCGAAGTTCCATTGTTCGTTAGTATAAGCCATATTAAAGAAATTACGTTCATGTATCGTACTTTGTAAGAAACTTTCTTTAATATCATGCTTTTCTTGTTCTGTACAATTTGCTGTTAATTCATCTAATAAATTATCAAATACTTCTATTAATGGACGCATTTCTGTACTATAGAAATCAAACCATTTTGCAGTTACAGAATCTCTATTTAGATTTTGATCCTCTAATGCCATTTTAGCTACAACTTCATATACATAAGGGCATGGTGCCATTGCAGCTATTGTATACGCCGCATTCTCATGTGCATAGGCATGATAATACATATGTTTAATGTAATGATCACCGCTTGGAGGCCATACTTTTTCTTTAACAATTTCTTCATAAGGTTCATTAATGTAATCTGCTAAAATTTCATGTGCCTCAACTTCACCATCTAGCATAAATTCAATTTGTTCAACTAAAAATTTAACATCTTTCATTGTTGGTGCTTTTGGGATAAGAAGTGCATACAAATTTGTAAATTCTTTTAAATATGATGCATCCGCTCTTAAATATTGACGTACTGCTTGAGCGTCTAACTTCCCTTTTAAAAGGTCTTGAATAAACCCATCATTATAGATATCTTCAATAATAGGTTGTGAAGCCTCTTTAATCTCAGTTGAAAATGTCATATTATTATCCTCCTTAAAATTAAAAAATGCTACATTTCAACGTAGAAATGTAGCTATCATTCAATAAAGAGAACATAACATATACATTACTACTTTCCTACGTTGGCATTAACCAAATCAGGTTATAAGGGTCTGAATTTATTCATCTCAGCCATTAGCAATGGCTCCCCTAGTAGCATTATCTTATTAATTCAACGATATCAAATTGATTAGGATTTATCAAATAAAACAGATAGGGAGAGGACAGAAATAATATAAACTCATTTTTCTCCCTAGCTTACTTTGCTTGTAGCAATTAATAGTGAAAGTCTCTTTGCTGGGGTCCCGACTCCCAACTTACTTTGCTTGTAGAATTTCTGATGAAGTTCTCTTTGCTGGGGCCCCGCCCGCAAGGATGACTAGAACTGAAAAAAGCTTGATTTAAGTGCATTTTCAAATCGGTCATCTACTATCAAAACAATAAAATAGGCTGAGACACTTTATTATGTCTCAGCCTACTCATTTAATATTATTATATTGCTAACTTAAGCAGTTACCCATTGTGATGGACCTGCAGTGTTATATAATTTAACAGCAGCTGCATCTTGAACATGTTCTGGTGCTTGTGCTGGTGATACACCTTTATATTGAGCAGGTGCTACTGAATCCCAAGTTGATTGTAAGAATTGATATTTACCTGCTGCACCTGAACTTGGATTAATAGCAGTAATGTCGCCACCTGATTCACGTTGTGCAATTTGTTGTAAATGACTGTTTACATTTACAGAAGAACCACTTGAAGCAGTGTTACTTGAAGCACTTGAGTTAGAAGTTGTAGCTTCAGTTTGTGGTTGTTGTGTTTGTTCAGTTTGTGGTGCTTGTTGTACTTGTGTTGGTTGAGCTTGACTAGATTGTTGTGAAGAAGCTACTTGTTCAGCTGAAGTTTGGTTAGTAGCAGCTGATGCTTGTTCACTAACATCTTGTTGTGGTGAAACTAAGCCTGTTTGTGCATAGTTCCAACTCCAGTTAGTGCCATCTGATTCGAAATGATAAGTGAAACCTTCATAATCAAATGTTACGTTATATGCACCTTCTTGGATAGGGCTATTATTTAATGATTGATCATTTGATTGTGCTAATTGTGCTAATTCAGCTTTATTTACTTGAGCTTCGCTAGCATCTGCGTGTCCAGCGTTGCCAGCAACTACTCCTAAACCTACTGCTAATGATGAAGCAATAATTGTCTTTTTCATAATTATATATATCCTCCTAGATTTGTTTGTGTCTTAATAATAAATTTTACAAGTAACACTTTAACATCCATAAAACCATAGTAGGTTACAGTGAAATAAAAAAAGCCAGTACTTTTTTACATCCAAATTACAAACGTACTGTAACTCTATTTTTTAGTTATGGACTTTCATGACGGTTTTGAGTAGCGATATGTATACGTATCTCTTGTAATACTAATGAAATCTTTCAGATAATTACACTAAAAAATTTAAGAACCTCTCTTATAAAATTGATAATATAAGAGAGGCCATGAGTATAATTAAAGAAGTTATTTATAGTAAATAGGGATGGAGTTAATAGAACATTAGTTTATATCAATCACTTCTAGGTGATCGTATGAATAAGTGTCTTCATTGAATGAGGTGTCAGGGAGAATATCATTATTTTTGGATTTGGGGGACATAAATTTAATTGTTTCAACATATAATTCAGTCACAAAGTGCGTTTGGCCCTCTTTATCGTATTTACGTGATCTCATTTGACCAGTAATACCTACTAAAGCGCCTTGATCAGTATACAATTCAATATTGGTAGCTGTTTTACCAAAAGCTTTACAAAATATATAATCACAAGCTATTTCATTGTTGTCATCTTTATAATTACGTTCTGTTGCAACACAGAACGTGGCTATCTTCACCTCCTCTTTCTCAAATATTTGTGCCTTTTTGGTCAACCGACCTACTATCACAATCTTGTTTAGCATGTGTCACCTCCTTCTACAACTATAGTATTCATTTATAACTATGGCGTCAAAATTCTATTTTTAAGATTTTTATTCCTATTAATACTCAAAGTTTGATATATTTAAAGAAAATAATTGTAAAACTCATATTAGATTATTGATAATTTCATTTTTTGCATAATTTTAATTTTTTTGGGGATGTGATGAAGTGAAGACATTTAAAGCTGTACGTTTTCAAATTGTTAATGAAAATGGAGGTATAACTGAGTTTGAGCTAGAAGATGGTGTAATCATCAATAAAGAAAATAGTGGTACTGGTTGGCTTCTAGAAGTTGTCATTTCAAATGCACACTATGAAACGATGAAAAAATATTATGATGATCAAACACTACTAGATATTAGAGTCGTGATAACACGCCCTTCGAATGATCCTGCACTTTTTGATGCTACAATCAGAAGTATTTCTGAATTCGAAACAACAATGTCAATTGTATTAGATTGTCATATTTACACCTTACGACAAGTTTATGCAGAGAGTTTATTAGAACAATTAGTTGATGAAGGACTGTCAGGTGAAGAATTAAAAGTAACATTTAATCGTATGATGCAATCTAAACCTAAACTAAAAGAAGAAAAATTTGAAAGAGAATAAAACAGGAGTGGAACACATTTCAATGTTCCACTCCTATTTATATTGATTATAAAAGGATGTTTTGGTTTAAGCATCTTGGATAGCGAAAGTTAATTCACAACTACAAGCGAGTTGGCCATCTACCGTAGCCTTTGCTGTACCTTTTCCGATTGGACCTTTGATTTTAGTAATTTCTACCTCTAACATTAGCGTATCACCAGGCGTTACTTGTTTTTTAAATCTACATTTATCAATTCCAGCGAACAATGCAATTTTTCCTTTATTCTCTTCGCTGTTAAGCATAGCAACAGCACCTGTTTGTGCTAATGCTTCAGTAATTAATACACCAGGCATAACAGCATAATCTGGGAAGTGCCCTTGGAAAAATGGTTCATTACCAGATACTTGTTTTAGTCCAACACATCTCTTACCCTCTTCATATTCAACTACACGATCAATAAGTAAAAATGGTTGTCTATGTGGGATAATTTGCTTAATTTGATTATAATCGAAAATTGTTTCCATAATGTATGTCCTCCAGAAGTATTATAAAGTGAGTATACGATTAATCATTTACTCGTTCAATATTAGCACCTAATGACTTTAATTTCTCATGGAAATTAACATAACCGCGGTCTAAATGTTTTAATTCTGTAACCTGAGTTGTACCATCAGCTACTAAGCCAGCTAAAATTAATGCTGCCGCTGCTCTTAAATCTGTTGCTTTAACTTGAGCACCTTGCAATTGACTCTTACCTTGAATTTTAGCACTTCTACCTTCTACAGTAATATTTGCATTCATACGCTTAAATTCTGCAACATGCATGAATCTATTTTCAAAGACAGTTTCCGTAATGACTTTATGTCCTTCAGCAGTTAATAATAACGCCATCATTTGTGATTGCATATCTGTTGGGAACCCAGGGTGTGGAAGTGTTTTGACATCAACTGGTTTAAGATCACCCTCTGCCGTAACACGAACGCCATCTTCTTGGAAATCTAAATTAACGCCCATTTCTTCAAGTTTATAAATTAGACTCGACATATGTTCTTTTACTGCGTCTCTAACAAATACATCACCACGCGTAATAGCAGCTGCTATGATTAAAGTACCAGCTTCAATTCTGTCAGGAATGATTGAATGTTCTACACCTTTCAACTTATCAACACCATGAATCGTAATGGTATCAGTACCTGCTCCGGTTACTTTACCACCCATTTCATTAATATAATTTGCTAAATCAACAATTTCAGGCTCTTTGGCAACATTTTCAATCACTGTTTTACCTTTAGCAAGTGACGCTGCCATAATGATGTTTTGTGTTGCACCGACACTTGGGAAATCTAAATGAATGTCTGTACCTTTCAAGCCGTCTTTTGTGCTAGCGTAAATATTCCCATTCTCTAGATGTATTTCTGCACCTAATGCCTCAAACCCTTTAATATGTTGCTCTATTGGACGAGCACCGATTGCACAGCCACCTGGTAATGCAACGATAGCATGACCTAAACGTGCTAACAAAGGACCCATAACTAAGATGCTTGCTCGCATTTTACTAACATACTCATAAGGGGCTTCTTCTTTTAAAGTTGTTGATGCATCTACTGTAACTGCACCTTCTTCTTTATTATATTCAACTTTCGCATTTAAAGTTGATAATACATTGTTTATCGTTACTACATCGCTTAAATCTGGTACATTAACAAGTTTACTTTTTCCTTCTGAAGCTAATAGTGACGCAGTTAATACTGGTAATACTGCATTCTTAGCTCCTTCAACTTTAACTTCTCCAGTTAGGCGATTGCCACCTTCAATTACTATTTTATCCATATTAATCCTCCACTTTAAACTCCTATTACTATCTTCATTTCCCGATTTTCAATCAATTATTTATTTATTATATCTATTTTTAAAAAGAATTTACAATAATCTCATTATTGAAATAAAAATTTCACTTGAGTTGAAAATTGTAATAAATCAATTAAAAAATTGCTTACGGCTGTACCCAATAAGATGGCTAAAAACATTAGACATACTTGTACTTGAGTAGCGTAACCTTTTTTAAAAATTTGATCTAATTTGAGAGAGTTTAAGGCCCAATAAGCTATACATATACACAAAACATGTAAAACCAAGTGTATGATCGCAAACTGTCCAATATAATCCATGACTTTCTCTCCTTTTAGATTTCTGTACTATATTGTACATTAAAGGCTCTATAATAAATTGGACTGATGACTAAA
>NZ_KV838553.1:0-1487 GCF_001838705.1 Staphylococcus sp. HMSC34C02
GGCTCTATAATAAATTGGACTGATGACTAAAAATCATCAGTCCAATTTTTATGTTTGAATACAAAAATGGCGCAATTACCTCTATAATTATTAGCTACCAAACAAAATAAAAAGAAAGGTAATGCGCCTATGTGTAAGTCTATATTAAATACATTAAGAATTAAAGATAAAAATCTAAATTTTTCAGATGAAGTGATTGAGAAAAAACATAAAGGACGAATGAGCTTGTTTTACTATGCCGAGCTCACTTATCAACCTACACATTGTGAAAATTGTTCAACTAAAAATGAAAATTTCTCAATAGTAAAAAATGGTAAGAAAACCTCAACGATTACTTTACTTAAAATTATGGAAATGCCCGCTTATTTAGAACTTCAAAAACAAAGATTTTATTGTAAATCATGTGACAGTCATTTTACTGCTAAATCTAATATTGTCGACGCTCATTGCTTTATTTCTAATAAAACAAAACTTGCAGTTTTAGATAAAGCACAAGAATACCGCTCTCAAAAATCTATCGCTAAGTCATGCTTAGTATCATCAATGACTGTGTCTAGAGTGATTAATCAAGCGGCAAGCGACGTAGGTCAGTCTTCTTTTGATGCTTTACCTGAACACTTAATGATGGACGAATTTAAAAGTGTTAAAAATGTTATCGGAAAAATGAGTTTTATTTATGCAGATGCTGTATCGCACCGCATCGTAGATGTGGTAGCGGATCGTAAGTTAAAATCGCTAAAAGATCATTTTTATCGCTATTCTTTGAAACTCAGACAAAAAGTCAAAACAGTCACGATTGATATGTATGAACCATATATGTCACTAATCAAACAATTATTTCCTAACGCGAAGATTATTATTGATCGTTTTCATATTGTTCAATCTTTAAATCGAGCGTTAAATATGTCTAGAGTTCATGTAATGAATTGTTATAGAACCTCTAATAGACCCCTCTATAATAAATATAAAAGTTATTGGAAACTATTTCTTAAACCTTTTGAAACGCTAGAAGCTTTTAATTATCATAAAGTCCATTTATTTAAAGAGTGGAAAACCGAAAAAGGCATTATAAATTACTTATTAGGTGTAGATGTAGAACTATTTAATACATACCACTACGTTCATGAGCTAAGAAGATTATTAAAAGAAAATCAAATAGAGAAATTTAATCATAAACTCTTTTCTATTCATCTTTCAGATGTGTGTCCTAAATTACGCCCAGTCATTAGAACTTTAAGACGATTAGCAGCTTTCATTGAAAATACTATGACATATTCTAACCTGACCAACGGTCCGTTAGAAGGAATTAATAATAAAATCAAACTCATTAAAAGGGTATCTTTTGGTTATAGAAATTATGATAATTTACGTAATCGAATTATTATAACTTCGCGACTATTTGCGTCAACAACAAAAAAAGAGATTAAACAACCTAAGGTTGCTTAATCTCAATATTTGGACTCATCAGTCCGATTTGACGTAGAGCC
>NZ_KV838554.1:0-6821 GCF_001838705.1 Staphylococcus sp. HMSC34C02
AATGTATTTACGCTCTATATAAAAAGAACCGCAGATCTCTTCAGATCTACGGATTTTCGCCATGCCACGAAATTAGCATCATGCTAGCAAGTTAAGCGAACACTGACATGATAAATTAGTGGTTGGCTATATTTTTTACTTTGCAACAGAACCTTCTTTTAAATAGTTTATAAGCCTAAAGCTAAAATACAACAACTGTTGAAGATAGTAAGCGTGAGACAAATTTAATATTCTTCATCTATAGGATTGAATATATCCGTATTTCCACCTCGTTCTTGCACAATTTTAGATGCTACTTCGTTTCCCCATATACAAGCTTTTTCAATACTTTGGTTATCTAGCAAACCTGCTATAAAAGCTGCTGTGTGTGAATCACCAGCGCCTATAGTATCAGTTATAGGAACATTTTCCCCCTCTAAAATCTTAACTTTACACTTATTTGCTATAAGAGTACCTTCGTTGCCTAACGTAACTATCACAGGTTGATTAGTCTGTTTACTTACTTCTAATGCCGCATCTTTCACATGATTCTCACTACTCAATTGTAATATTTCATCCTCGTTGGCATGTACTATTGTGTTTATTTCAAGCAACTTCCTTATACTTTCACAGTTCATTTTATTAATCCTTGGTGAGGGGTCAAAAATAATTGTAGTTTTCTCGTTTAAACGACTAAATTCTTCTAATAAAACTTCGTCTGAAGGATGTTCAAAAGAATAACCTGACACATAAATATAATCATACTTATTAAGGTCAATTTCTTTAAACCAATTCTTTTTCCATGTCATTTCAACTCCGGGCATCGTTAAAAAAGTGCGTTCTCCATTATTTTCAACGATACATAACGTCCAACCATTATCTCCTAATATATTATTTAATAATGAAGTTTTGCCTTCTTTTTTTAACTTATTTTTAATAATTGTTCCATTAGGACCATCGCCAACGGGCACCATCAAATCATAATTAGCTTTGAACTGACTAAGTATATCGCCTACATTATATGCGCAACCACCTACTATTGTCTTCTCAGAGTGGGCAAATTCGTCCGATCCACTACTTGGTATACTATCAACATTTAAAATCACATCAATAACAGCACTGCCGATCACCAAAACCTTTTTTTGGCTATTAATCTGTTTATATTCTCTTGATGAACTTTTCATTTTTTAGCCTTCTTTCTGTGAGTATTTAAAGAAATATTAAATATATAGTATAAAAATCCGCTAACCATAAATGTTACAATTATATCAAAACTTGAAGAAGTAAAAATGTTTATTAATGCACCTGCTATTACTGCTATACTCCAGACCATTACTGTTTTAATATTCAGACTATTATACTGGGAATCGTAAACTAATTTTTTTTCATAACCTATATTTTTTCTCAATGTTGCATAATCAACAATGAAAATTGCACTCCAAGCAGCTAATCCAATACCCAAAACTCCTAAAAACATTTCAAAAAAAGCGAGAAAATTTCTGGAAACTACTAAGACATAAATAGGAATGGCAATAATAATAATTGAATGAATAATAATAACTGTAGAATTTTTTACTTTCAAATCAAAAGTACTCATAATTAATCTTGAGGACTTTAAACCTAAAAAACACATAGGAGTAAGGCCACCTAAAGCAGATATTAAGTAAATTACTGTCATCCAATTTGGTAGTACTTCGCTAATTAGTAAGATTGGATTTTCTGCATTTGCTAATTGTGGCTCTGAAGTAGCTAATAAAATTCCAGTACTTATAATGATAAATAAAGGGATAAACGCGCCAGCTGTAACACTAGTGATTATTGATAAAGAACTGTTCGATTTTTTTTGAAAACGGCTATAATCTGCAGCTGCGTTAGTCCAAGTCAATCCAGTTCCTACTATTACAAAGGCTAATGCAGGTAGAAAATCTTTAAGCCAAGACCCAGATTTCATAGAAAAAAGGGCGTTCCAATCAGTATTAGTAATTAAAATTGTTATAACTAATAAGGTTAATGCACCAAATACATATGTGAAAAATGTTTGTACTGATACAAGTATTTTTTGTGAAAAAAGAACAGATATAATAACTAGCCCAGCAAAAATCGCTAAACTCATCAAAATTAGAAATGTACTAGTCTTAAAACCAAAAGTACTAAATAAAGCCAGAAGAGTTAAAGTTCCTGTAGAAACATTAACAGATAACCAACCAACTTGACCTACCCAGCCAATTAAAGCAGGTATATGATTGCCTTTAAATCCAAATGGTGCTCTTGAGAGCATAAAAGTTGTAGCTCCACTATCTTTACCAGCTACACTTATATAACCAACTAGAACAAAGGATAACGGACCTATTATAGCAATCAAAATTGATTGTAAAAAGCTCAATCCGTAACTTACTATGACAGCGCCATAAACTATCCCGAGAATACCTAGATTGGCTGCAAACCATATAAAAAATAAGTCGATAGGTTTCCCGTTTTTTTCACTTTCAGGAAGAAAGACTTCTTCTTTTTCCATAACGAACACCTCCATTTTTTATAACATCTTATTTTTTTCGAGCGTAGTTGCATATTGTTCTAAGTTCACACTATTGTGTTTGTCGATAGTCTCTATCCAAAGTTTTTTAAAATTACTATATCCGTATTTAGCTCCCGATATAGCAGTTGCCATAGCGCCAATTGTGTCAGTATCCCCACCGATATTCGCACAAAAAATTGCGCATTTATTGGGGTCTTTACAAAAATAAGCAATTGCCAAAGCAGTGGGGACCGATTCAGTTAATGATGTTCCGCATCCTATCACATCATAAAGCCAGAGCGAATATTCCTCCTCTCTTTCGAAATGATTGGCAAACTGAACTGCTAATTTTAATCTTTCTGCTATTGATGCAGAAAAAGTTTGTTCTCCTTCTTTAATAGCTATATCGTGAATATCCAAAACGCCTTCTATAATTTCTTTCCAATTCTTATCTTCCGCTGCCAATGTTACTGCATAAGCAATCATACTAGCTCCGGCTATTGCAACATCACTTGTGTGAGTAACTTCACTAATTTCCTTAACATAATTTACAAGCTCTACTTTTTGATCTTTAGAAAATAAAGTACCAATAGGAGCAATTCTCATAGCCGACCCATTAGTTAATGCATTTTTTGTATAGAATTGGGAATCTTCTCCTTGTATTATTGCAGTTAAAGCTGCTTTAGAACTTGGGCCAAGAATATTATTTTTAAATGCGTTTGTAGCATTGGCCCATTCAATCAATTCGTCTGCTATGATTTTTTTTGAAGGTTCAAAATGATTTTTATTTAGTGCATCAATGATTAGTAGTGATTGTGCAGTATCATCTGTAAACTGTCCTTTGGTGAAATTTCTGGCTACCTTATTTTCATAAGGACCATCTAAAAAAGTTGTGATTTTCCCAAAAAAATCTTTAATTTTGTTGCGATTCCATAATTCTGAAGGCATACCTAAAGCGTCTCCAATAGCTTGGCCATATAAAGTTCCTAATATTTTATCCTTCATTATAAAACTCCCTTCTTGTCCACTTATACGTACGAGTTAATTTTTTATTTTAGAGCGCTTACATTTTATTGTCAAAATTTTAATATAAATCCCTTCCTTTTATACTATACACAATCTATTTTTTAGTTTTATTTATGATACGCTTCTCCTTATTAGTTATTTTGCTAAAAAAGAGAGGGCAGATTTTGTCCTCTCTTTTTAAACAACTCTATAATTTATTTAACAGATTAGAGAAAAATTGAATGATAGATTGAATAATTTCCACAATACCGTCCCATATGCGTTGAAGGAGATTTCTATTTTCTTCTGTATTCAAATCCTTGGCTTTATCTTTTGCTTTCTTCAATAAATCATCTGAGTTTTTTCAATATTTTTTAATACATCTTTTGCATTTTGTTTAAATGCTTTTGGATCAGAAGTTAAGGCATTAGAGTTTGCCACATTCACCATATTATTATTAATCATTTGAATTTGATTTTCTGATAATATTTCTGACAAGCCACGTTCATCGAGTACTTTATTGACCGTGTCTTCAACTTGTTGTTGTGTTATTTGTTTATCTTGATTTTGTTTAATATCTGCAAGTTGTTCTTTAATATCTGCTATTGAAGCATTCAAAGCTTCATCTGAATATCCATCTTTACCTTTATTTTCTTCTGAAATTCTACCTAAGTCATTCATTTCTTGATTAGAATTTTGAATATCTTCAGCGTTGAGGTCGTTACCTTTTTCTTCATATGCTTTATAAATACCAGCTAAAGCACCTTCACCAGTTACTTGGTCGACAGAAGCTATATGTATTTCTGCGTTTTTAATTCCTGCCGTAATTGCAGCATTTTGATATTGTTCAGATGTCACTTTTGTAATGTTATCTGGTGTATCAATTTTCACATCAACACCCTTACCCCATTTTTTATGTTCAATTGTTGCACTTGAATAAATATAACTTAGATTACTGCTGTTTGGGATATAATTACTCACATCATTGACGTTAACATTATAAGTTTCATAGTTATCATCAACGCCTAGAGCATTCTCAGTTTGTTGTAAATCTTGCCCTTCTAAGTCAGCGCCTTTAATAAAAACAGGTTCATCCCAATCTTCTTTATTTTCAGCTGCTTTAACAACACCTGAAGCTGATAACAACAATGTAGCTACTACTAAACTAGTTATTGTTTTTTTCATTTTCAAATACACCATCCCTTAAAATGTTTCATATATTTATATTAATCGTATCCAATAACATGTTTTTGAATTGTTTCAATCATTTCTGAATCAGCCTGTGTCATATCATACTTATAAATTTGGTTGAATCTTGGATTATAAATACCAATGTAACGTATATTCTCAAAGACAGACTTTTGAGATGCCTTACCCATTAAATAGTATATCACTAATTGAAGCGTACTGTTTTTCTGTGGTAGTTGTTTTGAAACTTTAAAATCCCACAAAGTATCTTCAGTTAGAAAGTCGCCATCTCCAGTATCAATAATGCTTGTATAACCACCCTCAAATGTGAAACCATCCATTTTAACTTCACCTGTTTGATTAAAAAATGAAAGACTTCTGTTTATAAGTGATTTTATATTATTAATTGTATCTTGATCGGGAATTTTAAATTCTTTAGGCATGCTTCCTGCTCTATATACCATATCGTAATTTACCAATTGACATGCTTTAATAATAGATAGATCATCATTATCATTAATATCTTTTAACAATGATTCGGCTGTTTGTAATTCCCCAGCTAATTTTGCGCCAGTTAACGATATGGCAAATGATTTTTTTTTGTCTTGATTTATAACCATACGAGTAAGGTAGTCTACGACTAAACCAATTGTTTGAGGTGCTATATTTTCATTTTTTGCATCTATAAA
Organism: Staphylococcus sp. HMSC34C02; assembly: GCF_001838705.1. Taxonomy (NCBI): domain Bacteria; kingdom Bacillati; phylum Bacillota; class Bacilli; order Caryophanales; family Staphylococcaceae; genus Staphylococcus; species Staphylococcus sp. HMSC34C02. Next base: position 5,377 of record NZ_KV838554.1, read on the forward strand.
TGTTTCTGGTTCTAGTTGCTTAACTTCAAATGATTTTCTGTTTAAATACCCACCACGGGGTTGTTTAATTTGTGAAATTCTTTGTGTAACACTAACCAATTAAAGACTCCTTTTGATAATAATATTTTTATATTTATGAAGCGTTTGAAGTTTCTTTGTCATTTTCTGAACTTTTTGATTCTACATCTTGAGATTGTTCATTTTCATAGTTGTTACCATCAGTATTTTCATCATTGCTTTGGTTATTATTTTCTTGTGCTGCATCTGGATTTTGCTTATCTTCGCTAGATGGTTGTTCTATTTGTTGATTTGGATCCTCACGTTCCTCATTTTGCGAAGCTTCCTCGTTACTATTTTCTTGCTGTTCTTCATTATTTTGTTTTTGATTTGATTTATTATTATCTTCTTCAATGTTGTCTCGATTTTGGTCAATTTTTGTATCTTTCTTCGTTGATTGTTTACTATCATCACCTGTTTGATTATTCTCTTTTTCATTTTGAGACTGATTGTTATTTGATGTTGATTGATTTGACTCATTGTCATATCCTTGTTCTTTTTGCCAATAATTACCTACGATGTTTGAAAGTTCTTTATATTTTTGTTCTGGAACATCAGAAGTAGCAGTTTCAAACTCAGGCATACCTTTCTTGTATACGTATGTATTGTAAAAATCAGCAGTTGAATTATAGATATCTTTGTCTATATAACCATTTTTAGCTTTTATAGGTCCATCTGGAGAGGTGATGGCACCACCTGTTTTGATAATTTCCCCTGTGTTTCTATCTATAATGGCGTGGTGCTTAACGGATTCGTTTATACCACCAAAAGGCGTTTCAATAAAAATTTCATCATTATTACTTTTATTTTTATTGTAAATCAGTTCATCTTTATTTTGAGTGAAATTGAGTATGTCTTCGGAGTTAAAAGCGATAGATTTTGCTTCATCAATTGTTATAGGTTCACTATTTCGATTATTTGCTTCATTTGTTGTTTCTGCAGTATTAGAATCACCTTGAGGTTGATTTTTTGTATTTTGATTGTTTTCCGCTACTTCATCATTTGATTGCTTTTCAGTTTCATCTGATTTTCTATCCCTTTCCTGTGTTTGATTTTGATCATTGTCTTTTTTATGATTATTATCTGTATTTTGACCACAAGCACTTAAAATAATAAAAGAAGACAAACCTAACATCCCTAATTTTCTAAATTTCATTCATACACCTCCCTGATATAAAACTCACTTTCCATGCTATCAAAAAATAAAGCGTTATCAAATACAATAAAATTAAAAGGTTCTGTTGCAAAGTAAAAAAATATAGCTAACCACTAATTTATCATGTCAGTGTTCGCTTAACTTGCCAGCATGATGCTAATTTCGTGGCGTGGCGAAAATCCGTAGATCTGAAGAGACCTGCGGTTCTTTTTATATAGAGCGTAAATACATT
>NZ_KV838555.1:0-23032 GCF_001838705.1 Staphylococcus sp. HMSC34C02
TTTGGACTCATCAGTCCGATTTGACGTAGAGCCTATAAAAAAGGGTGAGGCAGTGGATTCAAAATGAATGCTGTCTCACCCTTATATTAATTGTATTGTGACAAATTGATAGTGTCACAACTGTTCGCTTTATTTGAAAGATTTATAAGTTAAATAATCGTGCAAAGAAACCTTTCTTTTCATCGTTAGGTCTGCCAAGAGGAGATGACTGAGATTGTGTCGTAATATCCTCTTTTAATGTATCGATAGATTGTTGATTTTTATCATTAATTTCTTTAACTAAATCATTTTTAGTGTATTCAGATTGCTCTTTTTGAGCCGTTTGAATGGCTTCTTGAGCATTTTGAATAGCTAATAATGATTGATTATTAACATCTAATTTTTCAGTGATTTGATTTTGAAGTTCTTTTAATTCTGTTTGTTGTTGATGCACTTGACTGATCATTTGACCAAGCATTTGACGTTCTTCACGCATTTTTTGAATTTCTGTACGTAATTCTTCTACTAATTGCGTAGCGCTTTGATCCGCAGGTAATTGTTCATTGTCTTCTTTAACAATGACTTGTAAAAAGTCTTTTTCCTTTTCAAGCTCTTCAAAAGCTAAATCATAACTATTTGTTTGTTTTACTTTTTCAGCGATATCTTGGAAAAGTTCAATATCTTCTTCTTTAAAATCAGTAGCTTCACGGCCACGATATTCAGTCTTACTAAGTTGATAGCCACGTTCTTCTAAATGTTGGACTATTTTACGGACTTGTTTTTCACTTAGTTCGACACGCTGAGCGAATTCTTTGGTTAACATAGCTGAAAGTCCTTTCGTTCATTGATTTATGTACACTGACGTTTGTCTTCTGTCAGTGAAACGTCAGTCTAACCTCGACTATTAGTTTAACCCTTTATATCGCTCATTTCAAGTGTTCCTAGTGTGGTAGGCGTAAATTCATTTTTACTAATAAAGGATAGATAATATCGCGTGAAATACCATTAGCAAATACATATTTTAAAATATAATTTGATTTCACACTTGCTGGGTATATATCTTTAGTTAATTCTATATTTGATTTAATGAATAGATCTACTTTAAAAGGCGATTCAATTTTAGAATAATTTGGATGTATATAATCAATTTCACTTTGTCTTTCAAAGCCATTAGATAGCAATAATTGCTGGCGTTGAGTGACTGCTTGTTGATTAATGTCTTGTAATGAGTGGTCTGTTTTAGGGACTTCAACCATTACAAAATTAATATCACGAGCGTGCACCTTATTAGAAAGTAGGTTTAATTGATGCTCAATTTCTTGTAGTGTGCTAACGAGGACATCTTCATAATCTGAAGTGTTATTCGCAATTAAGTGTATTAAAAAGGCTGAATTTGTTGTTGCTTCATAATGTGCCGTCGCTAAACTAATGATTTCATCATCTCGTATGCCCACGAGAAAAGTATAATCATTTTCTGTTTTATTATTTTTTAAGGATCGCTCAATAATATAGCTATCTTCATAAAAATTTACATCTAGTTGTTGATTATAAAAAGCGATTGCTTTGTCATAATATGCATCTTTAATTGATTGAATCACGTGAAATTTCATAATCTCACCCCCACGAATATTTGTTTAAGTATAGCATATTTAGATAATAAGACGTCATTAATAAAACGTTATGAGACGAAAAAAGGCCGTAAGATAAACGCACTACTATAGCGCATCTTACGGCTTCAGAGTTTAAATCCAATCGTGATTATGATTTTGGACCTTTAGATTCATTCGCATAATGTGTGATATCAATTTCTTCGTAAGCTGAGTTATTTTGCTCAACTTCGTCATGTGAAGATTTATCTTTGTTAGCAACTACTAAAAATTTGCCGTCTAAGATTTCTTTTTTGTATTTTTCTTTTTGATCCTCAGATAAATCATAACGAGCTAAAACAGCTTCTTCACCGTCTTCGCCAGTTAATAATTTAGACATGCGATCACTAAATGAACCACTTGTGGCAATTAAAGTCACTTGAGAATCATGTAAATCATCTAAGTGTAATTTACTTTTACTTACAACGACTAATTCATTTTCTGAATATCCTTCAGCTTTTTTCTTTTGTACAACGTTATAAATCTCATCTTGTTTATCTAATACGGTAAAATCTGCCATATTAATCGCCCTCCATCTTTTCGTCCTACTTTTAATAAAAATATACCCTTAAGAATAGTTATAAAACGCAACTATAGTTATTATATAATTAATTAAGAAGTGTTTACAAATAGTGTTGAGCAATATTTAGTTAAACGCTTACACGACAAAATATTATTGTGAAAGGGCTTATAACCATTTCTATGATATTGAAAATCAAGCAAAAGTTTGCTATTATCGTAAAATAATTTATATCACTCATATAATCTAAAGAATATGGCTTTAGAAGTTTCTACCATGTTGCCACAAACGACATGACTATGGGTTCAGAATCAATACATAAAATGGACGATGTTTATTTAAATGACTATCTAGAAATACTGTATAAGGTTGTTTCACTTTGGAGGTTGTATATTCATTCACTTCATCCTATGAGATCAAACAAATTTAAAATTATAAAGTGTTTAAAGAAGAATACATTTAAATTTACGACTTCTTGAAATCTTAAAATGATATGTATTGCCTGTTCGCTCATGGATCCTGAAACTTTCTCGTGAAGTTTGAGGCTTTTTTTGTATACAAATTTAGGAGGTTTTGACGTGGAATCGCTTAGACAGAAAGTCAAAGAAGATGGCGTAGTAATTGATGAAAAAATATTAAAAGTTGATGGTTTTTTAAATCATCAAATCGATGCAAAACTAATGCATGAAGTAGGCAAAACATTTTATGAGCAATTTAAAGATAAAGGTGTCACTAAGATTTTAACAATCGAGGCATCAGGCATTGCTCCAGCTATTATGGCGGCATTACATTTTGATGTCCCATGCTTATTCGCTAAAAAAGCGAAACCAAGTACGTTGAAAGATGGTTTTTATAGTACGGATATCCATTCCTTTACAAAAAACAAAACAAGTACAGTGATTGTCTCAGAAGAATTTCTAGATGAGAATGATACAGTTTTAATCATTGATGATTTCTTAGCAAATGGCGATGCATCACTAGGATTATATGATATTGCACAACAAGCTAAAGCTAAAACAGTTGGTATTGGCATTGTTGTTGAGAAAAGTTTCCAAGATGGCAGACAAAGATTAGAAGAGGCAGGTTTAAATGTGTCTTCATTATGTAAAGTAGCCTCGTTACAAGGCAACCAAGTGACTTTACTAGGTGAAAATGAATGAAGACGTTCATTTTAAGTTTACAACACTTATTAGCAATGTACGCCGGTGCAATCTTAGTACCAATCATCGTTGGTACGAGTTTAAAGTTTACACCAGAACAAATTGCGTATTTAGTCACAGTGGATGTTTTCATGTGTGGTGTGGCAACATTTTTACAAGCTAACAAAGTAACAGGTACAGGCTTACCCATTGTACTAGGATGTACGTTTACTGCAGTTGCACCTATGATTTTAATCGGTCAAACGAAGGGTCTGGATGTGCTATATGGTTCATTATTTATATCAGGTATTTTAGTTGTCATTATTGCACCATTCTTCTCTTACTTAGTTAAGTTCTTTCCACCTGTTGTAACAGGAAGCGTGGTTACAATCATTGGTATCAATTTAATGCCAGTTGCAATGAACTATTTAGCTGGTGGAGAAGGCGCTAAAGACTATGGAAATCCTAAAAATTTAATTTTAGGTGGCGTTACACTTATCATTATTCTTATCTTGCAAAGATTTACAAAAGGGTTCTTAAAATCCATTGCGATTTTAATCGGACTGGTTGCAGGAACAATATTGGCCAATCTGCTTGGTTTAGTAGATATTAAGCAAGTGGGAGAAGCCCATTGGTTAGGCATTCCTCAACCATTTCGTTTTTCTGGTTTCGGTTTTGATTTAGGTGCAATACTGGTATTTACGATTGTAGCAATCGTAAGTTTAATAGAATCGACTGGTGTATATCATGCGCTAAGTGAAATTACTGGCAAAAAATTAGAAAGGAAAGATTTTCGTAAGGGTTACACTGCGGAAGGTCTTGCTATTGTATTAGGATCAATCTTTAATTCATTTCCTTACACGGCATATTCACAAAATGTTGGGTTAGTATCTTTATCAGGTGCGAAGAAGAATAAAGTGATTTACGGTATGGTAGTTTTACTACTCATTTGTGGTTGTATTCCTAAATTAGGTGCTTTAGCTAATATCATTCCATTACCTGTATTAGGCGGTGCAATGATTGCGATGTTTGGTATGGTGATGGCTTACGGTGTTAGTATTTTAGGTCATATTGATTTTAAGAATCAAAATAATTTATTAATCATTGCTGTATCTGTAGGATTGGGTACAGGTATTAGTGCAGTACCACAAGCGTTTAAAGCTTTAGGTGAGCAATTTGCATGGCTAACTCAAAACGGTATTGTATTAGGCGCGATTTCCGCAATTATTCTTAATTTCTTTTTTAATGGTATAAAGTATAAACAAAGCGAAGAAAATGTGAAATAATAGAAGTAACTATATATAAAAATGGAGGCTGTATTATCAATGTGGGAAAATAAGTTTGCTAAAGAATCTTTGACGTTTGACGATGTTTTATTAATTCCAGCAGCATCAGATGTGTTACCTAGTGATGCGGATCTTAGTGTTGAATTATCAGAACGAATTAAATTAAATATTCCAGTTATATCAGCTGGTATGGATACAGTAACCGAGTCTAAAATGGCAATTGCAATGGCACGTCAAGGTGGTCTAGGTGTCATTCATAAAAATATGGGCATCGAAGAACAAGCTGAAGAAGTTCAAAAAGTTAAACGTTCAGAAAACGGTGTTATCACAAATCCATTCTATCTAACACCTGATGAAAGTGTATATGAAGCAGAGGCGTTGATGGGTAAATACCGTATTTCAGGTGTACCAATTGTGAGTGATAAAGAATCAAGAGCATTAGTAGGTATTTTAACGAATCGTGATTTACGTTTTATAGAAGATTTTTCAATCAAGATTTCTGATGTGATGACTAAAGAAAACTTAATTACAGCTCCTGTAGGCACAACATTGGATGAAGCCGAAACAATTCTACAAGAACATAAAATTGAAAAATTACCTTTAGTGGAAAATGGCCGTTTAGAAGGTTTAATTACAATTAAAGATATTGAAAAAGTCCTTGAATTCCCTCATGCAGCTAAAGATGCGCATGGTCGTTTGCTCGCTGCAGCAGCTATTGGGACATCTAAAGATACAGAAATTCGCGCTCAAAAATTAGTCGAAGCTGGGGTAGATGCATTAATTATCGATACAGCACACGGTCATTCTAGTGGCGTGATTCAAGAAGTTAAGAAAATGAAAGAAACATATCCTGAAGTTACTATCATCGCTGGTAATGTAGCGACTGCTGAGGCAACACGTGCATTATTCGAAGCTGGTGCTGACGTAGTTAAAGTTGGTATTGGACCAGGCTCAATTTGTACAACACGTGTCGTAGCAGGTGTAGGTGTACCTCAAATTACAGCGATTTATGATTGTGCAACGGAAGCACGTAAATTTGGAAAAGCAATCATAGCAGATGGCGGTATTAAATTCTCTGGTGATATTATTAAAGCGTTAGCAGCTGGTGGACATGCAGTAATGCTAGGAAGCTTATTAGCTGGTACTGAAGAAAGCCCAGGTGCCACTGAAGTATTCCAAGGTAGACAGTATAAAGTGTACCGAGGCATGGGTTCTTTAGGCGCAATGGAAAAAGGATCAAATGACCGTTACTTCCAAGAAGACAAATCTCCTAGAAAATTTGTCCCTGAAGGTATTGAAGGTCGTACAGCTTACAAAGGTCCATTACAAGATACAATTTACCAACTTATGGGTGGCGTAAGAGCTGGTATGGGTTATACAGGTTCACCTGACTTGAAAACATTACGTGACGAAGCACAATTCACACGTATGGGTCCTGCTGGTTTAGCAGAAAGTCATCCACATAATGTACAAATTACTAAAGAATCACCTAACTACTCATTTTAAAATGAACGTAGTGTGATGATGGCAGTTTGTTAGAAAGAATGGGGAGCACTTTTCAATTCAAATATGTTTGTCTCAGAGTTTGTTCACTTTAAAACATAATCTTGGAGCAATACATGTGGAAAGTGTCTCTCTATTATTTACATAAAATTCAATTTAAAGGAGATCCACAATTATGGAAATGGCTCAAGAGCAAGAGTTGATTCTTGTCTTAGACTTTGGTAGTCAATATAACCAATTGATTACACGTCGTATTCGTGAAATGGGCGTCTACAGTGAATTACACGATCATGAAATTTCAATTGAAGAAATCAAACGTATGAATCCGAAAGGTATCATCCTTTCAGGTGGTCCAAACTCAGTTTATGAGGAAGGTTCATTTACAATTGACCCTGACATTTATAATTTAGGTATTCCTGTACTTGGTATTTGTTATGGTATGCAGTTGACGACGAAACTTTTAGGCGGAAAAGTTGAACGCGCTAACGAACGTGAGTATGGAAAAGCAATAATTAATGCGAAATCAGATGATTTATTCTTCGGTTTACCATCTGAACAAACAGTATGGATGAGTCATTCTGATAAAGTGATTGAAATTCCAGAAGGATTTGAAGTTATCGCGGATAGTCCAAGTACAAGTTATGCAGCAATTGAAGACAAAGAACGCCGAATTTACGGTGTTCAATTCCACCCTGAAGTACGTCATACAGAATACGGTAATGATTTATTAAGAAACTTTGTGCGTCGTGTATGTGAATGTACGGGCGAATGGACAATGGAAAACTTTATTGAAATTGAAATTGAAAAAATTCGTAACCGTGTTGGCAATCGTAAAGTCTTATGTGCGATGAGTGGTGGTGTAGATTCATCAGTTGTAGCAGTCTTATTACATAAAGCGATTGGCGATCAATTAACATGTATCTTTGTTGACCATGGATTACTTCGTAAAGGCGAAGGGGACATGGTTATGGAACAATTTGGTGAAGGTTTCGACATGAATATTATTCGTGTGAATGCACAAGAGCGTTTCATGGATAAATTAAAAGGTGTATCTGATCCAGAACAAAAGCGTAAGATTATTGGTAATGAATTTGTATACGTGTTTGATGATGAAGCGGCTAAATTAACAGATGTTGATTTCTTAGCACAAGGTACACTTTATACTGATGTCATTGAATCAGGCACTAAAACAGCGCAAACAATTAAATCGCACCATAACGTAGGTGGATTACCAGAAGATATGGAATTTGAACTTATTGAGCCTATCAATACATTATTCAAAGACGAAGTACGCGCTTTAGGTATTGAATTAGGTATTCCTGAACATTTAGTTTGGAGACAGCCATTCCCAGGTCCAGGTTTAGGTATCCGTGTGTTAGGTGAAATTACAGAAGATAAATTAGAAATTGTACGTGAATCAGATGCGATTTTACGTGAGGTTGTACGTGAAGAAGGTCTTGAAAGAGACATTTGGCAATACTTCACAGTTCTTCCTGGCATTCAATCTGTAGGTGTAATGGGAGATTATCGTACGTATGACCATACTGTAGGTATCCGTGCAGTAACATCTATCGACGGTATGACAAGTGACTTCGCCCGCATTGATTGGGAAGTCTTACAAAAAATCTCAAGCCGTATTGTAAATGAAGTAGATCACGTCAACCGCGTAGTCTATGACATTACGTCTAAGCCACCAAGCACTATTGAGTGGGAATAGAATATATGAATGATAAAACCCTTTAACCACAATGGTTAGAGGGTTGTTTTTATGCTTTGAATTTAGAAAAAAGGGCAGAAAAAGGGCAAAGTGTGAGGAAAAGTAGTTATTATGTATCTTTTTTTGATTGTCTATTTCTATTTATGTATTTTTCGTCACATGTCCTACGCCCATCAATATGTAACGAAAGACTATCTCTTATGTCTGCACCTAGCGAATCGAGTACGAAGTCGATTCCTTCGGTTCTCGCTAACTTTGCAGCAGGTACAAAGTCACTATCTCCTGCAATTAAAACGATTTTATCTACTAGCTTTTTATAAGATAAGGTGGCAATATCTAACCCGATTTTCATGTCTACACCTTTTTGAACTAATGATAATGCAAAGTCCTTCTCGTCTAATTCATTTATTTCTTTACTGCCTTTCATTAATTTTTTAGTGCTAGTATGTTTGAGATTATAATGCACAGTAGCCTCGTTTAACTCTCCTAATCTCAATGCTACTTTACGTTTTTTTGATATCTCTTTAAAAAAATCTTCGGTCGATTGCTTGGTTTCGCTTTTAGTAAAGTCGATATTCGTTTGTGTTAATGGGTGGAACACTTGTTTATCAATAGGCGGACAATCATAATAAAAAATTCTATATAAGTCTGCATATTTTTCTATTCCAAAATGTGTTTCTTTTAAATGTCGATTACAGTATTTATATAACTCATCTGCTCTTTCTTTTGCTGTAACTTTTCCAAATACATTTTGACTTCTTTTTCGATAGTATCCTCCATCGACTAGTACGGCTATTTTCATCAATAATTTCCCCTTATAATAAAAAATCATACAAAAACCCATGATTTCGCTCATCCCCTTATGGTGGGGTGTCTACTCTCATGGGTTGAGTTAACTTATTTGTAGATAAATATTAGCACCTTTAATGATAAGAGTCAACAATTTATCTCCCAACCATTTCTAATTTATTCATTATGTCTTTATCCATCTGTTCGGTAACATGGCTGTATATCTGTAATGTAGTTTTGGGGTCTGTATGACCTACACGATCCATTATTGCACGCAGTGACACGCCTAATTGAGATAATAATGATATATGGCTATGACGCATGGTGTGGCTTGTCACGTGCTTTTCTATCCCTATATTTTGTGTAGCGGTTTGTATGTTTCTATTAATTGATGTAAGAGGGAGAGGGGTGCTCTATGACTTGTGAAAATAAAGCCCCTATCCACATACATGTTTTCCCATTGAACTGCTTCCTTATTTTCTAACATAACCTTACGTAAAATATCACAACTTCTAGTAGTTAAAGATGTAGTACGATAAGATGACGCAGTTTTTGAGATATCTTTGAAACCCATTTTGTTACCATCTTTGCGCCAGTGTATAGTGCCATCAATGACAAGTTTCTTATTTTAAAAATCAATATTATCGGGTTGAAATGCTAAGAGTTCGCCAATACGCATGCCATTTAATGCTTGAAATTCAACTATGTAAGCAGTAAATAAGTATGATCTTTTTATACAACTAGCATGCTTTTTATTTGCTATACGCTTTAATTCTTCAACAATAGTTAGAACTTCAGCCATTTCTAAATAATTCTCACGTTTACCTTTAACTTCTTTGCTTGTAGGCGCTTTTTTAGGCATTACAACATCATCTATGTATGATATATCAGTGATGTTATATTTCTTTTAATGTGAGCCACTTTATAAATTTTAGTAGTAATAGTTGACTGTTTAGATCCAGATATTAACTTAACCACTCATCACATGCAGCATGAAAAGTTAACGTTTTAAGGTTAGTAGATGTCTTGTCATTTAACTTTGCTATTATACGCTCATTTAAGCGTTTTTGAGCCTCTTTTTGTGACTGTTTACCAAGCACTACGCTAGTATGTCGCCATTTATTTGTGAGTGGATCTTTATACTTTTCATAATAGCGATATTGTACTTCGCCATGCTTATTAGTAAATTTTTCATGTCACATGTGAGTATATCTCCTAGAATAGAAAGGGTAGACGTGCTACCCTAAATTTAATTATTTCGAATATTTTTGTTCATAATAATTTATAGCATCGAGTTTTTGTTGTGCATCATCACCTTCATATGTACCATTTAATATTTCATTTCTTGTTTGAATTTCACCTGAAGATAAACCACCAGTATTATTACGCCATTCTTGGTTTGGTAAATTCATATACGGGTTATTTGGATCATAATTTGAATTTGATGATTGTTGGCTATTATTAGGAACTGTTACATCATCTGCCATACCAGGACGGCCAGATTTTTTAGTTTCATATTCTGCATGTGCTTGTTGTTCCTCAGTCCAATCACTGTTGTAGTTAGCATTTGGATCATTTCTTAATTCATTTGCATGATTTATTTCCCAATTTGAACGTTGCGTATCAGATTGTTGTGTTTGCTCTTGAGATTGAGCTTCTTCACTTGAGTTGTTGTTTTTATTTTCTTGTGTGTCAGTATCTGGTTTTGAAGTTTTCTTTTCTTCTTTAGTCTTATTATCCTCTTTAGATTTGTTTTCTTTTTTATCATTAGTTTTCTTTTCAGTAGTACTTTCCGACTTTTTATTTTCATCTTCTTTAGTATCGTCTTGACTACAAGCACTTAAAACAAGTGTAGCTGCAAATAAAGTTCCTAGTAATTTTTTCATATATATTCTCCTAAAATTTATTGTCCTTTATATTCATTTTTCTATGGTGTAATAAATATTGTTCGATAGAACTACCACCTTAATTATTAGATGAAAATTTGTTGAATATCTAATACTACATGTGAGTGAGCTTCCTAAAATAAATAGGGTAGATAAACTACTCTGAAATTATTAAGTTATTTCAAACCTTCTTGTTCTAGTTCGTTAGCATGTCGTTCCATAGCAGCTTGTTCTTCTTCAGGAGTAAATTCTTCTACATCTTCATTATTGATGTTTTTATCTTCTTCATAGCGTTGTTTTGCATAGGCTTCCATTTCATCGGCAGCCCCAATATCACCATTAGGAATACCAGTATAACCATTCTCTTTCGCTACTCTAGCATTAGCTTCCATTTGCTCTTGATTTAAAAGGCCGCTGCTTTGTTGGTTATTATTTGCTTGTTGTTCTTGAGTTTGCTGAGATTGTGGATCTTGATTAGTCTGAGTTTGTTGAGTAGGTTGTTCATTGCTAGATGATTTATCTTGGGGATTTTCTTTCTCATTTGCATTCTTATCGTCTTTTTTAGACTTGTTCTCAGATTTCTTTTTATCGTTATCTTTTTTATTATCTTTACTTTTATCCTTATTAGGATCATTTGACTTCATACCAGATTTGGTATCTTCATCTTTCTTAGAAGCGTCATTATGAGTGCTGCATGCTCCTAAAATTAATGTGCTTGTTAGTAATACGCCGAATAGTTTTTTTATATGTATAACTCCTTTTCTATTTATAAAATATTTAATTATCCTTGTTTTTTGCATCAATAACTTGACTTAAAATATCTAAGTCATCTATTAAACCATTCTCAATATACTTTTTTAAATTAGAATTTTCTAAAACAGTGTTCTTTAACATGTTACTTTCCTTATTGACATATAGACATGTAATCAAAAAATTAATTATATTTATTTCTATAGTTTTATCTATCTCATCATTTTTATTCAATTTTGATAATTGTATACCGTATTTGATTAAATCATTTATTACATCTGCAATAAAATAATTCTTAGATTGGTATCTATATAATTTGTTTTGTAAATCTATATAGTTAGCTGAAAAAAATTGTTAAGTTTATCAACAGAAGTTATTTTCTCGTTATACGCATATTTTTTGTAGATTAAATTTGTGTCACTCACTTTTTTTATATCTTCTTTATTAGGCAGTTGTTTCCCATTTTCCCAATTAGAAACTACACCAGACTTTACAGGGTTTTCGTTATCTATTTTTTCTCCAAAAAGCTTCCATAGTTAAACCTAAACTATTACGTATATTTTTAATTCTATTGCTAATTTCGATTTTATCCAACGCATCACCTCAATTTTAATTATATAACAAATTGTTATGTTTTAAATTGGCTAAATAGAAATACTATGTTTTACGGTGTTTATCGTAGGTAATGAAGATGAATAAAATAGTTGGTTATCGAAATATGTTAGGTATGACGCAAGAAAAAAATGGCAAAACAATTTGATATTTCAGTTCAAGCGTAACAAATGAAAGAGAAACAGAAATAAATTTTAATAAAGAAGAGATGATTGTCTTTAGAAATTTATTAAGAAAAGATTTGATTCCTAATATAACTATTGATGAAATAATTTTAAATGCTTACTATGTTCTGCTATGAATAAGGAAGAAGGGATACAAAATGTCACATACTAAATTATAGGATCTACCAAAAATGAAGATGTTGAAAGTATGAATATTGTAGATGTAGGACAGCAGGCGTTTTTTAATGAGTTAGATCAATATATATACGCCACATGCATCAGTAGGGAACATCTGTTATTTATTATGTTATGTGAAGGACAATCACTAAAACGAATAGCAGATATATTAATGATTACGAAAAGCAGAGTGTATCAACTATACTCAGATTTATTAGACAAATTAGAAAATAAGGAGGGATAATATGAGTGAATTAAGCGCTAGACAAGAAAAGTTTGCACTTGAATACCTTAATTAAACGTCATTCAAAGCGCAATAAAGGCTAGATATAGCCCACATACAGCACATGTACAGGGTAGTAGATTGCTAAGAAATGAGAAAGTCGCTAGATTTATCAATGAACAACGTAAAAAATGGTAGATGAGAGCGTGCTAACCGCTAATGAATTACTTCATATACTTACTAATGTAGCAATCGGTGATGAAACTGAAATACGTGAGGTCGTTGTGAAACGTGGTGAGTTTCAACGCAACCCTGATACTGACAGAATCAATTTAGTTTATGATTAAGAGGTTATATAAATGAAATTAAATAAAATGAAGCTTCAAGAAGAAAATTATTCTAAGGCATTAGCCATTTGGGAGCGTTCAGTTGTCGCGACACACCACTTTTTAAAAGAGAAGGATAGAATCGCACTTAAAAAGGAAATACCAACCTATTTTCCATATGTTGAAGCATATTTATGGTTCGACGGGAACGACATCATTGGCTTTTCCGGGACTCATGATTCAAATTTAGAAATGTTATTTTTAGATCCTAAGTATTTTAAACAGGGGTATGGCACGGCAATACTTCAAAGTTTAATTCGAGACCATAATGTTAGGTATGTGGATGTAAACAAAGATAACCCCGGTGCCTTGGCATTTTATCGCAAGAATGGATTCATAAAATATGATGAATCTGCAAAGGATGGACAAGGTAGGGAATATCCAATCGTGTATCTTAAATTGTAAATGGTTTTACTTCTTCCATGCCATCAATAATTCAGTATGGTTTGTTTTATCAATATTGGCGTCGATTTTTATGAAACCTAAATCCGTATAAAAATGAACGGCGCGATGGTTTTCTTCAAATACTTTTAAAGATAAATAATCATATTCAGATTGTAAATGCTTAATGAGTGCATGCCCAATCCCTTGGTCTCGAAATTCTTCTTTTACAAACAAGCCGGCCATGTAAGTGTCATTAAGCCCGCAAAATGCGACAATGTCCTTACCATTTTTATAAACGTAAACCTCAGCATCCTTAAGAGCATCAAGTACAGTAGTATAGTTGTCTATCCAATAAAAACTATCAATAAAGGTATGTGTATCTAAATTTGCATTAAGCCAAATATTGCCTAATACTTTTATTGTTTTGCGATTTTTCTTTTTTAAATGTTCAATCATAGTAGACACCAACTTTAAATGTTTAATAGGTTATATCAAAGTGATAAAGGTATTAATACTATAGTCTGGGACGACGAATTCAAAAGAATTCTGCCCCACTCCCCCTTGTCTAAAGATACGAATTCGAATCGTTAGTCAATGAAGATAATCCGATTAGGTATTAATCAAAAAATATCTGATGATGTACATCTCTAGTATTTGATTCACTATTACCCTAAATTTACGTGTATTGTTCTAAAATGAACATATTCATAAGAAAAATTCACTAAATATTAATTAAATCGATAATTATAAGAGGTTTTTTAAAATATTTTTAAGCGGTTTCACAAAATTGTTACATGCATGACCGTTAAAATATGTTACTTTATACTTAAACAAAATAAATTCATTTTATCCACTGACGTTCAATCTTTATCCATATAGAGATTGAACGTTTTGTTTATTAACGCAAAAAAAGAGTGAAATCATTCGATTTCACTCTTTTTTATATGGAATGTTTATGTGCGTTATGCGAGACTTATTTTTTAGTTAAGTCGATGATGAATTTAACAAGTTCAATAATACCAGAAATGATTCCCATTTTGAGTACCTCCTTATTAAATGTTAAATAAAGTATAACGTGACTTTGAATATCTGTGGGCGATAGTTCCTAACTCAATGAAAGCGTTTCGTATTCGTTAGATTTCAGACAATTAGTAACGATAAATCATGCCTATCTGAATGATTAAAGGTCGATAATAATATTGGATAAACGAAATACCCTTCGAATACGTTAATAGATTGACTTTTTAGCAATAATTTTTTATATTGTATGTATTGTGCTGAATTTTTACATAGGTCTTTATCAAGCAGTTGTGCAAGGATACGCAGTATTCATTGTTCAATTGAAGGATGAGACATATGGTTGATGATACATATAAGGTAGCTTGAAAGAGCATTTATACATATTAAGTAAATGAGTTCTCATAGAAACCTACAATAGTTAGTAAATATCTGATATCTAAGGATAAAACTAGACTATTGTAGGTTTTTTCTTATATTGTTAATAGTATAAGGGAACTTTTTAATGAAATAGATTGAAGACATGGAGGAGCAGCAATGTTAAGTTCAGGTTTTTTACTAACATTATTTTTCGTAACGCTTGTCATTGCAGTGTTAAGTGGCTTGATTTTTTTAGTGCCATCGGTTCCTGTAAAATACATACGTTTACATTTAACTTTACTTCTATTACCTGTCATTGTAGGAGTAATTGGCTTAATCACTATTAATGGCAGAGATATCGTAGGCATCTTTGCGCTAGACAAATTAGCTTGGTTAGTAGGTGCCTTTGTACTCGCTTTAGGGTTTATAATTCAAAAATTCTCTACACGTTACTTATTAGGTGATCGTAATTATCGTAAATACTTTCCGTTATACACATTTACAACGGTATTTGCGTCTGTAGGTTGGCTAAGTAATGATTTACGTTTAATGGTTATTTGTTGGGGATTGACATTATTTTGTTTAACGCAACTGATTCGACTCAATCGTTCATGGAAAGTACCAGCTGAAGCAGCAAAGGTTTCTGCACGATCATTTATCATTGGTTGGATAGCATTACTTTTAGCTGTCGTTGTATTTTATATTGGTACAGGCGATTGGGTTATCGACCCATCACAAGATTATGATGTTGCAATGAGTTATGGACTGAAATTAATTGTAGATTTATTACTCGTTATTGCAGTTATTATTCCAGCAGCACAGTATCCATTCCAAAGCTGGTTAATTGAATCTGTTGTAGCACCCACACCTGTTTCTGCAATTATGCATGCTGGTATTGTAAATGCAGGTGGCATCATTTTAACGCGTTTTTCACCTGTGTTTGATAATAGTATTGCCTTAACGTTATTACTTGTTATTTCAAGTATTTCTGTACTTATCGGTTCAGGAATTAGCTTGGTGCATGTTGATTATAAAAGACAGCTTGTAGGTTCAACAATGAGCCAAATGGGCTTTATGCTTGTACAATGTGCGTTAGGTGTTTATTCTGCTGCGATTATTCACTTGATTTTACATGGTGTCTTCAAAGCAACGCTATTCTTACAATCAGGATCAATTGTTAAACGTTTTAATATTCCAACACCACCTAATGTTAAACGTTCTTATGCTTGGACAGTGTTAGGGAGAACATTAGCAATTGTTATTGCAGTTATTTTCTTTTTAACAAGTTCGCATACACCTTATACATTAATTAGTGCATTTATTTTAGCATGGTCGTTATCTGTATCGTGGAATCAAATGGTTGCGCTAAATAGAGGAATGATGGGTAGGATGATTGGCATCGCAATGCTCATCATTGTAGCGCTTGTTTATGTTGTGACGCATGACGTATTTGTCAATATTTTAAGTAGTGTATATATGGTTGCGCCACACCCACCATTCATTAGCGTGATCATTTGTATTGCCATTCTAGTATTAGGTAGTATCTTTAGCATTTGGGTAGCACGTCGTCGTTCGTCAACAGCTTTTGCTAAAGTATATTTATGGCTTGTGAAAATTGGGGAAGCAAAATTTAAATCGGTTGAAAGTCATCCGAACTATTTAAAAAAATATTTATAAGAGGTGGAATCAAACATGACTATAACTAAATTTAACATAGAGGACACAGTCAAAGCGGCACGTCGTGTGATTACACCACTATCTCCGATCTCTATCTTTGCTGCACGTAATCCATGGGAGGAAATGGAACATGAAACGTTTGATCAAGTTGCTCAATGGTTTAAACATGTTCGCGATATAGATTTGTACCCAAGTCATGCATCGGTGATGACTGCTTTGGAAAATGGCGAGATAGATCAAACACTCGTAGAAGCAGACGTTCAACAAGCTATTAAAGCTTACGATACATCAGTGCCAAAATCACATATTGATACTTATTGTAAGAACGCAATGCGCATTAAGGATGTGCCTACAAACCTAATTACTAAAGAAGCCTACTTAAAGATTGAAGTATCTAAGCTTAAACGTGTATTTGAAGATGAACCTTTTAAATACGCACGTTCAAAAAGTGCGAATGCGTTTAATGCTAAAGGTGAATCTTTAATGGATGAACTGAATACACATATTATTAAGTGGTCTAAATTATATTTGGATAACTTCCAATCAAGTTGGACAATGCCGAAAAGAGAAGAAGGATTTTATATCTCTTGGTTGCATCTCGCACAGCATGATCCCATGTTGAGTAAGACGCAACGTAAAATGGTTAAAACATTACCTCAAGATTATAGAGAAGCTTTAATTATGGCATTGAACCACTTAGATATAGCGGAAGATGAACGAGAGTCCTATCTAACAGGACATTTCTTATCATTACCAGGTTGGGCTGGAATGATGTATTATCGTGCCGAACAACATGAGCATGAAGCGGACTTATTAACACAGTATCTTGCTATACGATTAACGATGGAATGTATTTTATTAGATACTGAAAAAATGAGTCGCCCGGCAGTCTTAAATGTGGAAAGACGAATTAAAGAATTGGTAAGTAAATGGTTATATTATGGAGAAATGTCTATTGATGATTGGGCATCGATGTCCATTGAAGATCAGTTAGAACATTTAAGATTTGCACATGATTTTAACCCGCTTTATTTCAAAAAATTATGGCTTGAAGCATGGGAAGAAACGCATGAACGTGAGTTAGTGGAAGCGATATATGATAAATCTGTTAAACCAGTTAAACAAGAAACACAAGTTCAATTAGCCTTTTGTATTGATGTGCGTTCTGAACCATTCCGTCGTCATTTAGAAAGTGAAGGACCATTTGAAACAATCGGCATTGCAGGTTTCTTTGGACTTCCAATTAGAAAAGAAGTGCTAGATGAACAATTTACACATAATTCATTGCCTGTTATGGTACCGCCGGCTTATGCCATTAAAGAGTACGCGGATCGTCATGCTCTAAATACGTATAATCAACAGCAACATTCGGTTACATCTATGTTCTATACATTTAAATTGATGAAACATAATGTTTTACCAAGTTTACTATTACCAGAATTAAGTGGACCATTTTTAAGTTTGAATACGATTGCGAGTACATTGATGCCGAAGAAGACAGGGCATTTTGTTCGTAATTTTACCAAGAATTGGTTGAAGAAACCCGAAGCTAAACTAACAATAGACCGTGAACATGAAGTTTATAGTGATTTACCAATCGGTTTCACAGAAGAAGAACAAGTTGCTTTTACAAGACAAGCATTAGAATTGATGGATTTAACGACGAACTTTGCCCCTTTAATTGTATTAGGGGGTCATGGAAGTGTGTCTAATAATAATCCGTACCATGCCTCGCTAGAATGTGGTGCTTGTGGCGGTGCATCAAGTGGCTTTAATGCTAAATTATTAGCAATGATGTGCAACTTGCCTCACGTTCGTAAAGCTTTAAAAAGTGAAGGTATAGTGATTCCAGATTCAACAGTCTTTGTGGCTGCAGAGCACAAGACGTCTATCGATGACTTAGAATATATTTATATGCCTGAATTAACGACAGAAGCACAACATGCATTGGATATGTTAAATGAAGCTATGCCGCGTGTAAGTTATAAGGCAAATTCTGAACGTCTAGCTAACCTTCCTGGCTTAGATCAAGAACATTTAAAAGACCCAGTGGCAGAAGCACATCGCTTTGCGAATGACTGGAGTGAGATTCGTCCAGAATGGGGCTTAGCACGTAATGCGGAATTTATTATTGGACAACGTAGTATTACTGCTGGTACTGATTTAGAAGGGCGTGCTTTCTTACATAATTATGATTGGAAGAAAGATGCTGATGGACAATTATTAAACACAATTATTTCAGGACCAGCGCTAGTAGCCCAATGGATTAATTTACAATATTACGCATCGACGGTTGCGCCGCATTTTTACGGAAGCGGAAATAAAACGACGCAATCTGTTACGTCTGGTGTCGGTGTCATGCAAGGGAATTCAAGTGATTTACTTGCCGGGTTACCTTGGCAATCAGTTATGGCAGCGGATAACAAGATTTATCATTCTCCAATTCGATTATTGGTCGTTATTCAAGCGCCAGATCAATATATTAAAGACTTACTTGAGAATAATGTTAAGTTCAAGCAGAAAGTGGATAATCACTGGGTACGTTTGGCTAGTATTGATGAGAACGATAGCTGGAAAGACTGGTAGGGAGTTCGGTTTTTCCGAAAAAAATGATAAAATAAGGTTAATCAATCAATAGGAGATAAAAGATTAATCATGGCTAAATCTAAAGGTGCTTATGAGGCAGAAATTAGTAAAGCAATTACGCAATGGGAAAAGGACTTTCTCGGACGTGGCTCACTCTCAGTAAAAACGGATATATTACGCGATATGATTATCGTCAATTTGCAAGGCGTATTAACACCAGCCGAGTATAGAGTATGTAAAACGCAAGAAGGTTTACTTAACATTAAACGTACGCGTTCAGAACTTGTGGAATCCGGTCAAGACGATTTGATGCAATTAATCTTAGATATTACTGGGGTTAGTGTAAGTAGTTTCCATAGTGATTTAAGTACGATTACAGGTGAACGTGTGATTGTATTTAAACTAGATACTAATTTGGAAAAGCAACTTTAATATTCAACAACAAGCATTGTAATATAAATTTAGAAAAGTACCCTATCTAGTCAGCAATAGAAACTGACCTTCAGGGTACTTTTCATTTATATGAAGGTTAATGGATGCATGATTCATTTATATTTTATAATTTCTAATTAAGAGATTATTTTAGTGGTTTAGTGTACAATTTACACAAAGGTAATCTAGGAGTTGAAAGTGATGCGCGTAAATGAATTTAAGCAACCAATTGGAGAAGCATTAGATGATTTTGTGATACCGCCTTTTCCTAATAAACAATTATTAGAAGGGCATTATGGTAGTTTAGCAAAGTTAAATAGTCATCACACAGATGATTTGTATGACGTGCTATGTGATGTTGAATCAAGACACATTTGGACGTACCTTTATGAAGGCCCTTTTGATTCTAAAACGGAATTTGAACAATACATTAATCAACTGATTGATAGTGAAGATAAATATTTCTTT
Source organism: Staphylococcus sp. HMSC34C02 (assembly GCF_001838705.1). NCBI lineage: Bacteria > Bacillati > Bacillota > Bacilli > Caryophanales > Staphylococcaceae > Staphylococcus > Staphylococcus sp. HMSC34C02. The sequence continues at coordinate 19,702 of NZ_KV838555.1, forward strand.
ACGATTATAGATAAGGTGCAGTACAAACCTCTAGGTATTGTGGCATTAATGCGCATAAACCCAGAACAAGGATCGATAGAAGTGGGCAATATCATTTATTCTAATCAATTACAGCAAACACGTGTAGCTACAGAAGTTCAATATTTGTTAGCAAAATATGTATTTGAACAACTAGGTTACAGACGATATGAATGGAAATGTGATAATTTAAATGCGCCTTCTAAGCATGCTGCACAACGATTTGGCTTTACATACGAGGGATTATTTAGACATTCTAATATTTGTAAAGGTCGTAATCGTGATACGGCTTGGTTCTCAATGTTAGATAGCGAGTGGCCAGATGTGAAATTAAGATTCGAACATTGGCTTGCACCGTCTAATTTCAATAAGGATGGACAACAAATTAAACATTTAAATGACTTTTAATGAAGTGAATTAAATTGCTGTGAATTACAGAAAACAATGAAATTAGGGACTGATGAACGTATGATGAAACAAAAAAGAGAAATATCACCTATGACGACGGTACCTATGTTCATGATTGGATTAATTATTTTTATTATTGTAGCAATAAATGTCAGTCGTGATACATTAATGGTTCAATATATCGATAAAGGATCATTACATTGGCTAACCGATTATTTTGGTGAACCAGAACGCAGATTTGGTGACGGCCTTTGGCATAATTTTATGACGTTTTGTGCTGAAATAGGAGAAGTAAAATCTGTTATCTATATCACGTTATTTTTAGCTATCATTTTATTATTTAAACATTTTAAACTAGCTATTTGGATGCTTTTAACGGTATCCAGTGGTACGTTATTAAATTATTTGATTAAACAGCTAATTGAAAGACCACGTCCATATAATCATTTGATGCGAGATCATGGTTATTCATTTCCAAGTGGCCATTCTAATGCGAGTACGCTACTTGCGTTAATGTTACTCATTATCTTAATTCCACTAATCAAGTTTAAAGCTATCAAGATCATAATCAGTATTATAACCATTATCGTATGGATAGGTGTATTGTGTTGCCGACTATATTTTCATGCGCATTATATAACGGATGTAGTTGGAGGTGTGACATTAGCTGTGGTGTGGATAGCATTGTTTTTAATGATATTACCACTGTTTAACCTTAATCTTCGTCATAAATCTAATAATAATGAATAGGACAACATCTTTTTAACAAAGGGGAGATGGCAATGCCAAAAGATAAAGCATGTACTTTAGTTCTTGGTGGAGGCGGTATTACAGGGATTGCATGGGAATCAGGCGTCTTAGCTGGAATGATTGAAAGTGGTGTGAGTTTAGATTTAGCAGATAGAATCATTGGCACATCAGCAGGATCATTTGTAGGGGCAGTACTGGCGAATGGTGATGATATGCGCACATATTACTATGAATTAAATGAGCGCAGAGATGATAGTGATCGGGCGACGGTTTCTTCAGATATTTATCGTTTATGGCAGAATGCCTTTATTGTAGGTCGTGATGATGCTGTAAAAGTAGGGCAAATGATGGGAGACATTATATATACGAGACCCTCTCGTGTCGATTTATCTAAACGTAAACAAGCCATGCGACAGCGTTTAGGAGATGTAGAGTGGCACGATAATTTAGAGATTACCGCTATGAATGCTAAAACAGGTGAAGTTACTACATTTCATTCACATAGCGATGTGACACTTGAAGAAGCTGTGACAGCAAGTGGCGCAGTACCGGGTATTTGGCCGCATATACGTTTGAACCATCGTGACTGGATTGATGGGGGCATGGTTTCTCCTACGAACGCAATGTTAGCAGAAGGTGCTGATAGTATCATTATATTGGCACCATTAGCGGATGGCTTAGGTATGATACCGGGGGCATTTGATGATGCTAAACGATTGCGTGAACATAGCCATGTTCTAGTGATAAGTCCAGATAGTAAGAGTAGAGCAGAAATTGGAGATAACATTTATAATCCTAATAACATCTTAAAAATAGGAAATGCGGGTTATGAGCAAGGCAAATCCCTCGCACAACGCGTTCATATGGAATTTAGCGAGTGGGTTGAATGATTTTTCACATTTAAGACTACGCGCAATGTCATTATGTGTTTATTTTTAAAATAAGGAGAGATTAAGAATGAAAGTAAAATCACCACGTCCTATTCATTTGCAAGGGACACGCGAAGAAGCAGTATTATTGCTGCATTCATTTACTGGTACAATTCGTGATATTAAACCATTAGCACAGACACTTAATAATGAAGGTTACACATGTTACGCACCTAATTATAAAGGGCACGGGTTACCACTCGACCAGTTTACACAATATACTGTTCATGATTGGTGGAATGATGTCCTTGATGGTTATCAATTCCTAAGAGATGCAGGATATGACACAATTTATGCAACTGGCGTATCTTTAGGCGGTCTATTCACTTTAAAATTAGCTGAAACGGTAGATGTTGCCAAAATTGCAGTCATGTCCGCACCAAGTGAAAAGGAAGAAGCAGGTATTGTATGGCGTATGGAACGTTACGGACAACGCATGAATGAGTTGATGAATGTAGATGGTGATGCCGCACAGGCGCAGCTAAATTATATAGAAGACTATCGCCCTAGCGTTCGTGTATTTAAAGATTTTATTTCAAATATTACTGCTCATTTAGGCGATATTACAACACCGGCAAGCATTCTTTATGGAGAAAAGGATGAACAATCTTATCAAGATAGCGCACATTATATTTATGAACATATTAATAGTGCAGATAAAGATTTAACACCTCACCCTTTATGTAAACATCTTATGACACATGGTGAGGGTAGTGATAAAGTAGAATCACAAATTGCAGAATTTTTTATGACTAACTAAATGGAGTGTAAAGAATGAAACGTACATTTTTATTAACATACATAACGACGTCTGGTAAAAATTATACTGAATTTAAAACATTTCAAAATGGCCCTGATCATGATACATGCGTACAACGTCTTATTGATGAATTTGATGAACTGGCTTATTTATTTTTAAAAACGGGCCAACAATCGCATTATATTAACATTGATCATATTGAAAGTTTAAGCATTCAAGAAGTCGTGGACGGACAAGAAGTGATGTACGATTTTGAAGATTAATCTATTCATTAACCGCATAATATAAGTAGTATATATTTTGAAATACTGGATAATCATTGTCTGGATACAAACTATTTTATTGATGAAGAAAATAAGAAATAAATTCATTGCCGGTCCCCAGCATGCTTATTTTGTAGCGAATTTTTGATGAAGTTCTATTTGTTGGGGGCCCGACCCCAACTTGCTTAGCTTGTAAAATCACT
>NZ_KV838555.1:23132-52265 GCF_001838705.1 Staphylococcus sp. HMSC34C02
ATTTGCTAAATAGCATTATTATATTATTTATGTCACAGACTGTTTTTTCTTTCATGAACAAACGCATTGATGTATATTGTGGTCTTTATCAATTATTTTGATACCATTAGGGACGATGAATAACATAACGTCCTGAATATGTTGATAAAGTACAAACACTGAACCGCTTTGAATGTTAAATGGGGGGTGTAAACCTGAATCCCTCATCCTCAAATACAATATAACCACCTATAACTTCTATACCTTTCCAATAATTAGCGCTAATTTTTTGTGAAGCAATGTCGTTATACTCCTTCGTTCATCATTAGGATTAGTTAAATTTTACTATAAATTTAAAAAAATAAAAAAACTATGTATATTGCACTTATAAGCAAGACATGTTACAGTATTACTTAAGTGCATAAACGCTTTAACGCGTTAAAGGGAGTGAAACGATTGAGCAAAGAATCACAATGGAAGACATCAACTGGATTTATTTTAGCGAGTGCGGGATCGGCGATTGGCTTGGGCGCAATGTGGAAATTTCCGTACATGGCAGGCATCTATGGTGGTGGTGCTTTTCTACTGCTATTCTTAATATTTACTATATTTGTAGGATTACCACTATTAATTATGGAATTTACAGTAGGTAAGATGGGGAGAACTTACACTACTCAAATATATAGCAAGTTAACTGGTAAGAAGTGGCTAAATATTATTGGGTGGAATGGTAATTTAGCAGTATTCATATTATTTGGTTTTTATAGTGTTATAGGTGGATGGATCATTATTTATATCGGTAACGTGATATTACAAATGTTATCTATCGAGAAGACATCTTTAACTAGCATTAATTTTGAAGCAATTATTAGTAATCCATGGTTAACCGTTTTGGGCCAAGGGATTTTTATCTTTTTAACGATGATTATCGTAATGTTAGGCGTTGAAAAAGGATTAGAAAAAGCATCAAAAGTGATGATGCCGTTGTTATTTATTTTTCTAATTATAGTTGTGGTGAAAGCTTTAACTTTGGACGGTGCGGTAGACGGTGTTCGCTATATTTTACAACCACGTTTAGAAGATATTTCTATGGAAGGTATTTTATTTGCGTTAGGGCAATCATTCTTTACATTATCGTTGGGAACAACGGGAATGATTACTTACGCTAGTTACGCGCCTAAGGAAATGACTATTAAGTCATCAGCAATTTCAATTGTGATTATGAATATTTTAGTATCCGTACTAGCTGGCTTAGCTATATTCCCAGCTTTGAAGACATTTGGCTACGAACCTCAAGAAGGTCCAGGCTTATTATTTAAAGTATTACCTTTAGTGTTTAATCAAATGGGCTTTGGTGTTACGTTTTACTTCCTATTCTTAATCTTATTCTTATTTGCAGCATTAACATCATCTATTTCATTATTAGAATTAAACGTATCAAACTTTACTAAAAATGATAATTCTAAACGTAAATCTGTAGCGTTTATCGCAAGTATACTGATATTAATGATTAGTATTCCAGCGACTTTATCGTTTAGTAGTTTAAGCGATATTAAGTTTGGCGCAGGAACAATTTTTGATAATATGGATTTTGTCGTATCAAATATTTTAATGCCTTTAGGTGCGCTTGGAACAACGCTAGTAGTGGGTCAATTGTTGGATAAAGATGCCTTAAAAGAAAGTTTCGGCCGCGACAAGTTCAAATTCTTTGCACCTTGGTATTTTTTAATTAAATTTGTCATGCCAGTCGTTATCATACTTGTGTTTATCGTGCAGTTATTCTAAGAAATATATTAAAAAAAACAGGGGGGTGGGACAGAATTCTTTTAAATTCGTCGTCCCACTCCCCTGTTTTTTTTACTTGAAATGAGCATTGATAAAGTCGCGCTCAATTTCTAATAACGTTATATAATCGTTAGACATTATTTCTTTACCAATCTCAATATTTTTAGAAATAATAAAGTCAGCAAGTTCACGATTATCTTCCTCAGAATCAAAGAATGTGAGTGCCCGTTTTATTGTATCCTTTTCGGAAAAGAGGATTAACGTCCGTCCGTAGGTTAAGTCCTCTTTACTTCTTTGATACGAAGCTTCTAAAAACGCAAATATTTTTGCGCCATCATTGTATTCAAAAGCTGTATTGATATCACTTTGAACTTTATCAGCAATATTTGACAATCGTGATTGTTCTGCTGGTGCTTCAGGCCTATAGTGATCTCTTACATATTCTTTCCATTTCGTTAATTCAGTATCAATATGTTGTTTTAATTCTGAGTTATTATTTTTTGTATTGAATGTATCAACGCGTTGTTGTAAGTCGCTTAAATCCATTAAATCGTCACGATGAAGTTGACTCTGTTCAAATGCTTTATAGTGATCATTTTCATGAGTAGCCATGAATCATTCCCCCCCTTTGAAATACTTAAATGATTATTCCTTTAACGGTTCTATTTGAAACATATGTTTTAGAACGTTAAAGAGATGATTGATAAGTTAGGAAGTGTATAGGTGTAACTACTCAAGGTTACATATTTTCAAAATGAACGTCTTGTTTACGTAATTCTTTCATGACTTTCTCAGAAATTGCAGAATTATTAATTGAAACATTTTTAAAAATGCAATCTTTAATTTTTACGCTATCTAGTTGGCATAAATCTAATGCTACATTTTCAAAGACTACTTTCTTTAAAACAACATCCTTGAAAGTAACGTTACGTAGGCTACAGTCTTTGAAGGTCGTATGTTCTATCGTTAATGCGTTGAATTGACTATTATCGAAAGTAGTTACACTGTAATTCACTTTACGCATTAGTGTCTTAAAGAAATTAATATTCACAAAAATACTACTGCTAAAATCACAATTAATTAACTTAGTATTAACTACGGAATGAACATTTTTAAATATACCTTCTGAGAAGTCGCAATTTTTAAAATAACTTTTATTGACTTCTAAATCGTCATACATCGCGTTTCTGAAGGTACTATGAGTATATTTTTTACTTTTAAACTGTTCATTAGTGAACACAGATAAAGATAAATCGGCTTTTGATGTCATTATGATTCTCCTTTAAGTATGATTCATATAAATCATCAGTTATTGCTTTTGCATCGTTATTATCGTAACACGAGTATTAAGTTGAACGATAGTTATTGAGATACGAGTACATGTATGATTACATAGGAAATTTTAAAATTTGTAGTTTTGCATAAATCTTAAGATTATCGTATAATTCATAGTGATTGAGTAAGAATTTATAAAACAGTATTGGGAATCATGAATATTTTAAACAGAAGGTAGGTTGAGTCAAAGCGAATAAAGCGCTTTAGATGATTAATATGATTGCATTTGACTTAATAGGACAAACACCATTAGTATTACTGGAAAGTTTCAGCGATGAAAATGTTCAGATATATGCAAAATTAGAGCAATTTAATCCGGGTGGCAGTGTGAAAGATCGACTAGGTAAATATCTTGTTGAAACAGCTATAAAAGAAGGTCGTGTGTCATCTGGCGATACAATTGTTGAAGCTACGGCAGGTAATACAGGAATAGGACTTGCAATTGCTGCTAATCGATATCATTTAAATTGTGTTATTTTTGCGCCGGAAGGTTTTTCTGAGGAGAAGATATCTATCATGCGTGCATTAGGCGCTGATATTAAACGTACACCGAAAGCCCAAGGAATGATTGGTGCGCAAACTGAAGCAAGACGTTATGCTCGAGATTTCGGAGCGGTATATATGAACCAATTTGAAACTGAGCACAATCCAGCTGCATACACCCATACATTAGGGAAACAATTGACAGATGTTTTACCAAACATTGACTACTTTGTTGCTGGTGTTGGTTCGGGAGGCACATTTACAGGTGTTGCACAGCATCTTAAACAATACAATGTAAAGAATGTGATTGTTGAACCTGAAGGCTCAATATTGAATGGTGGCGAAGCACATGCACACGATATTGAAGGTATTGGTTCAGAGAAATGGCCAATCTTTTTGGAACGTAGCTTAGTTGATCACATTATTACAGTGAGTGATAACGATGGCTTTGAGAATGTGAAACGTTTAGCGCAACAAGAAGGATTGTTAGTAGGTAGTTCATCAGGAGCTGCACTGCAAGGTGCTTTAGACATTAAAAATAAAATCGATAAAGGCGTTATTGTGACCATTTTTCCAGATGGAAGCGATCGTTATATGTCGAAGAAAATATTTGATTACAAAGGAGAATAATGATTATGAAGAAAAAAACACAAATGATTCACGGTGGACATACAACAGATGATTTTACAGGTGCAGTAACAACACCAATTTATCAAACAAGCACGTATTTACAAGATGACATTGGCGACTTGAGACAAGGGTATGAATACTCTCGTACCGCTAATCCAACACGTAGTGCTATTGAAAGTGTGATTGCTAATTTAGAAAATGGGAAACATGGTTTTGCTTTTGGTTCAGGCATGGCAGCCATTAGTGCGGTTATTATGTTATTAGATAAGGGCGACCACCTTATTTTAAATTCTGATGTATATGGTGGAACTTACCGTGCCTTAACTAAAGTGTTTACGCGTTATGGCATCGATGTTGATTTCGTAGATACAACACATATCGAAAATGTGAAGGACTATATTAAACCAGAAACTAAAATGTTATATGTTGAAACACCATCTAACCCATTACTACGTGTAACGGATATTAAACGTACTGCAGAAATTGCAAAAGAAAATAATTTAATTTCAGTAGTAGATAATACATTTATGACACCTTATTATCAAAATCCATTAGATTTCGGCATTGATATTGTATTACACTCAGCTACTAAATACATTGGTGGCCACAGTGATGTAGTAGCTGGCTTAGTTGCTACTGCAGATGACGAACTTGGTGAACGTTTAGCATTTATTTCAAATTCAACAGGTGGGGTGCTTGGACCACAAGACAGTTACCTATTAGTCCGTGGTATTAAAACATTAGGCTTACGCATGGAACAAATTAATCGTAACGTTGAAGCGATTGTTGAAATGTTACAAAATCATCCAGCCGTTCAACAAGTCTTCCATCCAAGTATTAAAGACCATTTAAATCATGATATTCATGCTTCTCAAGCTAGCGGTCACACTGGTGTCGTAGCGTTTGAAGTAAAAGATACAGAAGCAGCCAAACAACTTATTCGTGAAACACATTACTTCACATTAGCTGAAAGTTTAGGCGCAGTTGAAAGCTTAATTTCAGTGCCTGCTTTAATGACACATGCGTCTATCCCTGCCGATGTACGTGCTAAAGAAGGCATCACTGATGGACTCGTACGTTTATCAATCGGTATTGAAGATACTGAAGATTTAGTTGAAGATTTAAAACAAGCCATCGATACTTTGGAATAACTATTAAAAAAATAAAAATCTTAAAATAAGATGTTGACCCTAAAATAACTACGTAACAATACGTGTTGTTTTAGGGTTTTTTTAAATTGTTAAAAAAGGCAGAAATAGGTGAGAAATGATGATATTAAAATAATTTTGTTCTATATTTAAATTCAGAAAATTTTAAAAATTTTTAAAATAATATTGACGCACAATTTACTTTTAAATATAATTCATTTATTCATATAGGCAATAGAAGTAATAAATGAGGGTGAAATCGATTGATTGAATTTCAAAATGTGAATAAAGTATTTCGCAAAAAGCATGAAAAAATTCATGCCTTAAAAGAAGTATCTTTCAAAATAGATAAAAACGATATATTTGGTGTTATTGGCTATAGTGGTGCTGGAAAAAGTACGCTCGTACGCTTGGTCAATCAGCTAGAAAAAGCAACAAATGGACAAGTGATTGTCAATGGTCATGAAATTAATACATATAGAAAAAAAGAACTCCGTAACATAAAAAAAGATATAGGAATGATATTTCAGCATTTTAATCTTTTAAACTCAAAAACAGTTTTTAAAAACGTAGCAATGCCACTTATTTTAAATCATAAAAGTAGTTCTGAAATAGAAGAAAAGGTAGAAGAAATGCTAGAATTTGTAGGATTAGCAGACAAGAAAAATCAATTTCCTGATCAATTATCTGGTGGACAGAAACAACGTGTCGCAATAGCTAGAGCACTTGTCACTAATCCTAAAATTTTATTATGTGATGAAGCAACAAGTGCGCTAGATCCTGCTACAACAAACTCTATTCTTCATTTATTGAAAAATGTAAATGAGACTTTCGGTATAACAATTATGATGATTACGCATGAAATGAGTGTAATACAAAAAATTTGTAATCGAGTGGCAGTTATGGAGCGCGGTGAAGTGATTGAATTGGGCACTGTCAAAGATGTGTTTAGTCACCCTCAAACTAAAACTGCTAAAAGCTTTGTTTCTACAGTTATAAATACAGAACCGTCACGTAAATTACTTGAATCATTTAAAAGAAAGGATTGTCATTATACGGATTACAAACTTTTTATTGATGAACATCAAATTAAATTTCCTATTATAAATGAACTCATTAGTCAATATAATTTCGATATTAATATTTTATTTTCATCAATGTCTGATATTCAAGAAGAAACAGTGTGCTATTTATGGTTGAGATTTAATCATGACAGCAATTTTAAGCGTGATAAATTAGAAAGCTACTTTAAGAATCATAGTATTCAGTTTGAGGAGGTGCATTAGATGTTTGGTTCAAGTATTGATGCATCTCAATTATTACAAGCATTATATGAAACATTGTATATGGTCACAGTTGCACTTATCATAGGTGCCTTAATTGGTATTCCATTAGGTGTTCTATTAGTTATAACTCGTAAAAATGGTATATGGCCTCAATCTATTGTAAATCACATACTTAATCCGATTATAAATATATTAAGATCGATACCATTTATTATTTTATTAATAGCTATTGTGCCTTTTACGAAATTATTAGTAGGAACGTCAATAGGGACAACAGCAGCTATAGTGCCTTTAACAGTGTACGTAGCGCCTTATATAGCTAGACTAGTTGAAAACTCACTACTAGAAGTAGATGCTGGCATTATTGAAGCGGCAAAAGCGATGGGAGCATCACCTATTCAAATTATTAGATATTTTTTAATACCGGAAGCGTTAGGCTCGCTTGTATTGGCAATAACGACAGCTATTATAGGGTTGATTGGTAGTACTGCTATGGCTGGTGCAGTTGGTGGAGGTGGAATTGGTGATTTAGCATTAGTGTACGGTTACCAAAGATTTGACACCTTAGTCATTATTATCACAGTTATTGTATTAATAATTATCGTACAGATTATTCAATCATTAGGTAACTTTATTTCTCGATTAATTCGTCGAAATTAGTTACTTGAAATATAATTTTATTAAGGAGACTTTGTGAATGAAAAAGATTATTGGGTTAATATTAGCGACGTTGATCGCCCTTGCAGCTTGTGGTGGAGGCGGAGACAATAAAAAAGTGACGCTAGGCGTAGCCTCAAACGATACAGCTGCATGGGAAAAAGTTAAAGAATTAGCGAAAAAAGAAAATATTGATATTGAAATTAAACACTTTTCAGACTATAACGTGCCAAACAAAGCTTTGAGTGATGGCGATATTGATATGAATGCATTTCAACATTTTGCTTTTTTAAATGAGTATAAAAAAGCACATAAAGATGCCAAAATTGAAGCAATTAGTACAACTGTCTTAGCACCCTTAGGCATTTATTCTAAAAAGGTGAAAAATATTAAAGATATAAAAGATGGTGCAGAAGTTACAATTCCTAATGATATATCAAATCAAGCACGTGCTCTAAAATTATTGGAATCAGCAGGTTTATTAAAGCTTAAAGACAACTTTGGTTTAAATGGAACTATTAAAGATATTCAATCCAACCCTAAAAACATAAAAATAAAAGCAGTAGACGCTCAACAAACTGCGCGTGCTTTAGATGATGTTGATTTTTCAGTAATTAATAATGGGGTAGCAACTAAAGCAGGATTAGATGCTAAGAATGATCCTATTTATTTAGAAAAAACGTCTTCTGATGCAGTTAAACCATATATTAATGTTGTAGCAGTAAATTCTAAAGATGTAGACAATGAAACTTTCAAGAAAATTATAGAACTTTATCATGGTAAAGAAGCACAAGAAGCATTGAAAAAAGATACAAAAAATGGAGAAAAAGCAGTTAATTTATCAAAAAAAGCTATCAAAGAAATTGAAGATAGTTTAACTAAATAATATTTGAAATGAGTCAGGTAAGGTATGAATACTTACGCGACTTTATTAATAAAAGATGAATACGTCATATTTTAGTCGATTTTATATCAAACACGTTACATTAATCGGTGAAAATGTGTTATACACTTATGAAAAGTAAATTATATTTCTAAGGATATTATTTGAAATTTTATAGTAGTGCACAAAAAATTCATAGACATGTAATCAAAATGAAATGGAATATCATGCTAAATTGTATTAATTTAGTATAAGTACACTACTTGAACGGATAAAAGAAAGAAGTATGTAATAAAGATTTAATACAGATAAGTGTCTAGTACAACTAGAAATAAGTGGTGAGTAACCCAATGAACAAGCATAAGATTAAGGAGGCGCTTTGTATGAATAAAAAAATTCTAGCAACAGCAGTATTAGGGACAGGAGCACTTAGTACACTATTTGCTCATCAAGCTGAAGCATCAACAACGCACACAGTTCGAAGTGGTGAATCTTTATGGTCTATTTCAAACCATTATGGTATCACTGTATCTAAATTAAAATCATTAAATGGCTTATCATCAAATCTTATTTTTCCAAACCAAGTATTAAAAGTATCAGGATCTTCTAATTATTCAAGTCGTTCAAATTACGGTAATTCAAGTAGTACATATACTGTGAGAGCAGGGGATAGTTTATCATCTATTGCTAGCCGATATGGTACAACATATCGTCATATTATGAATTTAAATGGATTAAATAGTTTTTTAATTTTCCCTGGTCAACAATTAAAAGTATCAGGTTCTGCTAGCTCTAATTCTCAATCAAGTTATAATTCAAATTCAGGTGCATCATCAAGCACTTATACAGTACGTTATGGTGACTCACTATCATCTATTGCTAGCCGATATGGTACAACATATCAACATATTATGAAATTAAATGGATTGAATAATTTCTTTATTTATCCTGGTCAAACATTAAGAGTGAGTGGTTCAGCTTCTTCAAACACGTATACAACACGTTCAACGCAATCAACTTACTATTCATCACCAGTATTTAACCATAGTAACTTATATGACTGGGGACAATGTACTTGGCATGTATTCAATCGTCGTGCTGCTATTGGAAAAGGAATCAGTACGTATTGGTGGAATGCAAATAATTGGGATAATGCGGCAGCTAGAGATGGATATCGCATTGATAGCAATCCAACAGTAGGTTCAATTGCACAATCAGATGCTGGTTATTACGGCCATGTGGCTTTTGTAGAGCGCGTAAATAGTAATGGTAGTATTTTAGTTTCAGAAATGAACTTTAGTGCTAGTCCAGGTGTTCTAACATATCGTACAATTCCTGCGTACCAAGTACGTAGTTATAAATTCATTCATTAGAAAGCTTGAAACAAAAATAATACTTTGGCTATGTAGCCAAAGTGCAGTAGCTGACTGAATTGAGAAGGCACTTAAATGAAGCGTTTCTCAACTCAAGTCATCCTTGCAGGGCTGGGAAGACGAATTCAATAAGAATTCTGACCCAGTCCTTTTATTTTATTGAAATTGATAATCTTCTTTAACTTTTCTGAAACTTGAAGCTAAGCGTGTAACATTAATAATGAATGAAACGAATGAAAATAACTTACGGAATTTGTAAGGAGATTTCATTGATACTACGAAATCTAAAAGTGTACCCACTGTACTTAGGCCTAAAGATAAATAAACTAGGTTTTTATTTTTTGCATCAAATTTAATACCGTTGTAACCATCAACGATAAAGCCTGCAGTACTTACTAAATTTGAAACGCGTGTTAATTTTGATTTCTTTGCCATGAATAATACCCTCCGAATATCAAAATGTCACTAAACGGACATTTAGTATATTAATATATGTTAACATCATACTAAATTAACATATATTTTTGAAGTACAAAACATTTAATAGAAAAGGTGTGCAGGTATGATCAAATGTGTTTGTTTAGTGGAAGAAACAGATGACCAAATCTTATTAGTACAAGTAAGAAATAGAGAAAAATATTATTTCCCGGGTGGTAAAATTGATGCGGGTGAAACGCTATTAGAAGCGATACAACGAGAAGTTAAAGAGGCATTACAATTGGCTTTCGAACAAAGTGACTTTACATATTTAGGTACAGTTGTTGGGGATGCTTACCCACAAAAGAATACGTTAACGGAACTAAATGGATTTAAAGTTCAACAGAAAATTGATTGGGATAGTGTGAAAATTGATAATGAAATTACAGATATTCGTTGGTTCGATAAATCTGATACAACCTTAATCGCACCAGCTGTTGTAAAATGGATTGAGACCTTTTCAGAGAGAAAGTAGGGAGAAAATGGAAATACGACCATATTCAATTCACGATCAACCACTATTAAATGGGTTTGAAATATTAGCAGAAGATAGAAAATTCACTCGAACGCCTAATGATAATATTGCATCGGCTAAAGGGGACAATGAGCGTCATCCGACACTTGTTATGTTAAATGATCAATGTGTGGGTTTCTTTACATTACATGAAGGTCAAGGGGTTAAACCGTATAGCGATCATCAAAATGCTATATTTTTCCGTTCATTTAGTGTAGATGCACGATATCGTGGTCAAGGTGTTGGAAAAGCTGTGATTCAACAACTACCAAGTTATATTAAAGCAACGTTTCCCTATATTAATGAAATAATATTGACTGTAAATACTGACAATGACAAAGCGATGGCGTTGTATAAACAAGCCAAATATTCAATAACTGGAGAGACGCGTTTAGAAGGTCGACCAGTTTATATTATGAATTTGAACATATAGCTCTTATAAATATGCGCATTAAAAAAGTGCCATTACAATCAATATGAAATAAATGAGGTAGGACAAGGCATTCATAAAGGCTTCTGTCCCAATCTCGATAACTTATTTCAAGATTGTATGGCACTTGTTGTTTTATCAATTTAATGATTGATGTTTTGCTCTGAAGTTTGTGAAACTTCTTGTGAAGGCTTTGCACTCAATTTAGGATGCTTTATTAATAATGCAGTAATCCATGCTGTGATAGGGATACTAATCGCTACAGCAATTCCACCGAGTAAGATAGAAATGAATTCTTGCGCAAATATCTTTGAGTTAATAATGTGTCCGAAAGAATAATGTAATTGGAAAAACCAAAAGAATAGTGTTAATTGCCCCCCAAAATAAGCTAAATATATTGTATTGGCAGAAGTTGCTAAAATTTCTCTCCCTACACGCATACCTGACTGGAACAATGCTTTGCGTGAAAGATTAGGATTGGTTTCATTGAGCTCATACATAGGTGAACTTATCGTTATCGTTAAGTCAATGACAGCTGCAATAACAGCTAAAATAACCGTAAATACTGAGAATTGAACCATATCGATACCGATATTCATTGAAAAAATATAGGTTTCATCTTGTTGTTCCGTAGTAAACCCTTGTAGATGGCCAATACTTATAGATAAATAAATGCCTAATATTAATAAAATCGTAGTTAATATTGTAGCAATAAAAGCAGCCTTGGTTTTAATATTGTAACTATTTAAAATAAACAAGTTACAAGCAGCAATGACGATACAAAATATTAATGAAACTAAATAAATAGGTGTTCCAAATAAAATGAACACAATACTGATTAGTAAGATCATAAAGTTTAGGAATAACGTTAAGTATGAAACTAATCCTTTTTTACCGCCGAAAATAAGCATTAAAATAAATAAAATGAGTGCTAGTAGGACGACTGCATTCATCTTGTCACACCCTTCCATTTCATCCACATAACCATCAGACTAATCGTAATTGGAATCGTGAGTACGATACCAATACCACCTGTTATAGCACGAGCGATTTCTAAAGACCAATTCATCGAAATCGTATATGTAAATGTGTTAGCATTTTTTAAATAAATTAGAAACATTGGCAAACTTCCTGATAAGTAGGAGAAAAGTAAAATATTTGTCATAGTGCCCATGATATCTTGTCCTATATTGCGACCTGCTAGCGCCCAACGCGATAAAGAAATGTTAGGCGTACGTTGTAAGATTTCATACATACCACTTGATATTGTAATGGCGACATCCATTACAGCGCCTAAAGATCCAATAAGCACGGATGCTAAGAATATATCTTTAGGTGGTAATGTTAGAAAACTCATTGTTTCATATTTAATGCCAGCTCCATTGGTTAATTGAATAATGATTTGAGTGATACCAATACATAAAAATGTACCTAATAACGTACCGATTGTTGTGATCCAAGTGCGCATATGCCAACCGGTTACGAGCAATAGCGTGACAATGGTAGACAGCACGATCGCCACACTCATTAGAATGAATAGGTGAGTAGATGGATGTTTATCATGGATTGCAATAGCTATTAAAATAGCACCAGTGTTAAAGATAAGTGACAGGATAGACTGTAAGCCTACATTACGTCCAACCAGTAATAGGGACATAATAAATATACCTACAATTGCTACAGTAAGACTATCGCGTTTTTTCTCTAAGATCGTTGCATCTTTCGGGCTGTTTTGAATGTGCATTAAGACCTTATTATTTTTACTAAAGTGCTCTGAATCTGCTTGCGATTTGACATAGGTATTATCTATCGTAGTAGATTCACCTTTATATTTACCATTTAATATTTCTATTGTTAAATGTTGTTTGTATTTGAAGTCGGTATTATGTTGTTCATCAACGACTTTGTGAGCGTTACTCATTTCTACATGTGTCACTTTACCGATAGGGGTGTTATAGAAACGTGCATTGAAAAACGTAAAAATAAAGGCGCCGATGATAAATAATCCGATAATTACAATAATGGTATTCATTATACGATGACTAAAATAGTTGCGATTTTGTGCATTCATTATATTTAACCCTCATTTATAACTCGAAATTCTACGCTTTAATAAGTCAGAGTGATTATACGCTCCTCAACTGTATTATTCAAATAGTAACTATTTGAATTATGACATATCACCTCATACTGTTAATGGTATGTCGACACTTTACTTAGAAGTTGATGTATTAAATTCGATAAATTGAGAATATCTACTTTTTTATTATCTTTTTTGAAAGCGACGCAAAAGGAGCGTTTTAATTCTGTATGCGCTAATGATATATCACATAATGCCTCCACCTCATTCTCCAATGATAAGTAATCAGGCAAGATGACATAGCCACGGTGATGCTTAAGTAAATAGTGTGCTAGGGATTTCGTTCCAATGATATGAATTGGTAACTTTAAAGTATGTTGTAAACGGCTTTCTATAGTTGTTGCTAAAGGTTTCAAAGTAAATAGTTGTGTTTCAGCTAGTTGAGTTAGTGGCGGATTTATAGATAAAGCAATCACATCATCTTTAGGCACATAAACATGGTATGTTTCTTCAAATAATGGTTTGAGTGATAAATTAGCATTCTTCTGAAGAGCCGTGTTTATTTCGACCAATCCAATATCAATTTTACCAGTATATAGCGCTTCAGAAATCTCAGATGATGACATCATATGAGGAACAATTATGCTATCATATTGGCGCT
This sequence comes from Staphylococcus sp. HMSC34C02, assembly GCF_001838705.1. Lineage (NCBI taxonomy): Bacteria > Bacillati > Bacillota > Bacilli > Caryophanales > Staphylococcaceae > Staphylococcus > Staphylococcus sp. HMSC34C02. The sequence continues at coordinate 36,854 of NZ_KV838555.1, forward strand.
CAAACGCTTGAATGATGGCAGTAATCATTTGAGAAATATAGCTCTCTTCAAACCCAATATTAAGTATGCGCGCATTTTTGTGATTAGTTTGTTGAAATAACGCTACTGTTTCGTCTAATTGCTCCAAAATCTGAGTCGCCTGAGTGAGTAACGCTTTACCATGTGATGTTAAATGGATGTTTCGCCCTTGTCGATTAAATAAAGTAACTTGTAGTTCTTGTTCTAACAATGTGATTTGTCGACTTATTGCAGATTGGGCAATATTCAACTCGAGTGCTGCTTCAGAGAGATGTTCTCGACGTGCAACTTCTACGAAATATTTTAATTGTTTAATTTCCAAATGAATGCTCCTTTCTACTGTGCGCATAACATTTTATTGTCGATTGTTCTAATTTTTAGAATTAAGTCATCTAATTAATATATTGTTCAGATAAATATTTTACATTATATTAATTATTATTAACAGTAAATTTTCTGAAAATTCTCAAAAGGAGTGGGCATCATGTTTGATGAAAGATTAAAAAGAGGATTATATGATTACCGTGAGGAACATGATGCATGCGGTATTGGTTTCTACGCAAACATGAATAATTTAAGGTCGCACGATATTATTGAAAAATCACTTGAAATGTTACGTCGACTTGACCATCGTGGTGGTGTTGGTGCAGATGGTATAACAGGTGATGGTGCAGGTATTATGACCGAAATACCATTTCAATTTTTTGAAGCACATGTCGATTTAGACTTACCTAATGAGGGCGATTATGCGGTAGGTCTTTTTTTCTCTAACGAAAAGATACAAGGTACGACACACGAATCGCAATTTAATCATTACTTTCAAAGTGAAGGCCTAAAAGTAATTGGTTATCGAGATGTACCTGTTGATGTCAACGCCATAGCACCTCATGTTGCATCTACAATGCCACACATTCAACAAGTGTTTATAGATATTCGATCAATTGCAACGCCGGTTAAACCATTATATATAGCAAGAAAGCAAATAGAACAATATGCTGAACAGCAAGACTTAGGTCTTTATTTTACAAGCTTATCCCATAAGACGATTGTATATAAGGGGTGGTTACGCTCAGATCAAATTAAAAAATTATATTTAGATTTAAATCATGAAGATTATCAATCTAAGTTAGGTTTAGTACATTCAAGATTTAGTACAAACACTTTTCCGAGTTGGAAACGTGCACATCCAAATCGTTTATTAATGCATAATGGTGAAATCAATACAATTAAAGGTAATGTGAATTGGATGAGAGCACGTCAAAGACAATTAATTCAAACATTATTTGGCGAAGAGCATAGTAAAATACAGAACATTGTTGATGAAGATGGAAGTGATTCAGCAATTGTAGACAATGCGCTAGAATTTCTATCATTGGCAATGGAACCTGAAGAAGCTGCGATGTTGCTTATCCCTGAACCATGGTTATATAACAAAGAAAATGATGCGAATGTTCGTGCGTTCTATGAATTTTATAGTTATTTGATGGAACCATGGGATGGTCCAACGATGATTTCGTTCTGTAATGGAGATAAAATTGGTGCATTAACTGACCGTAATGGATTACGACCAGGTCGCTATACAATTACAAAAGATAATTTCATTGTCTTTTCATCTGAAGTAGGTGTTGTGGATGTACCAGAAGACAATGTTGCTTACAAAGGACAACTTAATCCTGGAAAGTTACTTCTTGTAGATTTTGAGTCACGTCAAGTGATTGAAAATAATGAGTTGAAAGCGCGTATTGCCAGTCAATATCCTTATAAGAAGTGGTTAGATAACAATAAAATAGATTTACAATTAGAAGCGCAAACTTATCGCCAGCCTTCATTGAATCACAAGATATTATTTAAGTTACAACGTCAATTTGGATATACCAAAGAAGATATATATAAATATATGGCTGAGTTAGTGAAAGGTAAGAAAGATCCAATAGGTGCGATGGGGTATGATGCACCACTTGCCGTATTAAACGAGAGACCAGAATCATTATTTAATTACTTTAAACAGTTATTTGCGCAAGTAACCAATCCGCCTATTGATGCCTATCGTGAAAAGATTGTAACGAGTGAATTATCATATTTAGGTGGAGAAGGTAACTTATTCCATCCGGATGAAACGGTATTGGATCGTATTCAATTAGCGAAACCGGTCTTGACTCTAACGCAACTCAATAGGATTAAACAAAGTAAGTTTAACGTGAAACACTTGTCTACACTGTATCAAGATCATCTTGAAGCGGCATTGGAAAGATTAGGTGACGCTGCAATACAAGCTACACGAGAAGGTTATACGATATTAGTCCTAGATGATAGTGGACTCATTGATTGTCATATTGAGGATGAGGCATCGAAACAACACTACGCTATGCCAATACTTCTAGCTATCAGTCATATTCACCAGTTATTGATAAGAGAAGGTTTACGCATGGATACGAGCTTAGTAGCGCTATCTGGTGAAACGCGTGAGGTACACCATGTGGCATGCTTATTAGGATATGGTGCGAATGCGGTCATTCCATATTTAGCACAACAAACTATTGCCCATTTAACTGAAACACATCGTTTAGAAGGCACGCTTTCAGATAATGTTGAAACTTACACACGTGTTCTATCAGAAGGTGTTATTAAGGTGATGGCGAAAATGGGTATCTCAACTGTTCAAAGTTATCAAGGGGCTCAAATCTTTGAAGCGGTTGGTTTATCCCAAGATGTAATTGATGCTTATTTTACTGGAACACAATCCAAATTATCAGGGTTAAGTATTCAACAAATTGACGTAGAGAATAAAATGCGTCAACAAAGACATAATGAGTACCTTGATTCGGGAAGTGTCTTCCAGTGGCGCCAACAAGGTCAACATCACGTATTTAATCCTACAACTATACACTTGTTACAACATGCATGTCGTGAGAATGACTATACACAGTTTAAAGCTTTTTCTAATGCTGTACATGATCAAAGAAACGATCATTTACGTGATTTATTAGAATTTAAAGCACAGCGACCGGTTCATATTAGTGAGGTTGAACCAGTAGAAACCATTGTTAAACGTTTTAATACAGGTGCGATGAGTTACGGTTCTATTTCTGAAGAAGCACATCAAACATTGGCCCAAGCCATGAATCGTCTTGGTGGTAAAAGTAACAGTGGTGAAGGTGGCGAAAATCCCAAACGGTATGAAATTCAAGCGGATGGTAGTGTGTTATCAAGTGCGATTAAGCAAGTGGCTTCAGGGCGTTTTGGTGTAACGAGCGAGTACTTACAACATGCAAAAGAGTTACAAATTAAAGTTGCTCAAGGTGCTAAGCCGGGTGAAGGTGGACAGTTACCTGGAACGAAAGTTTATCCATGGATCGCTGAAACACGTGGTTCAACGCCAGGTATTGGGTTGATTTCACCACCGCCTCATCATGATATTTATTCAATTGAAGATTTGGGGCAACTTATTCATGATTTAAAGAACGCGAATAGAAATGCAGACGTAGCAGTTAAATTAGTTTCAAAAACAGGAATCGGAACCATTGCATCAGGTGTTGCTAAAGCATTTGCAGATAAAATTGTCGTGAGTGGATATGACGGAGGTACAGGTGCATCGCCTAAGACAAGTATTCAACACGCTGGATTGCCTTGGGAACTTGGCTTAGCTGAAACACATCAAACATTGAAATTAAATCATTTACGTAGCCGTGTCCGCTTAGAAACAGATGGTAAGTTGATGACGGGTAGGGATGTGGCGCTAGCATGCGCATTAGGTGCTGAAGAATTTGGATTTGCGACTGCGCCATTAGTTGTTTTAGGGTGCATCATGATGCGTGTTTGTCATAATGATACATGCCCAGTAGGTATTGCGACACAGAATAAAGATTTGAGAGCACTATTTAGAGGTAAGGCTGACCACGTTGTTAACTTTATGCATTTTATTGCTGAAGAGTTAAGAGAGGTCTTAGCTTCATTAGGATTAAGAACGGTTGAAGAATTGATCGGACGTACCGATTTGTTACAACGTTCAAGTCGAATCGATGAACGTTCGAAAGCAGCAACATTGGACATCGAAAAGTTATTGGATTCAGTTGATGGGCCTAACGCAAAAGAAATCAATCAAAATCATCATTTAGATATCGGTTTCGATTTAAATTATCTTTATAAAGACGCTAAACAAAGTATTGAGGATGGAAAAGTATTTAAAGGGAACTATGTGATTAATAATGAACAACGAGATGTAGGGGTTATTACAGGAAGCTATATTACACAGCAACACGGTGCTAATGGCTTACCAGAAGCAACTATTGTAGCTAAAACGCATGGACATGCAGGACAGAGTTTAGCAGCATTCGCACCGTCAGGATTGTTAATTCAACATACAGGTGATGCAAATGATTACGTTGGTAAAGGTTTATCAGGCGGTATAGTTGTTGTTAAAGCGCCAAATAAAGAGCGAGAACGTGAAATTATAGCTGGAAATGTATGCTTCTATGGCGCTTCAAAAGGTAAAGCCTTTATTAATGGTAGCGCTGGCGAACGCTTCTGTATTCGAAATAGTGGAGTTGATGTGGTTGTCGAAGGTATCGGTGATCACGGTTTGGAATATATGACCGGAGGACATGTCGTCAACTTAGGGGATGTTGGTAAGAACTTTGGTCAAGGCATGAGTGGTGGTGTTTGTTATGTATTCCCAAGTGATATTGAATCATTTAAACATAAGAATCAATTGCCAACCTTAGCGTTTAAGGAAGTGACGCATAATGAGGAGAAAACGTTACTTAAAGCTATGTTAGAAGAGCACTACCACTATACACAAAGTACAAAAGCAGCAGCAATTTTAAATGATTTTGCACATGTGGCAGATAAAGTTGTCAAAGTAATTCCAAAAGATTACGAACTAATGATGCAAAAAATTGAATTACAAAATCGTAATTTACTACAAATAGATGAAGCTAAACTAGCAGCATTTTACGATGACCGTACGGCAATTGACAAAGAATTACAACCAGCAGTGATTTATTAAAGAAAGGAGTGGTCTGTGATGGGGGAATTTAAGGGATTTATGAAATATGAAAAGCAATCATTATCTGAACTGTCTTTAGTTGATCGTTTGAAGCATCATGATGCTTTTCAACAGCGATTTTCTCGTGAAGAAGCGTCCATTCAAGGTGCACGATGTATGGACTGTGGGACACCATTTTGTCAAACAGGTCTTCCTTTCGGGCGAGAAACTATTGGTTGTCCAATCGGTAACTATATCCCTGAATGGAATGATTTAGTTTATCGACAAGATTTTGAGTCTGCCTATCATCGTTTGAGTGAAACAAATAATTTTCCTGAATTTACGGGACGTGTCTGTCCAGCACCTTGTGAACAGTCTTGTGTTATGAAAATTAATCGTGAATCGGTTGCCATTAAAGGTATTGAGCGTACGATTATTGACGAAGCCTATGAACACGGGTGGGTTAAGCCTAAATATCCTAAGCGACGATTAGAACAATCTGTAGCAATTGTAGGAAGCGGTCCAGCCGGTCTTACTGCTGCCGAAGATCTCAATTATAAGGGGTACCAAGTGACAGTGTTTGAAAGAGCTGCTGAAGCGGGTGGCTTACTCATGTATGGTATTCCAAATATGAAATTAGATAAAGAGGTTGTACGTCGTCGTATCGCATTAATGAAAGAAGCGGGTATTACCTTTAAGACGAATACCAACATTGGTGTAGATATATCACGTGAAACATTAGAGCAGACGTATGACGCTATTATCTTATGTACGGGTGCTCAAAAAGCGCGCGACTTACCATTAGAAGGGCGCATGGGCCAAGGGATACACTTTGCTATGGATTATTTAACTGAACAGACTCAGTTATTAAATGGTGAAATAGATGAACCAACAATAACGGCTAAAGGGAAAAACGTCATCATTATTGGTGCTGGTGACACTGGTGCAGACTGTGTCGCTACCGCATTACGTGAGAATTGTAAGTCAATAGTACAATTCAACAAATATACAAAAGCACCTGAAGAAATCGCATTTGAAAGTAATACGTCATGGCCATTGGCATTACCTGTCTTCAAAATGGATTATGCACACAAAGAATATGAAGCACGTTTCGGTAGAGAACCGCGTGCCTATGGTGTTCAAACAATGCGGTACGATGTAGATCACATTGGTAATGTTCGTGGTGTATACACACAAATTTTAGAAGAAACACCAGAAGGAATGGTTGTTGTAAATGGTACTGAAAGACATTGGCCAGCAGATCTAGTTCTTTTATCAATCGGTTTTGAAGGCACAGAACCAACTGTCCCAAGGTCATTTGATATTGCGACGCAACAAAATAAAATTATCGCCAACGATAAAGACTATCGTACTAATAAAGAAAAGATTTTTGCCGCTGGAGATGCGCGAAGAGGTCAGAGTTTGGTAGTTTGGGCAATTAAAGAAGGGCGTGGCGTTGCTCAATCAGTAGATCACTTCTTAAAACAAAAGGTATTCGTGTAAGTTCAATGACGTATAAGCGCGTACTAAAAATAAAAATGAATAATTTTACATTTTGACTATAAAAGTGATTGACTTCCAATGAACCGTGGTATATGATATTTATTGTGTTCATTGGAGGAATACCCAAGTCCGGCTGAAGGGATCGGTCTTGAAAACCGACAGGGCCTTAACGGGCCGCGGGGGTTCGAATCCCTCTTCCTCCGCCATTATAATTAAAATCCAAGACTAATAAATATAAAAAAGACAAGTACTCAATGTTTAATATGTTGAGTACTTGTCTTTTTTATTGCATTTAGCGTCCATTCTAGAATAAAAATTAAACAATATTATGAAAGCCTTTACAAAACTTGTCTAGACAAGTTATACTTGGGTTATTAAAAATAAGGGAGTGAAAGGCGTGGCTGTAAAAAGAAAAGATGTGCAGGATATCGTCAAAGCAATAGGTGGGCAAGAAAACATTGAAACTGCAACGCATTGTGTTACACGACTGCGTTTAGTGTTAAAAGATGACAATCAAGTTGATAAAGATGCATTAGACGATAATGCACTTGTTAAAGGTCAATTTAAAGCGGATAACCAATACCAAATCGTTATAGGACCTGGTACCGTGGACGAAGTGTATAAACAATTTATTCAAGAGACAGGTGTAGCAGAATCCTCAAAAGATGAGGCAAAAGCTGCTGCAGCGAAAAAAGGCAATCCTTTACAACGACTTATAAAACTATTGGGAGATATCTTCATTCCGATTTTACCGGCATTAGTTACAGCAGGTCTCTTAATGGGGATTAATAATTTACTTACTATGGAAAAATTATTTGGCCCTAAACCACTTGTTGAACAATATCCTCAGTTGGGTGATATATCGAATATTATTAACGTCATCGCAAGTACAGCGTTTATCTTTTTACCAGCGTTAATTGGTTGGAGTAGTATGAAAGTGTTTGGTGGTAGTCCAATATTAGGTTTAGTACTTGGACTTATCCTAATGCATCCACAGTTAGTTTCACAATATGACATTGCTAAAGGCCATATTCCGACATGGAATCTTTTTGGGCTTGAAATCAAACAATTAAACTATCAAGGCCAAGTCTTACCAGTTTTAATTGCAGCCTATGTCTTATCACTCATTGAAAAAGCACTAAATAAAGTTGTTCATGACTCAATTAAAATGTTAGTTGTCGGACCAGTAGCATTACTGGTCACTGGATTCTTAGCATTTATAATTATTGGTCCGATTGCACTTGTGATAGGTACTGGAATTACTGGTGCAGTTCAATTTGTCTTCGAACATGCTGGTTGGTTAGGCGGTGCGATTTATGGATTCTTCTATGCACCACTTGTTATTACGGGATTACACCATATGTTCTTGGCAGTTGACTTCCAATTAATGGGAAGCAAACTGGGCGGTACATATTTATGGCCAATCGTTGCAATATCTAATATCTGTCAAGGATCGGCAGCGTTTGGAGCGTGGTTTATCTATAGACGACGCAAAATGGTAAAAGAAGAAGGTTTAGCCTTAACTTCAAGTGTATCAGCATTTTTAGGTGTTACAGAACCTGCAATGTTTGGTGTGAATTTACCGTTAAAAGTACCTTTCTTTGCTGCTATTTGTACATCAAGCGTTTTAGGTGCTATTATCGGTGCTAAAAAGGTATTGGGTAGTGTCGGTGTAGGTGGTGTTCCAGCCTTCATTTCAATTCAAAGTGAATTTTGGTTTATTTATATGCCGGTTACATTACTTGCTGTGGTAATACCAGCTATTTTGACAATTGTCTTTGCAAGATTTACAACAATTAAAGCTAAGAAGATGGTTGAAAACCCTGAAGAAACAGCAGCTAAATAAATTTACAAATAAAGACGTTGAAATATAAAATGCTATTTTGCAATTTTGCAGTAGCTGACTGAACTGAGTGGGCATTTAAATCAAGTTTTTTCGGTTCTAGTCATTCTTACAGGCGGGCTCTGCAGAGAGAATTTCATAAAGAAATCTTACAAGTTAAGCAAACTGGGAGGGGGATAACGAATTCGAAAAAATTCTATCCCACTCCTTTTAAATCAAATTAATACGATTAATAAGCGAAAGGTGAGTATACATGGCACAAAAAGATTGGAAAAAGTCTGTCGTTTATCAAATTTATCCCAAATCATTTAACGATACAACAGGTAATGGTGAGGGAGATTTAAAAGGAATTATTGAAAAATTAGACTATATTCAATATTTAGGTGTTGATTACATTTGGTTAACACCTGTTTATGAATCGCCGATGAATGATAATGGTTATGATATTAGCAATTACTTGAAAATTAACGAACGCTTCGGGACGCTAGAAGATTTTGAAACATTAATCAGTGAAGCACATAAGAGAGACTTAAAAGTCATGATAGATATTGTTATTAATCATACATCTACAGAACATGAATGGTTTAAAGAAGCGATCCGTTCGAAAGACAATCCGTATCGTGATTATTATTTCTTTAAACCATCACAAGATGGACCTCCAACTAATTGGGAATCGAAGTTTGGTGGTAATGCTTGGCAATACGACGAGAAGACAGATGAATATTATTTACATTTATTCGATGTCACACAAGCTGACTTAAATTGGGATAATGAAGCAGTGAGACAGGCTTTATATGATGTTGTTAACCACTGGATTGAATTTGGTGTAGATGGTTTCCGCTTTGATGTAATTAATCTTATTTCTAAAGGTGAATTTAAGGATTCTCCTAAAATTGGAAAAGAGTTTTATACTGACGGACCACATGTACATGAGTATCTACATGAACTCAATCGTCATACATTTGGAGATAAAGATATGATGACGGTAGGAGAAATGTCATCAACAACCATTGATAATTGTATCAAATATACAAAATCTGACCGACAAGAATTAAGTAGTGTCTTCAACTTCCATCATCTAAAAGTAGATTATGTTGATGGAGAAAAGTGGTCAAATGCGAAATTAGACTTTTTAAAACTAAAAGAAATATTGATGGATTGGCAAGTTGGAATATACGAAGGTGGCGGATGGAATGCGATTTTCTGGTGCAATCATGATCAACCACGCGTTGTATCTCGTTTCGGTGATGATTCTACAGAAGAAAATCGACAAGCAAGCGCTAAGATGTTAGCTATTGCATTGCATATGTTGCAAGGTACACCATACATTTATCAAGGTGAGGAAATCGGTATGACGGATCCGCACTTTGATTCTATTCAACAATATCGTGATGTTGAGTCACGTAATGCCTATGATAACTTAAAAGAACAAGGTATAGATGAAAGTGAAATTTTAACTATTCTAGGGCAAAAATCACGTGACAATTCTAGAACACCTATTCAATGGACATCAGGTGAGCAAGCAGGTTTCACTTCTGGTGCGCCTTGGATTGATATACCAAACAATGCGCAATATATTAACGTAGAAGCAGCAATTGAGGACAAAACATCCGTACTACACACGTATCGCGAACTGATTCGATTGCGTCATGAACATGATATTATCACTTATGGTGACATCGAGCCGTTATATATGGAACACCCACACTTATTCATGTACCGCCGAAATTATGATGGTCAAACATGGCTCGTGGTTGCTAACTTTTCAAAAGAAGCAGTAAAATTACCTGAAGACATCAATAGACAAGGAACAGTTATTATTCAAAATGGCACAATAGAAAATGGTGAAATATCTCCATTTGGTGCAATTGTCATTGATGTTCAATAGATTGATGTAATGGAGAAGGACATGGCAACACAAAAATTCATAACGATATATGAACAACTCAAACAACAAATATATGAAGATGTATATACCAATGGACAACAACTTCCGTCAGAACATGAATTGGTAACACGATATGGCACATCGCGTGAAACTGTTCGAAAAGCACTGGACTTGTTAGCAAATGATGGTATGATTCAAAAAATTAGAGGTAAGGGCTCTATTGTTATTGATCAAGGTGTTACGGAGTTCCCATTTTCAGAATTAATTAGCTTTAAAGAAGTGCAAGAAGAACTGGGTTTGAAACATGAAACTGAAGTACTCATTAACGAACGGATTAAAGCCAACTCGGTACCTTATGTTAAAACGCAATTGAATCTTAAGGGTGATGAGGAACTGATTCATGTTGTACGTACAAGAAGTATCAATCATAGAGTGAAGATTTTAGATGAAGACTACTTTTTAGCTTCAATCGTTCCGGGCATTACGAATTCAGTAGCAAAAGATTCTATTTATCATTATTTAGAAACACAATTAGAATTAGATATCAGTTATTCAAGCAAATCGATTACGTTTGAGCCTTTTACTGAAAGTGCCTATGATGTTTTCGGTAAAATACAACCACCATATACTGCAACAGTGAGAAGTGTCGTTTATTTAAATAACACAACGCCATTCCAATATAATGTGTCGAAGCATTTAGCAACAGAATTTAAATTCCAAGAATTTTCAAGACGACATAAATTATAAGATGGCATCAAGCTATTTTTGAGTCGATGATATGGAGAATTAAAACTTTACACTTGCAATAGGAAGAACGTTTATAGTATTATAAAACTTACCGTGCTAGGTGGGGAGGTAGCGGTTCCCTGTACTCGAAATCCGCTTTATGCGAGACTTAATTCCTTTGTTGAGGGTGTGTTTTTGTGAAGTCTGCCCGAAGCACGTAGTGTTTGAAGATTTCGGTCCTATGCAATATGAACCCATGAATCATGTCAGGTCCTGACGGAAGCAGCATTAAGTGGATCCTCATATGTGCCGTAGGGTAGCCGAGATTTAGCTGTCGACTTCGGTAACGTTTGTGATACACACTCGATTCGAAGGTGCACGGTTTTTTAATACGTTAAATTAACCGAAATAAATCAAATTTTTAGTATAAATTTAAAAGAGAGCCTGTAATATAAATAATGTAATGATGCTACTTTGCGAGTTCGCAGTAGCTGTCTAAATTGAGAAGGCGCTTAAATCAAGCATTTCTCAGTTCTAGTCATCCTTGAGGGGGTGGGACAACGAATTTAAACAGAATTCTGTCCTGCTCCCATTTTTTTGTATAAAATATAGATAAATAAAAACGGGAAAGCGATATGTCCAAGTGTCGAACGAAGAACACTTTGACGCATTAGAGGGGGTCAATATGCGATTATTCTTAAGTACATTAACGGAAATGGATTATAGCGAAACTTTGAATAGAATAGAATCAAGTTATGATGAGAAACATCAAGGTGCTGGTCAAAGACAACGTGCACTCATTTCAAAATTACGTCAAGCAGCGAATTATAATTATGGACTCGAAGTCATTGCTAAAGATGAATCGGGCGATATTATAGGACATGTCATGCTTAGCGAGATTAATTTGAATGCTGGAAACCAGCGTTACAAAGCACTAGAATTAGCGTCCCTTATAGTTGAACAGCCATATCGTAATGAAGGGTTGGGCAAAGCCTTAGTCCAAGCTGTTGAAGAACGCGCGAAATCACAACACTATACGACTATCATTGTGGGGTGTTGTCCAGAGTATTTCGAAGGGTTAGGTTATGAATCGGCAGACAAACATCATATTTTCTCAAAAGAAACAGATGCGTCTATGTTACGTGTTAAATTTCTATGGGATCAACTGGATGATTATCCACATGGTATTGTGCAAGACGCAGATATGACATAATAAATTCATTGATAATAAGGCGATAATGCGTGATATAATGTAGAGTAATTGTTAACGGAGGTGCGGATGTGAATTATCAAGCTTTGTATCGAATGTTTAGACCCCAAAGCTTTCAGGATGTTGTGGGGCAAGAACATGTAACTAAGACGTTACGAAACGCCATTTCCAAAGGTAAACAATCACATGCCTATATCTTTAGTGGCCCTCGTGGAACTGGTAAAACGAGTATTGCTAAAGTGTTTGCTAAAGCAATAAATTGTTTAAATCCTCAAGATGGCGAACCATGTAATGAATGTGCGATTTGTAAAGGTATTACGCAAGGTACGAATGGCGATGTGATTGAGATTGATGCTGCAAGTAATAATGGTGTAGATGAAATTAGAAACATTAGAGATAAAGTTAAATATGCGCCTAGTGAGTCGAAATATAAAGTATATATTATTGATGAGGTGCACATGCTAACAACTGGTGCGTTTAATGCGCTATTAAAAACACTCGAAGAACCACCGGCACATGCTATTTTTATTCTTGCTACAACTGAACCACATAAAATCCCGCCTACGATTATTTCGCGAGCGCAACGTTTTGACTTTAAAGCGATAGGTACAGAACAAATTACAGATCGCTTGCGCTTTGTAGCTGAAGAACAACATTTAGATTATGATAATGAAGCCCTTGAGTTTATTGCTAAAGCATCTGAAGGTGGTATGCGTGATGCGCTAAGTATTATGGACCAAGCTATCGCATTTGGTGATGAGCATCTTACACTACAAGATGTATTAGATGTAACGGGTAGTGTGGATGAAGCGGCATTAAATGAATTATTTAAAGACGTTGTTGAAGGAAATGTTAAAAATGCATTTACACGCTATCATCAATTTATTTCAGAAGGAAAAGAAGTAAACCGTCTTATTAATGATATGATTTATTTTGTTCGCGATACAATTATGAATAAAACGGTCGATAATCATGCAGAATTCGATGCGCTAATGAATTTTAATTTAGATACGCTTTATCATATGATTGATATCATTAACGATACTTTAGTATCGATACGTTTTAGTGTGAACCAAAATGTGCACTTTGAAGTGTTACTAGTAAAAATTGCTGAAATGATGAAATCACAGCCTGACACTGTAACAAATGTTGCGACAACACAAGTTGCGTCACAACCTAATAATGACGTGTTGTTACAACGTATGGAACAACTAGAAAATGAACTAAAAACACTCAAAGCTCAAGGCATCACTCCAGCAAATTCAAAACAGCATGCTACACAAACGAACACGCGTGGTAGACGTCAGAATAAAGGTACTTTCTCAATGACGAATATTGCTAAAGTATTAGACGAAGCAAACAAAGAAGATATTCAACTATTGAAGAAACACTGGCTAGAAGTAGTAGACTATGCGAAAAAGAATGATAAGAAATCATTGGTAAGTTTATTACAAAACTCAATTCCTGTAGCTGCTAGTGAAAAACGCGTATTAGTTCAGTTTGATGAAGAGATACACTGTGAAATTGTTAATAGAGATGATGAAAAACGAACTAGTATTGAAAATGTAGTGAGAAACATCATTAATAAGAATGTTGAAGTAGTGGGCGTCCCTTCAGATCAATGGATGAGAGTAAGAACTGAATATATTAATAGTAGAAAGCAACAAGATAAAGATAATCAAACAACACCAACTAATGGTGAAGAAAGTAAGCAAGACACAGATGTAGCACAGAAAGCCCGTGACTTATTTGGTGAAGAAACTGTTCATTTAATAGATGAATAATCCTTTTTGTTATATTAATAGTAAGAAGTTGATTTGAGTATAGGATTGTTGAATTGATTCTAGAAACAGAGATACATGACAATAAATATAAACGTATGTATAATAAAATATAAATTAATAGATAATGTCGATACATTCAAGGAGGAAATGATATTATGCGCGGTGGCGGAAATATGCAACAAATGATGAAACAAATGCAAAAAATGCAAAAGAAAATGGCTCAAGAGCAAGAAAAATTAAAAGAAGAACGCATTGTTGGTACTGCAGGTGGTGGCATGGTAGCTGTTACAGTTACTGGTCACAAAGAAGTTGTAGATGTTGAAATTAAAGAAGAAGCGGTAGATCCAGATGATATCGAAATGCTACAAGATTTAGTTTTAGCAGCAACGAATGAAGCGATGAATAAAGCTGACGAATTAACTCAAGAACGTTTAGGTAAGCACACACAAGGCTTAAATATTCCGGGAATGTAATATAGATGCATTATCCTGAACCTATATCTAAATTAATAGATAGTTTTATGAAACTGCCAGGCATTGGTCCCAAGACGGCTCAACGTCTGGCATTTCATACTTTAGATATGAAAGAAGACGATGTAGTCCAATTTGCTAAAGCCTTGGTAGATGTTAAACGTGAGCTTACTTATTGTAGTGTATGTGGTCATATAACTGAGAATGACCCTTGTTATATTTGTGAAGATAAGCAACGTGATCGCTCAGTTATATGTGTAGTTGAAGATGATAAAGATGTTATTGCGATGGAGAAGATGAGAGAATATAAAGGACTTTACCATGTACTACATGGCTCAATCTCTCCAATGGATGGAATAGGGCCAGAAGATATTAATATACCGACATTAATAGATAGATTAAAAGATGATGAGGTTAAAGAATTAATATTAGCTATGAATCCTAACTTAGAGGGAGAATCAACGGCGATGTATATATCTAGATTGGTGAAACCTATTGGAATTAAAGTCACTAGGTTAGCCCAAGGACTCTCAGTAGGTGGAGATTTAGAATACGCTGATGAAGTTACTTTATCTAAAGCAATAGCAGGAAGAACAGAAATGTAAAACATAGAGTCGCTATTAGCAAATTGATAGCAAATATAGCTATAACGGTTATATTTCAATTTGCAATAGCGTTTTTTTTAATTTGTTTTAAAAAAATGTAAATTTTTTAAAGTTTGTTATTCGAGTGATTAAAACGCATTAAAGTGGGTATAGAAAACGATATAATACGTATAAACGAACTATTTAATTATTATTATTAACTAAAGTTCGTTTATTAAGTGTTTTAGAACTTTTTACACTGGATAAAGTGTAATTTTTACTGTTGTTAAAATGGATAAATGCCTGTATAGTATATATTTGTTGAGCGGAACAAATCAACGAACATTAAAACACTTCAAAAATTAATAAAAAAAGTTATTGACTTTATTGTTGATAGCGAGT
>NZ_KV838556.1:0-2485 GCF_001838705.1 Staphylococcus sp. HMSC34C02
CTTCAGAAGGCTTTTCAAAATTTATACCATCCTTAGGAACAATAATTTCATTTGGAATTTGTTTCTATTTTTTAAGTAAAACAATGCAACACCTACCACTAAATATAACTTATGCAACTTGGGCGGGACTAGGTTTAGTCTTAACAACCGTAGTCTCAATAATTATTTTCAAAGAACAAATAAATCTAATAACTATAGTATCTATAGTTTTAATCATAGTCGGCGTAGTTTCGTTAAACATTTTCGGAACATCGCATTAATTGCTTTATTCCAATTGCTTTATTGACGTTGAGCCTCGGAACCCTTAACAATCCCAAAACTTGTCGAATGGTCGGCTTAATAGCTCACGCTATGCCGACATTCGTCTGCAAGTTTAGTTAAGGGTTCTTCTCAACATCAATAAATTTTCTCGGCATAAATGCGTGTTCTATTTTTTATTTTTTTCTCCTCTTGATAGCAAAAAATGCCATTCCAATACAAAACCACATACCTATAATCGATATCCAAATAGCAGTCATAGAATCACTCCTTTTTAGCAAACTTTATCACAATAGTTATCGCTTTACAGGTCTGATTTTCGTCGTTATAATCTAGTTAAATCCCGTAAGGGCGCACTTATGCGTTCTAAAAGAACGCGTGTAAAAACCATAATCGACCTTCGTCGATTTTTTATCTTAGTTTTAAGTAATCGGTGTTGTAGCACAGATATAAAAATTAATACTACATTTATTAGAATCGGCGTTGTGGCGCAGATACAAAAATTAATACTACACGAACTAGAATCGACGTTGTAGCGTAGATATAAAAATTAATACTGCATCGAAATTTAACTAAGATTTAAGCTACTAGTTTTTTACTAGTAGCTTTTTTATTTTTAAAATTTTAAATGCCTTTATTTTGAATTTTAAGGGGGTATTTTAAAGATTTAGGGGTAAATCATATAGTTTTATACCTAAAAACCTACACAAGCTTTTAAAACGTAAATATGAACCAAATAAATATATTCTAATTCCACAAACTAAAATTTGATCAAAACCAGTGACTAATTTTTTAGACACTGGTCCATTTACATGCAAATTTAAAAATTGGCATAAAAACTGGTCAACCATGCCGGTTGGACGCTATAGTTCCCGCAGGGGAAAAAAGACATAAAAAAACGCTAGCTTTTAAGCTAACGTTTCAAATCTTTTAAGTAATAATTTTGTTTTTCAAAATTC
The DNA here is from genome assembly GCF_001838705.1 of Staphylococcus sp. HMSC34C02. NCBI lineage: Bacteria > Bacillati > Bacillota > Bacilli > Caryophanales > Staphylococcaceae > Staphylococcus > Staphylococcus sp. HMSC34C02. Next base: position 1,218 of record NZ_KV838556.1, read on the forward strand.
CAAATTGCCGTAATTGAATGTGCTTTTTCTTCTTCATCCGTTGTTTTATCTTCGTCACTTGTATTAATTAAATTGCCATCTTCAACATCATCTAAATTTAAAATTTTATGTTTTTGTTTAAGCAAACCACCATAACTCAACATACGTTTTCGATATAAACCTTTTTCTAAATCATTTACGATTTCTTGATTTTTTTCGTCATCATCAGTTAAAAAATCAGATGACTTAACCGAATATTTTGAGGTTTCTTTGATTGCTGCTTGAATATCTTTATCGCCTTTTTGATTTGGTTTGATCGCTTTAATATTTGCTACTGGTCGATAATTAACTTGTAATGCTTTTTGCCAAAAATCAATCCAATCATTTTGCGAAATATAATTTTCAGAACCTCTAAAATACTTACTTTCAACACATAATAAGACATGCATATGTTGATTATAACTACCATCATTTTTATTAACTGTAACTTCTGTTGAACGCATGAAACCAATTAAGTTTTTACTAACTTTTTTATATTTAAATAATCTTCTAAAAGATTCAGTTAAATGCTTTAAACTTCGTTCTAAAGTATCTCCATCTATCGCATTTCGTGTTGATAGAGTAAGAAATAACCACCGAGCTTTAGGCTTTTCTTTTACCACTTCTTCAATCACTTTTTGAGCTTGATAACTATTTTTCATAGCACGCCTCCAATTACAAACTGGACATAATTTTGATTTACAAAACCATGTCTTATGTAACTTCAAATAACCTTCATCAGTTGGCTTGAATTCTAAGACGTTACCACATTGTTTTACGTTAAAAGCCTTTTTAATTTTTAAGATTTCCAGTATATCTGCATAACTTACATTATCAATTTTCTTTTCTCTCCATGGGCGTTGTTTCCCACTTTTCATCATATCTTTTAGTGTTTTATTATCTTGATTTTCGTCTATATATTTTGTATGATTGTCTTGCATATAAAAAGACCTCCAGTATTTGATTTTAGCTCGACACTTTAATCTTATTACTGGAGTTTTTTTATGTCAAATTTTATTTTATACACTAAAAACCATTAAAAACACTGTCAAATCAACGTTAAAACGATATTTTGAAAAAGAACGTTATTTCTATATAGTATCAAGACAAGAAGAAACTCGTTTTCAACTCGTTTCAAAAACCTTTCAAAAACCATCAATCCACAAAAATACCACGCGAATGACACTCAAAATACAAGACTACAATTAAAAAATACTTAGAATAAAATTAAATAAAATACGAAAATTAAA
>NZ_KV838557.1:0-19146 GCF_001838705.1 Staphylococcus sp. HMSC34C02
CAAAGCAAGTTGGGAGTGGACGACGAATTTAAAAAGAATACTGTTCCACTCCCTTAAATTTGGTTAAATCATTAAAAATTAGAGTTAATCATCATAATAAGAAACAGCATTCTAAGATTATGCGTTTATATATAGTTGTAATATCCATATAATATTGTTATAAAAAGTATTGTACAATATTATAAATATTTAAAAAGAGGGGATATATTGTTTAGTAAATTTGTAAAAGGGATAGGCGTCATCATAACGATAGCGCTATTACACACATCGATAAGTTACGCGAGTGAATCGCCAGTAACGATTGCCAATAAAGAAAAAAATAGTAGCATAAGTAAGAAATATCAGCCTAGTGGTGTCATGTTGACTACAGATCAAGGGCAAATTTTATATCATTACCAGGGAAATCAACATGTTGATCCGGCATCTATGTCTAAAATGATGACCTTATATTTAACATATGAAGCCATTGACAATGGAAGATTAAAGCTTAACGATAAAGTGAAAATTACCAATCATTATGCAACCCTGTCTAATTTACCAAATTTATCATCAGTATCATTGCAACAAGGTCAAGTTTATACGATTGAAGCACTAATCAAACAAACAACATTAGCATCAAGCAATGCTGCTGCAATGATATTAGGTGAGAAGATTAGTGGTAATAATGATGCATTTACTAACAAAATGAATCAACAGGCTCAATCATTTCATATGACAAATACAAACTTTGTCAATCCTGCTGGCGCGCAGAATCGCTTGTTAGGTCAATACGCACCATCTAAATTTAAAAACCAAGAATATCCTAAAAGTACAGCGAAAGATATGAACATTTTAATGCAACAGCTTATTTCAAAGCATCCTGAAGTATTGCAAATATCTAAGTTGACACAAGATACACAACAAGGCAATACGTTTAAGAGTACAAATTTATCGTTAAAAGGCCAACCGCTTTATTTACCTGGTACGGATGGGTTAAAGACAGGTACAAGTAATAAAGGCTATAACATCGCATTAACCAATAAGCAAAATCACTTACGTTTAAACGAAACGGTCATGAACGTTCAACCTTATGGCGATGAAAATGCAAAATATAATAGAAATCGAATAGGAAACAATATTATTAAACAATATCGCCAAAAATATGAATACAAGAAAGTATTAACTGAAGGTGACCATGAAATTGATGGCAAGAAATATCATGTTAAGAAAGATTTATATGATATCGTGCCAAAGGATAACGCTCAGTGGCATATAGCCATCAATAAAGATGGTAAAGCTTATGTTCATTATCATAGGGATTTCTTACCAGGTAGTGACTACCCACGTGTTGCTGCAGATAAAAAATGGAAATGGTTCTAAATCGATAAATTAAATTAGAAAAAATGTCGCTAAGCTTTCAACTTGGCGACATTTTTCAAATTATGAAATACCTTAAATAAAGGGCGTTTTAGCTTAGTTTCTTCAAATGGATTTCTCTAGCACCACATATCATATTCACAATTTCATTCGTTACTTTATCAATCGATTGTTGTTGTCCATGTTGAATCCAATTCGTGATGACGCTTAAAATACCTCCAGTTAGAAATTCTCCATATATGGTTACATCTACATAAAATTGTCCACTCTGTCGATCAAATTCAATTTGCTTTTGAACCGCTTTGTATATTTGTTCATAAAAAATCGTATAAACTTCGCCGTAAAAATTGAGAGTTATAACGCTACGGACCATGTCTTTATTATCGTGAATAAATGTCAAAACATCTCTCATCAATTTCTCGAAAAATTGTCTTGGATTATCAGGATTAATGTCTGGTAAATATAGCTCTCTAAAATGATCAATCAACGTGCCGACAACGTGATTTAACAAGTCATATTTATCATTAAAATGACGATAAAACGTAGATCGTCGTACGTTGGCTTTGGTACATAAGTCCTGAACTGTAATCTGTTCAAATGATTTCGATTGCAATAGTTCAGAAAATGAAGTAATTAGCGCTTGATGTGTTTTTTGGACGCGTAAATCTTGTTTGGTCAACATCATCACTCCTCATATCGGACAGTTTAATTAAAATGTCGCTTATGTTACAAACCCACATAAGTGACGCACAATTCTTGGCCTTCCTCATTTTATAATACAGTCGAAGGGTAGATTAATTTCTTTAAGATTACTAATAGTTTACTACTTTTCAATCTAAAAATTAAAAATAATGAACATTTGGGAAGTGATATGTATGTACTATAGTAACGGGAATTATGAAGCATTTGCCCGTCCTAAAAAACCAGAAAATGTCGCGCATAAATCCGCTTATCTTATTGGATCTGGATTAGCCTCGTTAGCTGCTGCATGTTTCTTGATTAGAGATGGACAAATGGATGGGTCAAAAATCCATGTTTTAGAAGAATTGTCTAAACCTGGTGGAAGTTTAGATGGCGATCAGCTTCCTTTAAAAGGCTATGTTGTTAGAGGCGGAAGAGAAATGGAAAATCATTTCGAATGTTTATGGGATTTATTCCGCTCCATCCCATCGCTTGAAATGGATAATGCTTCCGTATTAGATGAGTTTTATTGGTTAAATAAAGAAGATCCTAATTACTCACGTTGTCGTGTTATTGAGAAAAGGGGACATCAGTTACCTACTGATGGTGATTTTACTTTGACGCCACAAGCGATTAAAGAAATCATACATTTATGTTTAATGAAAGAAGAAGCATTAAATGATGTGACGATTACGGATGTTTTCTCAAATGATTTTATGCATTCGAATTTCTGGATTTATTGGAAAACAATGTTCGCATTTGAACCATGGCACTCCGCGATGGAGATGCGTCGATATTTAATGCGCTTTGTACATCATATTGGAGGATTAGCGGATTTCAGTGCCCTTAAATTCACCAAATATAATCAATATGAATCACTTGTTCTTCCTATGATTGCTTACTTAGAGTCCCACGGTGTGCAATTTCAATATGATGTTCAAGTCATGAATATTAAAGTAGATATCACAACAACAGAGAAGGTTGCTCGTGAAATACAACTTAAACGTTCAGGTAAAGATGAAGTTATTCCTCTAACGCCAAATGATTTAGTATTTGTTACGAATGGTAGTATTACTGAAAGTTCAACATATGGAGATAACAACACGCCCGCACCCCCTACAAAAGATATTGGCGGTAGTTGGACATTGTGGCGTAATCTTGCCAAACAGAGCCCTGAGTTTGGTTGTCCCGAAAAGTTCTATCATCATTTACCGGACAAAAGTTGGTTTGTATCAGCAACTGCGACGACGAATAACAAGACAATTATTAATACTATCGAGCACATTTGTAAACGAGATCCTTTAGCCGGCAAGACAGTGACAGGTGGGATTGTTACTGTGAATGATTCTAAATGGCAATTGAATTTTACTGTAAATCGTCAGCAACAATTTAAAAGCCAACCCGACGATGAGGTGAGCGTTTGGATTTACGCGTTATATTCAAACGTGAATGGTGACTTTATCCATAAACCAATCACCGAGTGCAGTGGAAATGAAATTTGCCAAGAATGGTTATATCATATGGGCGTACCTATCAATCAAATTGAAGACCTCGCTAAAAATCAATGTAATACGATACCAGTCTATATGCCATATATCTGTTCTTATTTTATGCCTAGAGCTGTTGGAGACAGACCACTTGTTGTGCCTAAAAATGCTCGCAACATAGCCTTTATTGGTAATTTTGCAGAAACAGAAAGAGATACTGTCTTTACCACTGAATATTCGGTAAGAACTGCTATGGAAGCAGTCTACCAATTGTTGGGCATAGATAGAGGTGTCCCTGAAGTGGTTGCAACAGAATTTGACCTTCGCATATTGATGGATGCCTTATATGAACTCACCGACCGTAAAAATTTATTAGAACTCACCGAACATAACAAAATACAGCAACTCGCACTCAACACTTTCTTGAAGAAGATTAAAGGCACATATATCGAAGCATTGTTGCAACAACACAAGTTACTATAAGTGTAGATACAAATGCTTAATGGCAGAACTCAACCCCCACATGACGGTTACGCTTGTGGGGGTGTTTATATTGTTATGTTAATTACTTATATATCGTTTTAAATGTTTAGCGGTTACGGAATTGTCGATATTGAAAATACCATTGGGTTCGCCCGCATAAAGTAATTGACCACCTTTATCTCCAGCATAGGGGCCGATATCAATTAACCAATCCGCCTGAGTCATCATCGTTAAATTATGCTCAATTAAGATAACCGTATTGCCTTCGTCAATAAGATGATTAAAACAATCAATAAGGATTGGCAAATCATCTTCATGTAATCCAGTTGTTGGCTCATCAAAGATAAAGAGCTTGTTCGTCACGTCTTGAGTAAGGTAACGACTCAGTTTCATACGTTGAATTTCACCACCTGAAAGTGTATCTAATGATTGTCCTAAAGTCATATAATTGAGCCCTGTATCCGCTAATGCTTGAAGCGGTCGCGTGATACTTGGACTATCACTAAATTTCTCAATGGCCTCATCCACAGTTAATGCTAAAATATCCGCAATGGAATAACCTTCTACTTTAGCTTCTAACACTTCTGGACGATATCTTGTTCCGCCACATAACTCGCATATTTGTGAAAAGTCTGGCATAAACGCAAGTTCAGTTTTTAAGACGCCTTTGCCATGACATTCTGGACATGCCCCTTCTGAATTATAGCTGAACATACTTTTTTTAAGACCAGTGTGTTGGCTGAAGAAACTACGCACATCGTCAAAGATACCTAGATAAGTGAGTAAATTAGAACGATTAGATGCATGAACAGGTTTCTGATCAATAAAAATAGCATTTGAGTTACGTTCAAATCCTGCAGAAATGAGTGAACTTTTACCTGAACCCGCAACACCTGTAACGACAGTCATCGCATGTTTAGGTAGTTCAGTTGAGACATTTTGTAAGTTATTACGACTAATATTTGAAATTTGAAGCATGTCTTTTGCCGTACGTGGTGTCGTTTTGAGTTGATGTTCACGATTTAATGCGCGACCAGTACTCGTGTCCGAAGCGAGTAGTGCGTTGTACGAGCCAGTAAATGTAATGTCACCGCCGTTTTTACCGGCTAAAGGACCTAAATCAATAATGTGGTCAGCCGTCTTAATCACATCTGGGTCATGTTCCACAACAAGCACTGTATTACCTTTATCTTTTAAGGATTGAATGATGTCATTAATGCGTTGAATGTCTTCTGGATGTAGTCCAACACTTGGCTCGTCAATAATATATACAAGATCGCTTAGAGGACTATTTAAATGACGAATGAGTTTGATACGTTGTGATTCACCGCCAGATAGGGAAGTCGTTTCCCGTGCAAGTGTTAAATAGTTCAATCCGATATAACTTAACGCTTCTAGTTGTTTTTTGAGTGGCTCTATGATCACACGTGCCTTGTCGTATTTTATTTTTCTTAAAAAGGCTAACGCCTCATCAATTTGTAAATTTGTAAATTCTGCAATATTTAAACCATTAATTTTACAACTTAGCACAGTGTCATTAAGACGTTGACCATGGCAACTAGGACAGTCATGTTTCGATACGACACGGTCGATGTCTTCCTTAAAACGTTTCTTTTCAAAATTATCATTGAGTAGAAATGAACGACGAAAACGATGGATTAATCCTTCAAATTTCGCAGTCCTTGGCCAATTTGAGGGCGGGTTCTTTAATTTGGTTGGTTCAGTATACAGGAAGGTATCCATTTCTTCTTTCGTGTAATCCTTTAGTTTCTTATCATTATCAAATAAACCTGTATATAAATAACGTTTACCACGCCAACTGTCTGGTCTAAATGAAGGGAATTTAATTGCATCTTCATTCAGTGATTTATCATAATCAAGCAGTTCATTTAAATCTATATCTTCAACGTAGCCTAAGCCCGAACATGTTTCGCACATTCCTTTAGGATTATTAAAAGAAAAGATATCAGAGTAACCTACAAAGGGTTCGCCAATACGTGACCATAGAAGACGTACGGACGCGTAAATATCAGAAATCGTACCTACAGTTGAACGAGAGTTACCGCCAAGACGTTTTTGATTGATAATCATAGCAACCGGAAGATGTTTAATTTGGTCAACATCAGGTTTTTCGTATTGTGTGAGTTGATGTTGTACATAACTTGAATACGTTTCATTTAACAATCTTTCAGATTCTGCGGCTACAGTATTGAAGACGAGGGAAGACTTCCCTGAACCTGAACGACCTGTAAATACTGTTAATTCATGCTTTGGAATGGTTACATTTATATTTTTTAAGTTGTTTTGTTTAGCACCAACAATCTCTATGTTAGACATAATTTCACCTCTTAATGAGAAATGTATATTTTAAGGTTCTAAAGGCTTAATTTTGACATCTAAATTAAAGTATTCTTTTAGCAAAGCGCGATAGTTGTCAGAAGTTACGTCGTACTTATCTTTACGATCTTGTTTACTTAGTGTGAGATGTTGTAATGACATCGTAGCACGACCAAATGACTGAGGTTGCGTAACGATCAGTTGTTGCACAAATATAGAATCTGGGTGTTCTGAATTATATTGAATCATATCTGCAAAATCTTCGACTTGTTTGGGTTGGAATCGCGCTTCGTAACGCGTGACCCATGTACCATTTTCAAGCTTTTGAATACAATAGGTATCGTCATGTTCTGAAATCGCACGAAATTCGCCTGTAATATCTGTCACAGGATGAGTAGGGTCGGTATTGGTAATAGGTAAAGCTTGTAAAGGTAAATCTCCAAAACCTACGTCTGCAACATAACTGACACCATCAATTGGGACTACAAGTGACATATGTGAACCTTCTGGACTACGATTGCCATTCGGCTGTTCGACTGTCGCAGACATGCGATATACGGTAAACCCTTTGGCTTCAAGGTAAGTCCCAAAGAAATGATTCATTTCGTAACAGAAACCGCCACGGTGTTGAATAATAAATTTATCATATAAATCATCAATTTCTACGGAGATAGGTATGGCATTTTGGACATTAATATTTTCAAAAGGAACCGTAAGCATGTATTGCTTAATATAATAATTGAGTGCTTCAAGTGTAGGTGATTGATGAAGTGAAGCATCTATGTGTAAATAACGTTCGATAGTTTGAATGTTCATTAGATGAGGACTCCTTTTTAAGTGCGTTTAGTCATCCATACCCTATACAAAGTTGAATGACGCATATAAGCAATGAATAGAAAGTGGTTCTAAACACTTGAGTGCCACTAATGTAGCGTGCTTAGAACCACTTTGAGTTTAAATTAAAATTGTAAATAACTTAAAAGTTATAATTCTTGTTTATTGAAAATGGCTATTGAAAGGAAATAAGAAGCCACCAAGCAAATGATGCCAAGTAGTGCATATAATCCTATGAAAAGGATATCTGTAGGATTTGTTCCTAAATCAGAGAATGATCCTGAACGTACCAAAGCTGATATAATGACACCAAAGTAAGTAATAAAGAATAAAATAAGAACGATAACAGATGTTGAAATCATGATGACATTTGAATTTTCTGGACCGAATTTAAAGGTTAACGGGAACATGATAGCGTATGTGCCTGCACCACCTATACCAACTAAACCTGAAATAAGTGTTAACATTAAATTTTGGTGTATGGCCAATACTGCGATTAAGCCAATAATTAATCCGATGACGATGAGTATGCCGTAAAATGCGAAATAGCTTTTAATATAAGCGCTACGATGTGATGGCAATGTTGAGATATAGTACATCCATTTAGAATCTTTTTCGCGTTTCAAGTTATCTGTTACTGGTGACAATAAGAAAAGCATTGGTAAGAAACATGCCATTGCTGGATTTATAAAGGCGAATAAGACACTAGTTACAATGGCTACAATTAAATATGTGATAAGTGACTTTTTAGTTGCATAGAAACTACTTAAAATTAGACCTTTCATTATTTATCACCTCTCATAATTAATTTTGTTGCGTCATCAATAGTGTTAAGTGGGTGCGCATTTGTAACGCGTGACCAATCATTAATTAAGATTTGACGTTTACCGTGTCTTACTCTTGAGGCAATGATGATATCTTGTGGAATGTCTAAATCAGCTTGTTCCTCAATTTCTACAATACCGTATTGTTTTAACAATGCTTCCTTATTTTCTTGAAGGACAACTTCACCATCACGCATAAACACTAATTGTGTAGCGAGATGCTCAATATCTTCAGAAATATGAGATGAAATGAGAATACCATTGCCTTCTGAAATATAGTCTTCCAACATTTCAATAACTTCTTCACGTCCTGATACGTCCATACCCGCAGTAGCCTCATCCAGAATGAGTAACTTTGTATCATGCGCTAAAGCCATAGCTAAAGCTGCTTTCATACGCATCCCTCTTGAGAACGTCTTAATTTGCGCGTTAGTTGGTAATTCGAAACGCTGAATGACTTCAAAGAAACGATCACTGTTCCACGTTTTGAAAATATTCGCAAAAACCTTATCCATATCTTTAATTTCGAGTTTATCAGGCACACGTAAGTCATCAAATACAACGCCAATATGCTCTTTGTATGCATAATCCTTATCTGAGACAACTTGATCAAAAAATGAAATCTCTCCAGAATCTTTAAAACGGTTACCAACTAATGTATTAATCAATGTTGATTTACCTGAACCATTCTTACCAATTAAACCAATCACTTCACCAGGTCGAAGTGTTAAAGAAATATCTTTCAAATGGAATTGCGATTTCCTATACGACTTGTTGAGATGTTGCACTTGTAGTAGATGTTCCATAATAATCCTCTCTTTCTGTTGATTAGGTTTTGGATTTAATTTAATTAAAGATTAGTTACGTTTATCATAATATAGATTAATTAATAAATAACTACTATTTGTAAAATTTACGTACTTTTAACATATAACCAAATGTGTTGTAAGCGAATAAAATGATTAAGATGCCAACGCCAACTGCTTGGTTAATACCTGTAACGATTGAAAAGATACCTAAGAAAATAGCGCCTACCATGATTAAGGAAATATTGACGTGATATACTTTAAACATCGATTCAAGTGTAATATGACGCTCACCTTCATCCATATTTTGTAAAATACGTTCTGTATAATTGGCTTCGCCTTGTTTAGGCATACGCGTGTCAAATTTTCTATAAAAGAAACCAAGTATGGTTGACGGAATTAATGTCAATATAAATGGCACAATGACTAAAAATAAAATAGATGATGGGCCATTACCTAAGGCAATAATAAATATGTTTAATAAAGCGACTAATACTGTAATGTAATATAATGTGCCAGTTCTCATGAAAGTCAAATTAGCTTTTTGTTCATATTGATCGAGGTTGGCATCACTGGCATTTTCAGTTTTATGTTTGTATTTTAAAGATGTGTAAGAGGTCTTCCAAATCGCTAAGATAAGTCCAATATTAATTGTTGAAGCGATAATGGTAACGATAATCGTGAAATTGTATGAAGCGAAATGTAAGATACCAAAGATGTTCCCATCACTTAGCATTCCTATTAAGGCTCCTATCATTCCACCAATAATACCTCCTATCAATAAATAGAGTAAATACCTGCCTACTTTCATAAATCTCCCTCCTCAAAGATAAAGACATTTTCAACTGGTTCATTGAATATACGCGCAATTTTAACGGCTGTTAAAATGGACGGCATAAAATCATTCCGTTCAATCAAAGAAACTGTTTGGCGTGAGATACCAGCTTTCTTAGCGAGTTGTGTTTGATTGAAGCCATCGCGAGCACGCAATTCTTTAAGACGATTTCGCAATATTCATCAGCTCCTTGTCTATAACGTTACATTATCTTTGTCATTTTGACAAGTATAGTAGTCAAAAAGACCTATATTTTTGTCATAAAATTCTAAAAGGTAGCCTTCGGGTTGTCTGAAGTAAGACATCCTGAAGGCTTGATTTACCGTGTTTTACAATTCGTTAGGACCCATTGATTTAAATCGTTAAGATGATATTTTGTGACGATGGTTTGATTGACTTCATCCAATGTAATCGAAGATAAAGTGGAGATAAGTGTATGTTCAATTGTATTTAATGCATGACTAACTACGCACATTTCTGCTTTCTGACCTTCCTTTTCACCTAAGAAGGGTTTCAATAATTGCTGACTAGAAAAGATCGCGTCTCGACCTTCAATTGCTAGAAAAACATCATAAAATGTGATTTGATTTAAGGGCTTATTTAAAGAAAAGCCGCCATTTTTGCCTGTAGAAGAATTAACGAGATCTTCTTTAACAAGAGCTTTAATAATCTTCTTTAAATAAGAATCAGAAACATTTAAACGATCACTTAACGCGGTAGAGGTCATCACGCTATGTTTGGGTAGTAGGTTCAACATTAATAGAACATAGACAGCTTGCTCCCATCCTTTAGATAATTTCATAATAGTCCTCCAATGATAGACGTTTCTTTCATTATAAAATATAATATAAAAATTTTATATATTATGATTGAAAAATAGAAAGCGTGCATTATAATACTATTTAAAGACAACGAATATCTTAATTATCTTTAATCAATGACTAGGAGATGACATCTATGAATTTACATCAACGTTCGCATTTATACTTCTATATATGTATTATTTTAACGACCCTATGTATGGGCTCTTCTTTTCCAACTGGGAAGTACCTCATCTCAATTGAACACGTGCCACCTATGTTACTAGGCGGATGGCGCTTTACCATCGCGGGATTCATTATCTTATTGGTTTTATTGTTGAAAAGGGGCGTTAAAAACACATTACCATCAATTGATCATAATAGTTACAAGGGCTTTATATTTGTCGCCACCATCGGATTATTACAAACGGCTGGAACAATGGGATTATTAAATATAGCAATGTCATTGGGTGTATCCTCTTCAATGTCTGCCGTTTTACTGTTTACCAATCCATTATGGTTAGCTGTTCTTGCGCATTTCATATTAAAAGAGCGGTTAACAATGATTAAAATAGTTGCACTCGTGATTGGTGTGATTGGGGTTACGATATGTCTAGGGTTAGATCGTACATTGTTAGGATGGGGATCATTTGTCGCATTACTTGGTTCACTATGTTGGTCATGTAATACTGTTGTGACTAAGCAATTTAAGTTTGATAAAGGTGCATGGGTATTAACGGGATGGCAACTATTATTTGGTGGCATCATCATGTTCTTAATTAGCCAATTGTTAGGAGAGCACTATCACATTGAACAATTGAATGGTTGGGGATGGTTATGGTTTTGGTGGCTTGTATTTCCTGCGTCTATTGGATCATTTGGATTATGGTTTAGCAGTTTGAATTTACGTGGTGCTACGATTTCGAGTAGTTTTTTATTTTTAGTACCTTTATTTTCAACAATTTTCTCCATTATAGGGTTAGGTGAACCTTTCACAGTGCACATTATGATAGGCGGATTATGTGTTGTAATCGCATTGATTGCGATTAATTATTCGCCACATCACCTAAGAATTTAAGATAATAAATGTTTGAAAAATCGAATGATCGCACTAAATAGTTCTAGGATAATATTAATTATGAGTTCCCAAAGTGGTTGTTTGGATTTATCTTTTTTAGATTCAGACATCATATCACTCCTATGCTAGTTAGATTAACATAGCGACATTTTGATTGAAAATGTTACATATATGGAAGGTTTTCGAAATACTACATACTTGAAATTATCTTAATATTAATACAATGAAAATATATGAAAACTTGCGAATACTGACTTAAGAAAATCAAAAAATCTGAATAAACCTCTTCACATGGTACCTATTTTTTTGTAAGATAGCACTCGTATTATTTTTGAGCGCGATATAAAAGGAGGTAGCAATGATGAAAGGTAACAGAATGATGTTCTTCATATTCATGTTAGGTACATTTACAGTTGGCATGGCAGAGTATGTTGTAACGGGATTACTAACTCAAATCGCAAGTGATATGAAAGTGTCTATTTCAAGTGCAGGTTTATTAATCAGTGTATATGCTGTGAGTGTTGCGTTAATTGGACCATTTATGCGCATATTCACAATGAATGTGCGTGCCAAACGCTTATTACCGATTTTAGTGGCCATATTTATCGGAAGTAACGTGGTAGGTATGTTGGCACCTAATTTTCAAATATTACTGTTATCACGATTGTTGTCAGCGTCAATGCATGCACCCTTCTTTGGCGTGTGTATGAGTGTGGCTGCAGCCGTTGCACCTCGTGGTAAACAACCACAAGCCATCGCATTAGTCCAAGCAGGATTAACCATTGCGGTTATGATTGGTGTGCCATTCGGATCATTCTTAGGTGGCTTTGCGAATTGGAGAGCTGTCTTTGGCGTTATGATTGGTCTAGCTGTGATGACGCTGTTAGGTATGTTGAAATTTGTACCAGATGTATCGCTTAGTACAGAATCTAATGTGAAAAATGAATTGAAAGTATTCAAAAATCCACATATTTTAATTGTGATGTCTATTATCGTCTTTGGTTATTCAGGTGTCTTCACAACGTATACCTTTATGGAGCCAATGATTCATAACTTCGCACCTTTTAAAATCGTCGGCCTCACCATCTGTTTATTTATGTTTGGTTTAGGTGGTGTATTAGGGAACTTAATTACAGGGAATGTGCCAGAACCTAAATTGACGAAATATTTATTCTATACGTTTTTATTACTATTTGTAACCATCGTATTATTTGTCACTTTCGTGCATCATACGATTTTAGCAATTATAATTTGCTTCTTATTCGGATTTGGTACATTTGGTACGACACCCTTATTAAATAGTAAGATTATATTAAGTGCCAAAGAAGCACCACTACTTGCAAGCACATTAGCGGCATCTATCTTTAATGTTGCGAACTTCTTAGGCGCAATTATCGGGTCTATTTTATTATCAGTCGGTTTACCTTATTTAATGATTACCTTCGTGTCAGGTGGCATTATTATTCTAGGTATTTTAATTAATACAGTTAATTATTTCTATGAAAAGAAACATATCGAATTTGAAGCATAATGCTTTAGTCGAAGCAACACCTCTAAGGTCAGTTGGTCATCATACTGATATTAGAGGTGTTTCATTATATTTAATCCGATTCGAATTTTAATGTGGGTTCATACATTTCGTGGTTGAAATGATGTTTAGAAAATTGACGTAAATCATTGATAAATGTATTGATATTACGATCTAATTTCTCTTTAGTTCTAACGATGATAATACGTTTATCGTCAGAAGTTGTTTCGTATTTATCGTCATAGATTCTTGCAGCTATAGAAAATTTAGAGATATAATTCTCCAAAGATTCATAGCAATTTAATAAATCACGAATAGGTTTATTGGATTCTTCTTCATGGTGACTCATAGTACCCAATAATTCTTGAATTTGATCGTCTAATTTTACAAAAAGTTCTTTAACGTCATCACACTTCTCTAATGTTTGCGGCTTATTGATTAAAGCATTCGTTTCGCTTAAATGAATTTTACTTATTTTAGAAGCTTTGTATGCAGTTAAATCGATCATACTCAAAATGTCATTTTTATAATCTTCACGTTTTTCTTCTTTTTCTTTAGTGATTTGATATTTAATGCCCCAAAATGTCCCAATTAGCGCAAAGATACCTCCGACAATCGCTGCTAAAAATTCGCTCATAAAGATGAACTCCCTTCCTGATGAGAATATTTACACATATATTGTACATTATCTGATGGGTATGAGAAGAAAAATTATTGCTGAACTTTAAAATTAACGACTTGCGGAATGTTAGACAAATCGTTATTGGTAATGAAATCAATCAAAAGTTGCGCGCCTTCTTCTTGAATGTCTTTGACAACAGGTGCGTTGGCGAACATGTTGTAATTGCCACCACCTACAGCACGATAGTTGTTGACACAAATGGTATAAGTTTTATCACTGATAAGTGGTTCATTGCCAACCTTAATATCAGTTACGCGTTGACCAATAGGTTCTCCTACATGAATGGTATAAGTGATACCGCCATACATGTCATAGTTAAAATGCTGTGGTTTTGGATATAAAAAAGCGTCATTAATGGATATTTCGTTTTCGTCATTAAGTGCGAAATAGCTTGCTGATTTTTCTAAAGCGTTTTTAATACCTGCACCAGTGAGTTTCAAAACTTGGAACGTGTTTGGAAATGGATAATTATTGATGATTTCTCGCATTGTAATACGTGTATTAAATCCGGCTGCTGAGTCGAAGAGTGCTGTGCTAGCAATATCAGCACCACTGTTCTCTAGTAACATAACGTTGATTAAATTAATGAGTGGATGAGGTTTCATTCTAGCCTTAAACTTGTCTTCTACTAACATAGGTTCTGGTAGGGTCGTAATTTCTGTATCTAGCCAGTCCTCTAATTGTGTTAATAGCTTAGCATCTTCGGGTAACAGACTAAATTTTGAGTCTCCCACTACAGGTAACAATTCGCTTTGCGTATCAATAATCTGATTATTGTCGCCAATCGTTAGTGTTACTTTACCTATTTGTGTTGCACGTGTACCAGGTTGAATAACGGCAGTGTCATACTTCACTGTTGCGATATCGCGGTGTTGATGACCTGTAATTAAGACATCGATACTTTTATGGAAACGACGTAGAATTTCAGACGCTTCATTTTCTCCAGTTAAATCTTCAGTCGGCACATCTGTATCTACATCACACTCGAATCCACCATGATATGACACGACAACGATGTCAGCTTTATTACGGACATTCGGTAATACTTGTGCGAGTGTTTCAACCGCACTTTTAAATGTTAAGCCTTCAATATGATGTGGTTGTTCCCAGTTCGGAATATATTGTGTAGTTAGACCAATCACGCCCACGATGAGGTCTCCCTTTTCAAAATAATGCACGCCTTCACCTGTAAAAGGTTGATGTTGTGAATTTAAAATATTCGCACATAACACTGGATAGTTAAGGGTTTGGAGTGTGTCGTTAAGGTATGTCAGGCCATAATTAAATTCATGGTTTCCAATTGTTCCGAAATCAAAATTTAAACGATTGTATATAGTTGTTAATAGTTCGCTAGTCTGTAATTTAGACACTAAATAATTACAAAATGGTGCGCCTTGTAAGAAATCGCCATTATCAATTTTGAAATGAATATCGTCATGTTTGCTTGATGTTTCAATTAACTGATTCGCATATAACAACCCCATAGGTAACTGTTGATTTGCATGTGAAAAATCAGTAGGGAAAATATAGCCGTGAACATCACTCACGATATAAAGACCAAGTTGCGTCATATGTAACATCCTTTCATTAGAACAATAAAATAATAGTCATCATTATATGATATGCATGAGAGCACATCTTGAATAAATGTTATATAAAGAAATTATAGTAAAAAAAGGTTGGACAAATTAGATTTTAAAGAAAAAATTTAGAAATGATTTACAATAATTTAACTATATAAATACATTTTATATAAAATTCATGATAATTAAATATTAATTCAAGTAATATTGTGCTAATCTTATATTGTCATATAAATTGACAAATTACACGATTTTATACATATCGAACGGGGGCATTACAGTTATGAAGCAAATGAAGTATCTTTTAGTGCTTGCTTTAACAGTTATTATTTTTACGGCGGCGTGTGGAAATAATAGCTCATTAGACAGCAATAATAAAAGCGCTGACAGCGGATCAGATTCTAGTAAAGATGGTTACACACCTAAGGAATTAACGGTACAATTTGTGCCATCACAAAATGCGGACACACTTGAAGCAAAAGCAAAGCCACTTGAAAAATTGTTATCTAAAGAATTAGGAATTCCAGTAAAGGTATCTGTATCGACAAACTATAATACAATTGTTGAAGCGATGAAATCTAAAAAAGTGGATGTTGGATTCCTTCCACCAACAGCGTACACGTTAGCACATGATCAAAAAGCAGCAGACTTGTTGTTAAAAGCACAACGTTATGGCGTTAATGAAGATGGTTCTAATTCGAAAAAATTAGTAGATGACTATAAATCAGAAATATTAGTTAAAAAAGATTCTGGTATCAATAGCTTAAAAGACTTAAAAGGCAAAAAGATTGCATTACAAGATGTAACTTCTACAGCAGGATACACATTCCCTATCTCAACACTTAAAGAAGATGCGGGTATTGATGCAACGAAAGATATGAAGATTGTTAATGTGAAAGGACACGACCAAGCAGTCATTTCATTACTTAACGGTGATGTTGATGCGGCAGCTGTATTCCAAGACGCACGTACAATCGTTAAAAAGGACCAACCAAATGTATTTAAAGATACTAAGATTATTAAATTAACAGAACCTATTCCAAATGACACGATTTCAGTACGTCCGGATATGGATAAAAAATTCCAAGATAAACTTAAAAAAGCATTTAAAGATATCTCTAAAACAAAAGAAGGTCACAAAATTATCAGTGAAGTATATTCTCACGAAGGATATACAGACGCGAAAGATTCAGACTTTGATATTGTAAGAAAATATGAAAAACAAGTTCAAGATATGAAATAAGCGTAGAATAATATTATTAGAAGTTATAATACGATTAAAAAGTATTTAAATTTAGTCTAATAAACATTGTAGATAAACAAGGGACAAATAAAAGCTAGCCTATATGTAGGTTTAGCTTTTATTTGCAAAAATAAAGGGTGCTATTTAAATGAGTCAAATTGAATTTAAAGATGTCAATAAAGTATATCCCAATGGTCATGTAGGATTAAAAGATATCAATTTGAATATTGAAAAGGGAGATTTTGCAGTTATTGTTGGCTTATCGGGTGCAGGTAAATCAACGCTATTACGATCCGTCAATCGACTGCATGATATTACATCTGGAGATATTCTTATTGAAGGTAAATCGATTACTAAAGCGAAAGGTAAATCGCTATTAATGATGCGTCGTAATATTGGCATGATTTTCCAGCACTTTAATCTTGTGAAACGATCATCTGTATTGCGTAATGTATTAAGTGGCCGTGTTGGTTATCATCCAACTTGGAAGATGGTGTTAGGTCTTTTCCCAAAAGAAGATAAAGTGAAGGCAATGGATGCGCTAGAGCGCGTAAATATTCTAGATAAATATGATCAGCGTTCTGATGAATTGTCTGGTGGTCAGCAACAACGTATTTCAATTGCACGTGCATTAGCACAAGAACCTGCAATTATCTTAGCGGATGAACCTGTTGCGTCATTGGATCCTCTGACAACAAAGCAAGTCATGGACGATTTAAAGAAAATTAATGAAGAATTAGGAATTACAATTCTAATTAACTTACACTTTGTAGATTTAGCGCTTGAATATGGTACGCGTATCATAGGTCTTCGTGCAGGAGAACTTGTATATGATGGACCTGTTGAAGAAGCAACAGAAGCAGTCTTTAATGATATTTATGGTCGTAAGCTTAAAGATGACGAGAAGCTAGGGGTGGATTAAAATGACAACGCCTACTACACATAAATATGATCAATATTTAAAGAAAAAAATGTCACTTAAAACAAGTTTTACAGTGCTTATCGTTGTTGCTTTAGTTGTATGGAGTTTCTTATACACGGGCTTTAGCTTTGCCGATTTAATGGTAGGGTTACCACAAATCGGTTCATTCTTTGGACAAATGGTGCCACCAGACTGGGCATATATACATACAATATTGAAACCGATGTTAGACACCATTCGAATGGCTATTGTTGGGACTTTTTTAGGTGCGATTGTGTCTATACCAATTGCGCTAATTTGTGCGAGCAATATCATTAAAACAAAATGGGTTTCGATTCCCGCACGTTTTATCCTAAATATTGTGCGTACGATACCTGATTTATTATTAGCTGCTATCTTTGTAGCTGTCTTCGGCATTGGTCAAATCCCAGGTGTGTTAGCACTATTTATCTTAACAATTTGTGTTATTGCAAAATTATTATATGAATCACTAGAAACCATCGATCCAGGACCGATGGAAGCTATGACGGCAGTCGGCGCAAATAAGATAAAGTGGATTGTCTTTGGCGTTGTGCCACAAATCATGTCTACTTTCTTCTCATATGTGTTATTCGCATTTGAAATTAATATTCGCGCTTCAGCTGTACTTGGCCTTGTGGGTGCTGGTGGTATCGGATTGTTTTACGATTCAACACTAGGCTTATTCCAATATCCTAAAACTGCGATGATTATCCTGTTTACACTTGTTATTGTTGTAATTATTGACTATGCAAGTTCGAAAGTGAGGGAACAACTCGCATGACACAAAGTACAAACAAGCTAGAACAAAAGTATCCCGTTAAATCAAAACAACAAAAACAAAAATTAATTAAAAATTGGATTATAGCTATTGTTGTTTTAGGAATTATAGCGTGGGGCTTTGTAGGGATGCCCGCCTTAGAATTAAAATCAAAATCTATCGAAATTTTAAAATCTATCTTTAACGGCTTATTCCATCCAGATTGGGACTATGTGTATATTCCTGCAGGTGAGGATTTATTACGTGGATTACTTGAAACATTTGCAATTGCGGTAATAGGTACATTTATTGCTGCGGTCATATGTATTCCATTTGCTTTTCTAGGTGCACGAAATTTCATCAAAGTTCGCCCGGTAACAGGCATGACTAAATTTATATTAAGTGTGATTCGTGTATTTCCAGAAATCGTTATGGCGCTCATTTTCATTAAAGTGGTTGGTCCAGGCTCATTTTCAGGTGTATTAGCGTTAGGTATTCATTCAGTAGGGATGCTCGGAAAGTTATTCGTCGAAGATATTGAAAGATTAGATTTTACTTCAGTAGAAGCACTAAAAGCGAGTGGTGCGAATAAGACCAAGACACTTATTTTTGCAGTCATACCACAAATATTACCGTCATTTTTATCGCTCGTATTATATCGCTTTGAATTGAATTTACGTTCTGCATCCATTTTAGGTTTGATTGGCGCGGGCGGTATCGGTACACCGCTCATTTTCGCCCTTCAAACACGTTCTTGGGATCGCGTAGGTATTATTTTAATCGGCTTAGTGATTATGGTAGCTATTGTCGATTTGATTTCAGGCGCAATACGTAAACGAATTGTTTAGATTGGATAGGGAGTGGGACAGAATTCTTTTAAATTCGTCGT
>NZ_KV838558.1:0-57311 GCF_001838705.1 Staphylococcus sp. HMSC34C02
CGGAGTATTGTAAATAAAGAAGCCAGTAAATGAATTTGTTAAAACGCATTTACTGGCTTCTTACTTTTACATTAAAACCAAACACTGTTTCAATTATTTTTGATTACCTTGTGGTCCAGTTTTATATTCATATTTTGATGGATCAATTTTCTTGAAATCAGGGTTGTTGTAGAATCTGAACAAGTCACCATTTAAGACATTGTCACTCATTTCTAAATCTTTCTCAACCTGTTTCTTATTCTTTTCTAAATCTTTAGGTGGCGTTTCTAATAATTCGTTTGTTTTATTAGAATACGCTTTACCATTAACAAATTTATAGTCTTTCGTAATGAAGTCACCATTTCGGAATGGAATGACATCATCATGATCTTTAGACAACATATCCGTACCGAACATTAAGTAGTTTTTAGAATCAATTCCTACTAAATGTAAGATAGTAGGCATAACGTCTACTTGTCCAGCATATGTTTTATCTACTGTACCTTCTTTACCAGGAATTTTAAGCCAGAAACCTGTGCGGTTTAAGTCCATAAATTTCGCTGGCGTAATCTTTTCACCTAATAATTTTTCCATTGCGTTATTATGATTTTCTGAAATACCATAGTGGTCACCATAAATCATAATAACTGAATCATCATATAGACCTTTTTTCTTAAGATCAGTAATATATTCTTCAAGTGCTTGGTCTAAATAATGTGCTGTTTGAATGTAACCATCAACAGTTGAATCACCTGTATTAGGTTTATCAATATCTGCATCTTCTTCACTCAATGTGAATGGGTAATGGTTTGTTAATGTAATTAAGTGTGAATAGAAAGGTCCTTTCATTTTAGATTGATACTCTGCTGACTCTTTAAAGAATGGTTTATCTTTTAAACCTAAGTTGACAATATTGTCATCAGACATATCGTAGTATGTCGCATCATAGAATTTATCAATACCAAAATGTTTATAGACTTGGTCACGGTTCCAGAATGTTTTGTAGTCACCGTGCATAACGTCAGATGTGTAACCTTGCTTTTGGTCTAAAATCGCAGGTAATGATTGGTAAGTATTATCACCTTTCAATGAAAATGCAGAACCCTGTGGTAAACCATAAAGGCTGTTATCCATTGTAAACTCAGCATCTGATGTTTTACCTTGACCTGTTTGGTGGAAGAAGTTTGGATAATATCTAAAATCATCATTGCCCGTTGATAATTTATTTAAGAACGGTGTAACTTCTTTACCATTGACCTTTTTATTGATTAAGAAAGTTTGGAAACTTTCTAAATGTATTTTAATAATATTTTTCTTCTTAGCAACGCCAAAGTACTCTGAATTTGGTGTTGTATTTTTTTGTTTCGTATAATTTAACACTTTAGTTAAATCATCTTCAGAAGCTAATGCTTTTTGTTGGTTATTTTGAATCGTCTTAACACCATCATAAACTGTGAAGTTATATGGACCTAAATATTTCACTAAATATTTATGGTCAAATGTACGTGTTAATAACTCAGGACGGTCTGTTTCAGCAAAAGCTAAATTTAAGAAGAATAATGCTACAGATGCAGCCATTACAACTGGCACAAACTTTTTACTGAAGACACGTTTATCCAACCAACTTCCTTTGAAAATAAGGATGAATAGATAAATAATTGTATCTATAAAGTAAACAAAATCATACCATTTAAATGATGCGCCAACAGCACCACCCATAGACTCAACATTACTTGCTTGGTTAAGCGTACTGAATGTTAAAAAGTCCGAGAAGAATCTAAAGTAAACTACATTTGCATATAGCAAGAATGTTAGTAAAAATCCCCCAATAAAGATGAACCAATATGCTTTTTTCCCTTTAAAGAATAAGAACACACTTAAAATAAGCGCGATTAAACTATATGGATTCATCAATAGTATTAAGTTTTGAACTAGTCCTTTAACACCCAAAGAAAAATCAACATAATATGAAAAATACGTCTTCAATGTCACTGTAAACACAGTCAGTAAGAAAAACGCAAAAAGACTTATTTTCTTTTTGTGTAAACTCATGTATGTTTCCTCCGTTTATAGTTATTCAACTTTGAAGAAATGTTAAAGACTTAACTGAAGACTTAAACACTTACTCAAATATGACCGTTATGCAATTACTTACTCGTTTTTTAATTTCATTTATATTATTTAAATTAATTTAAGCATATACCTTACAAATACATTTTACATTAACGATAGTTCATCAATAAATCGCATTCCCAATGCGCACTATACGTCTGTAATTATTTATGTATATTATGTTGGATGCTATTCTATGTCATCATTAATGGCATATTAACAAATCATGAACTTTGTAATATTATTGTAATATTGCCCGTAGTTCAATATATAAATATATAGTATTTTTACTCATTTATCAAGAAAAAGCATTTTAATATAACGACGCTTTCATTGTTTGTTACAAAATATTGTCCCATTAAGACGATTCACTGATTTATTCATTATAGCTTCTTAATTGCATTTTTTAATCAGACCATAGTCCGACATAAATTATAAGTACTTTATTTAAGTATGTTGACCTTCATATATCATGTCTTATTTCATCATTTCTAATTGCATTCTGTATTCAATTCCGTGAAATAGCTGATTCATCCAATTACTAAATTTCACAACATTCTTTTCAGCAGTTTCTATATCAATAAATTGGAACTTCAAACGTGAGCCTTGTGGCTTCTGAGCAAGCTTAGTTAAATGGTAGCTTGCAATTGTACCAATTTGAGGATAACTTCCGATTGTATAATGATCATTTAATAAGATGATAGGTGTACCATCTCGCTTAACTTGAATCGTTCCCCTTTTAACTGATTGATGTGCTGGCATATCGTCGTAATATGCTTTGATCTTCTCACCATCTAGTAACATACCAACACGATTTGATTTATTCGTCACTTTATATTCTCCTCTAATAAAGTGAGATTGCGTTTCTTTATCAAAATCTTCTGTCCCTTTGTTGGCAATAACATGAAACACATCAGAAACATAGTTAAATGACAGTGCATAACCGTCTATACCCCAATCAGTGGTACGTTTTTCTTTTAAATTTTCAAATAACTTTTGATGACGTTCTGTATAGTGTCGTTTCATTTCTACTTCATCGCCATTTTCAAGTTTACGTCCGTGATAACCGCCGATTTTAACATTTAAATCTGTTGATGTTGATCCTAGCCAATCATCTAATTTGAATCCGCCACCGATTGCAAGATACACACGTGACGTTTTATTTGTTTCTTTAAAAGACAGGACGTCTCCTTTATCTAAAAGGTATAATTTATACGGTTTTACTTGCATAGTTTGCGTGTAAGCTTCAAAGTTATGACCTGTTAAAGCAATTAATGTAGGCTCAGTAAATCGAATTTTAGCCATAATGTGTGTCATTTCAAGCGTTGCTTCATTTTTATTATTAGCAACTAAACGATTTGCAATTTCATGACCTAGTGTGTCTAACGCACCACACGGAATAACACCTGCATATTCATATCCATGACGTCCAAAATCTTGAAAGCTACTAAACAATCCGGCTTTTTCTATTATGATTGACATGGTTTAAATTCTCCTAATTCAATATCTTTGCGTTTCTGTGGTTTAAAAATAACATTGTCTCCTAATTTTAACAGTGTAAAATCATCTTTTTCAGGAGTGAATAATGTCATTGGCGTGTACCCTATCACTAACCAATCGTTATAGGTATCAGTTGTTACGATGCCGCACTTTTTCCCTTCAATAATAACTGAACCTGCAGTGACAAGCTTCTTCTTTTTACTCGTATGATTAACGTACAATGCTTCATTCATTCCAGTTAAATATGGGAAACCCGGTGCATAGCCCATCATAGACACAAAATACGGTTTATCAGAATGTAATTGAACAAATTCATCTTGAGTTAACTTGTAATACTTTAATAAATCCGGTAAGTCTGGACCAAACTCGTCACCATAAATAATAGGAATTTCATAGGTCGTGCTTTCATCTTTACACGTTTCTAATTGTTTTAATTCTTCTTGTATTGAAGTGACTAATGCCTTCATATATTGAAAAGGTGAAGCAATATTATGATGTTTAATCATATCTCGAGCATCATAGCAAATCATCATATCTGATTCAGTAGGCACAATTTCTGTGATAAATGGTAATGCTTTCTTTAATAAATGATAACGTACTGCGATTAATTCAGTTGTTACATTTTTAGATACATCCTTTTCAACCGCAATTACAATTGCTTGATCTCCTTGACTATAAATCTTCATAACGCCACCTCAAAGTAATCATATTTAGTGATGGTAAAATATATTTAGAAATTCCACCACATAGGGCATGATTGATTTAATTAACAAATAAACGAATACACATTGAATTAAAACGGTAACGGTTGCAACGACACGTGCCTTAATGAGTGCATTATTTTTTAAATATCGATCTGCTAAATATTTACTTACCACATTTAAAATCACAATTATTGCAACCCATAATATAGTCATAGCTCACTCCGTTAGTTCATTGTTATCAATCAATTCGCATATACTTCCCATATTATTTTATAGATAAATAGATACATCGGCAACCTCTCGTAAACTATTTAATAAATAGATACGAATCTGTTGTTTCTGTATTTTGTCGATGAGTTCTGATTTAGTATAGTCTTTAATAACCAGTTTGCCTTGGTCCAAAAGGCTTTGACGCATACATCCTAATAAAAAATCATGATCATACCTTGGTGTATAACACACACCAGCTTCTTCTATCATGATATTACCAATATCAAACTCCAGAATTTTATCAGTTTCATCATACAATAATACTAAATCTGTCTCATGATTGTGTGCTAAGTGTTGTCGTTGTGATGTCTTATTAATAACGTATTGGTCATTGCAATTCGACTGTGCTTGTTTAAATTTAGCCGTAAATAATGTTTTAGAAGGTAGGGGCTTAATCATATGGTCTATTTGGCCGGATTTATCGATTTCTATTTTCAGTCTATAGATTCCTTTGGGATGATGACTTATAACCTCATTGACGCGTTGCATCCAGACCTCTTTTGAAAATGAATACCCTAATCGTTCGCATGACTGTTGCACTCGTGTCATATGATATTGAAGTCTAGGAATCTTACCATTATCGAGGCGCATCGTTTCAAACAATTTCATCTATAGCATCTCCAATATCTTTGTTTTATCTCGAAACTCTTGAACTTCTTTTTCGGGTACCGAATCAATCGTAATCCCTGCACCTACACCATAGTGAACTTGATCATTTCGATACTCAAGCGTACGAATAGGTATATTAAATATCATTTTATCATCCGGACATAATAAACCGATTGTGCCACAATAAATGTATCTAGGATGTGGCTCGAGCGCTTTAATATACGCCATCGTATTGCGCTTTGGTGCCCCTGTAATGGAACCACAAGGGAATAATGCTTTTAAAATATCCGTGAGACGCACGTCATCTTGCAAGTGACCTGTAACCATACTCGTCATTTGATAAACGGTCTTATAGGTTTCAATAAAAAATGGCTTGTTTACGTGGATCGTTCCAGGTTTACAAATTCTGGAAATGTCATTGCGCAATAAATCGACAATCATAACATTTTCAGCACGATCTTTAAGTGAATGCTTCAATGTGTCATAATTCTTTAAATCTTCATCGTCGTCATTGCTACGTGGCATAGTACCTTTCATTGGTTTACTTACAACTACATTTTTATGATGATTAAATTCACCTTTTTGGAAGAATAATTCAGGAGAAATAGAAGCAACTTTAACCTCTTCTACATCTAATAAAGCAGTGTAACCACCATTATTCGTTTGCGTTAAATAATAATATAAATCAGCTATCGGATAATATACATCACTCACTAAACGTGTTGTATAGTTCACTTGATACGTTTCGCCTTCAATAATTGCATCCTGAACGTGTTTAATTTTGTCTTCCATTTGTGCATCACTCTCCATGAATCGAAAGTGATGTTTAGGGATGTACTGTTGACTTGGTTGTTCAGGTGACGTCTCAGCCATACTCGGACTAAAACTATATGCTAATGCTACGATTTGATGTGCTTCCAATTCATGTGTTGCCATATGGTGATTAAAATAACTTGCCGCTTCATATGGCAGATACAATGCCACATACCGTCCTTGTGCTTGCTCAGCCTGCGCAAATTGAATAACTTTACCGACCTCTTCCAGTGTATATGCCACCATTTTTGAGACGTACGTGTTAAAGCGCACTGCTATCGTTTCAAAATGATCAGGCGTTGTATAGTAACGATAATTAAACGTGATGTCCATAGTTTACGCGCCCACCTTTTCCAAAAATAATCGTATTTGCTCATGTCCGTATTCACTTAAAATCGATTCAGGGTGATACTGAACGCCAAATATAGGATAGTGTTTATGTTCAAACGCCATTAAAATCCCCTCATCATTATGGGCGGAAATATTTAAAGACGCAGGAATATGTGTTTGATCCGCAATGAGTGAATGATAGCGCATTACTTTGAATGCTTGAGGAAGCCCTTTAAATAATCCTGTTTCATTATGCGTTAATGGCGTTGTATGACCATGAACCGGCTTTGCGCCATGTACAATTGCGCCCCCATAATATTCGTACAGAAATTGAAAGCCTAAACAAACACCTAATATAGGTACTTCCCCCTCAAACTGATTCATAATTTCCGTTAAAATAGGATAATCACTCGGTTTACCCGGTCCTGGCGAGATAACAATAGCCTCTACATTAGATGCCCTTATTTGCTCAACGGATACTTGATCCACTTCGTATACAACGATCTCATGCGCTGTCTCTGTCTTAAAATAGTCTATCAAATTATATGTAAATGAATCTTTATTATCTATAACTATAATCATGCATGTCGCTCCAACTCTATGTTAAATAACTTCATCTCTTACCTTATTATAAATATTAAACTTTTGAAAATGTAAGGGTTTACCTTTATATTGTACTAAATTATAACTTGATTTTAAGAAATGAATGTATTACGCTAACTAGCGTACAAAAACTCAAAAGAGGTTCCTAGCTGAAACCCTCTATAAAAAACTAGACAATTTACGAAATATTTAGTTTGAAAGTTAATTTTCTTTTATATAACTGATTACAATGTTTCTAAGTCTATCTTTTTTATAGAGATAGACTTTTTTTATGTTCTCATGGCTAGGTTAGAGACGGCATAAAGTATCATTCTAATCTTTTCAAAAAGGAGAATATTCATGACAAACAAAGATTTAAATAAGGATAAAGCAATTGTAGTATTTAGCGGCGGGCAAGACAGTACGACGTGCTTATTTTACGCTAAAAAGCATTTTAAGGAAGTTGAACTTGTAACATTTAATTACGGTCAACGTCATGATACAGAAATTGAAGTTGCGACACGTATCGCTAAAGAACAAAACTTAAAACATCATATATTAGATATGTCATTATTATCGCAATTAACTCCAAATGCCTTAACACAACATGATATGGACATTGAAACGGGCGAAGATGGGATTCCGAATACCTTTGTACCAGCACGTAATTTATTATTCTTATCATTTGCTGGCGCATTAGCATATCAACGCAATGCTAAACATATCATTACAGGGGTGTGTGAAACAGACTTTTCTGGTTATCCAGATTGCCGTGATAGCTTTATTAAATCTATGAATGTAACACTTAGTTTATCTATGGATAAAGATTTCGTTATCCATACGCCTTTAATGTGGTTAGATAAATCACAAACTTGGGAACTTAGCGACAAATTGGGTGTGCTAGATTATATCCGATACAATACACTGACATGCTACAACGGCATTATTGGAGATGGTTGTGGCGAATGCCCTGCATGTCATTTACGCCAACGTGGCCTACAACACTATTTAGAAACTAAAGGAGCGAATTAAAATGATGCAACAACTTTACCCAACTGTTAATCATCCCTATAGTTTTGAACTTAATAAAGATTTTAACTTTTCAGCGGCGCACTACATCCCAAGCGAAGATGCTGGTAAATGTATGAGAACACATGGGCATACTTATTTTGTCAATTTAACAATTGCTGGGGATCACTTGGACCACAATGGTTTCTTAATTAATTTCAGTGAATTAAAAAAATTAATCCATGATCAATTTGACCACTATCTGTTAAATGACTTACCTCAATTTAAAGATAAAAGTCCTTCAACAGAGGTTGTGGCACAAACGATATATAAAATGGTACAAACACACCTCCAAAGCTACGATAATCACCCGCAATGTGTGCAAGTCTACTTACGTGAAACACCAACAAGTTATGTAGTATATCGTCCAAAGGAGTTTAAATAATGACAGCTAAAATTCCAGTACTTGAAATTTTCGGACCTACGATTCAAGGTGAGGGACGTGTTATCGGTCGTAAAACAATGTTTGTTAGAACTGCAGGTTGTGATTATCGTTGTAGTTGGTGTGACTCTGCTTTCACCTGGGATGGCAGTGCCAAGGAAGATATTCAATTAATGTCTGCTGAAGAAATTTATCATCAGCTAAAAGCGATTGGTGGTGATTGTTTCGATCATGTTACGATTTCTGGTGGTAATCCGGCACTCATTAAAGGGATACAAGAATTAGTTGATCTATTTGAAGAGAAACAGATTTATACCGCATTAGAAACACAAGGAAGCAAATTCCAACCGTGGATGAGACAAATTAACGACTTAACCATTAGTCCTAAACCACCAAGTTCTAATATGACTCCTAACATTGACATACTAGATAGCGTCATTGAACAATGTATTGCTTCAACACTTAATTTAAAGGTCGTTATTTTTGATGATGCAGATTATGATTTCGCTAAAATGATACATCATCGCTACCCAAATATTCCTTTTTACTTACAAGTTGGTAATCCATACTTAGATGATGATGTAGACAATCATACCGATAAACTTTTAAATCGATATGAAACATTAGTTGATAAGGTTATGACGAGTGATGATATGAACCGTGTCTATGTTTTACCACAGCTACACACACTCTTATGGAGCAACAAAAAAGGCGTTTAATCATTCCATTATAAATGAAAAATATTTTCTAAGTGTTTTGAAATGATTAAGTTTGTTTTAATTGGTATAATGTTCTAATGAACTATGTGAGATAGGAGTACAGCATGATTATATATGTATTGATTAATATCGCCGTTGTGCTTGGCATACTCGGCTTTGACTTATATAAGCACCAATTCAAACAACTCAAATTCAGCTCCGTATTAATCGTTATAGCGATTAACGCTTTAATTAATGCTATTGTCATTGACAAATTTAACTTTATAACATTAAGTTCAATTGCCTTTTTTATAGGTTGGATGGGACTGCAATATTATTTGAATCATCAATACTATACTTTTATGATTTCCGAATATAAATCGATTGCTTTAATATTTTCGATTATTGTAAGTTGTTCATTATTTATCACTTATGGTTCAAGTGATCAATCAATTTACATGTCCGTTCCATATTTAGCACCAACCATATTTTTAATAGGCGCAAGTGCAATATTTTTAGGTACCTTTTCTAAAGGTGAACTTGGCATATTTAAATTCATCAACAAACTCAAGTTTCCAATTATGATTGGCTACATGCTTATTATTATGTCTATTGTATTATTAACGATTTTGACACCTTTTTGGTATGTTTTCTTAGTTATATATGTACTATTTGGTGTTTATCTTGCTTGGCAGTTGAAACACGCTAAATTAAAACAACATTTAACACACAAATAAACGCTTGAAGTTCTTATTAATGAAACTTCAAGCGTTTATTCTATTTAATGTACTTTTTCCTTTTCCTGCTCAACTAATTTGAGATCGTAGGAAGGTTCTTTTAAATTTGATGCTTGCACAATGTATTTAGGTCTTTGCTTAACCTCATAATAAATACGACCAATATATTCTCCTACCACACCTATAGACATTAATTGAATGCCACCAATGAGTAGGACTGCTGCTATCGTTGTAAAATAACCTGGATTATTAATACCATTTACCATGATACCTATCAACAAATATAGGATATAAACAATACTTAAACTGAATATAGTCATTCCAAGGTAAATCATCGCACGTAAAGGTTTATTATTAAATGAAATGAGCCCGTCAATGCCATAGTTTAGTAATTTCGTGAATGTCCATTTAGAATGACCGGCTTCACGTTCAACATTTTGATATGTAAAGATTTTCGTATTATAACCTATCCATTCAAATAAACCTTTTGAAAAACGATTATATTCTTTAAGTGAAGCAATTGATTTAACTGCGCGTTGACTTAATAATCTAAAGTCTCCGACACCATCTATAAATTCAATATCCTCGACAAAACTGTTAATCAATTTATAGTATAGCTTTGTCATTGATTTCCGAGCGATATTTTCTCCAGTTCTATCACGCTTAGCGATAACCTGGTCATAGCCCTCTTTAAATCCCTCTATCATTTGTGGAATAAATTCAGGTGGATGTTGTAAATCCCCATCTACCATCACTACAGCATCACATTGTACACTATGTTGAAAACCAGCTATCATTGCTGATTCTTTACCGAAATTTCGGCTGAAAGAAATATATTTAACATGTTGGTCTTCGCTTGCTAAATGTTGGACATGGTCGATCGTATTATCTTTACTGCCATCATCGACAAACAATAGGTCATAATCATACCCTTTGTCCAAACTATCTTCCATCAAAATTTCAGTCAATTTGTCGTACGTTTTTGTTACGACTTCACCTTCGTTAAAACAAGGCACAATGACTCTGATTTTCATTAAATTACATCCTTTTCATCATTCTTATTACTATTTTATCAATAAAATTGGCAACTATTCTACTAAAAACTATGCAATTAACAAATAATTAATAAAAATTAAATGAAAACAATACAATTATTCTATATTTTATCTATCCAATTGAATTAAAGAGACAATGCTATTTCAAATCGCCTATGCTAACATCATCAGGGTCTTTACCTTGGCGCGCGTTACGATTTAAACTATCAATTTCTGCGATTTCTGTAAGTTCTAAGTTAAAGTCAAATATATTATGATTTTCTCGAATACGTGATGGTGTTTTAGATTTTGGAATAACAATACGATTATGCGCAATATGCCAACGCAATACGATTTGTGCTGGTGTCTTATCGTATTGTTTTGCTAATTTAGTAATTGTTGGGTCTTCTAGTAAACCTCTGTTTCTCATTAATGGCATCCATGCTGTCACAACAATATCATGTTTATCACAGTAATCTTGAACATCTTGTTGATTAAAGTAAGGATGAACTTCAATTTGATTGACTTGAGGAACAATAGTCGTTTCACGCATCAATGTTTCTAAATGATGCACTTTAAAATTACATACACCTATCGCTTTCACTTTACCTTCTTCATATAATTTTTCTAGTGCTTTATACGTTTCAATATAAAGTTGATCGTTCTCACAAGGCCAATGAATTAAATATAAATCGATATAGTCTAAACCTAAATTGTCTAATGAGCGATTAAAATACTCAAGTGTACGGTCATACCCTTGGTGATCATTCCATAATTTTGTTGTAATAAATAAGTCTTCACGAGGTACGCCACTATTTTTTAATGCTTTTCCAAGTGCCTCTTCATTCTTGTAAAAATATGCTGTATCAAATGCACGATAACCATCGTCTATTGCAGCCTGAATCGCTGTTTCCATTTCTTCATCTGAGACTTTATAAACACCTAAGCCGATTTTTGGCATTGGATAACCATTATTTAAAATTTGTGTATCATTAACCATTCTATCTTCTCCTGACTTTTCTATTAATGCTTTACATTATCATCATTTAGGATAACTCAATTGTAATAGGATAGACAAATAAATCGTATGTAATTTAAATATACAGAAGAAGGGAGCAGGACAGAATTTTTAATTCGTCGTCCCACTCCCAGCTTGATTTAAGCGCCTTCTCAGTTCAGTCAACTACTGCGAATTTGCCAAGTAGCATTATCATAGTATCTATGTCTCAAATGCTACTTTATTAATCATTTTAAATTAGTCATGTGTTTCGTCTTTTTTATCTTTTTTGTCTTCATTTTCATCTTCATCTCCACCGAATGTTGGTCGATTATCGATGAATTCATATTTAAGTACAACCCAAACTAATTGATGGTTATCCATTTCAGATACTATCCAACGATCGTATTGCGTATCGATATGATCTTCAACTTGTAGGTTAGTGTTATGGGCTTGAAGCCAACCACCTATAGTATCAATGTCTTCTGAATCTTCAAACTCAATGTCGAATTGTTCATTTAAGTCATCCAATAGAACGCGGCCATTAATTTGGTAAGTGTCATCGCCTAATTTAACAATGTCATTCACCTCATCATCGTCAAATTCATCTCGAATTTCACCTACGATTTCTTCAAGAATATCTTCCATTGTTAAAATACCAGCTGTACCACCGTATTCATCAATAATTAAACTGATATGTACGTGTTCACGTTGCATTCTAACTAATGCATCACTAATGCGTGTTGTTTCTGAAATCATTGGCAGTTCATGGATGTAATTGTTAATTTTAATCGGTTTACCAGAAGCGTATTCTGTTAAAAATTCTTTAACATTGATGAAACCTTTGATATGGTCTTTATCTCCGTCTTCAGTAATTGGGTAACGCGTAAATTGATGTTCTTTAATCGTCTCTAATAATTCATCAACATTAAATGGTTCATTTAAAGTCACCATTTGAGTACGTGGTACCATGATATCTTTTGCATGTCTTTCATCAAATTGAAAGATATTTTGCATATAGTTTAATTCTGTTTGGTTGATTTCACCACCATTATAACTGTTGTTAATAATGATCTTAATTTCTTCTTCAGACATAGCATCTGTTTGAGCATCAGGATCAACGCCTAACATTCTAATAATTACACGTGCTGAACCATTCATTAACCAGATTAAAGGTTTCATTATATTACCAAAGTAATACAATGGTCTTGCGTATGTTAACGCTAACTTCTCGGTATGCTGAATCGCAATCGATTTCGGTGCTAATTCACCTAATACAACGTGTAAATAAGTTACGACTATGAATGAAATTACAAATGAAATCGTTGTAGTTAATGCATCAGGTAATTGTAATAAATTAAAAATAGGATGCAACAATTTCTCAAATGTCGGTTCTCCTAACCAACCTAATCCTAAAGAAGTAACTGTAATACCTAATTGACAGGCTGATAAATAATAGTCAAGGTTTGCAATCATCTTTTTGACAATTTTAGCACCACGATTACCCTCTTCAGCGAGTTGTTCAATACGCGTTGAACGCACTTTAACTAATGCAAACTCCGATCCTACGAATACTGTTGTTAATGCGATTAATAGAAAGAATATTACTAAATTTATTATGGTCACTGTTTCCAATTAATTCCCTATTTCTAGGGATTCACCTCCAAATATTATGTGTCCCATATGGGTAACACGGATTTATTGTGTTTTGCTTATTAACAATATATGCACATGTTAAGACCTTCCCATTGCGACACCCCCGAAAAAATGTATTACTTTTATTTTATCATATATCAATTACAAATAGTTGATTGTAACCCTTTTGATTAAAAAGTTACAACTTATCATTTAAAACTAATATTGCGTAATAGTCAAGAAAGGTAAGCGTAAAGTGACAGAAACCAACGTACAATGAACTAACATACAAAAACGGTACCTTAATTGAAGTACTTTTGCCGGTCATTAAATTTCCATATTTAAAGCTTAAGACTTTATTACGCATTCACTTGCCTTCTTATTCTATATTCTCATATGTTTACCCATTTTTGTATGTTTTAACATTCATTATTCAATAAATTAAACGATTTAGTTGAATGGGAGTGGGGCAGCATTCTTTTAAATTCGTCGTCCACTCCCAACTTGCTTTGCTTATATCATTTCTTGATTAAATTTTATTTGCTATGCAGGCCCACAAAAATGACTAGAACCGAGAAAGCTTACGCCTTCTCGGTTCTGTTAGCTACTGCAAATTTGCAAAATAGCATCGTTATATTATTTATATCATAAACTCTTATCGCATCTATTCATCCATAGCTTTTGATGCTTCAATTTCATTTTCAGTAACTTTTGGTTTTAATAAACCATACATAATTGCTGAAACAAGTGTACCAACAATCAATGCAATTAATGTTTGTAAAATATGACTAAAGTCTGTTGCTGCAATTACGATAATACCACCATGTGGTGCATTGATACTTGAACCAAGTGCTAATGCAATTGCACCACCTACACCTGAACCAACCATCATTGATGGAATCACACGTAATGGGTCAGCTGCTGCAAATGGAATGGCACCCTCAGTGATAAATGATAAGCCCATTACATAGTTAGGCACGATAGAACCGCGTTGTTCTTTAGTGAATTTACGTTTAAAGAATAACATCGCTGTAGCAATTGCTAATGGTGGAATCATACCACCAACCATTGCTGCCGTAATTGGTGCTGCATTACCTTCTGTTAATGCGGCTGTCGCGAATACATAGGCTGCTTTGTTAAATGGTCCACCCATATCGATGGCCATCATAGCACCAATAACTAATCCAAGTAATACAATGTTAGAACCTGATAAGTTATTTAAACCGTTAAGCAATAAGTTATTTAACCACGCTGCTG
Organism: Staphylococcus sp. HMSC34C02; assembly: GCF_001838705.1. NCBI lineage: Bacteria > Bacillati > Bacillota > Bacilli > Caryophanales > Staphylococcaceae > Staphylococcus > Staphylococcus sp. HMSC34C02. The sequence continues at coordinate 14,708 of NZ_KV838558.1, forward strand.
GCGGGTTGAATGCATATATCATTAATAATCCTGTGATTGTTACACTTAATAATGGATAAATTAACGTTGGTTTTAAACCTTCAACTGCTTGTGGTAAACCACGCGTAATATATTTAATACCTTGAGTTAAGTAACCTGCTAAGAAACCTGCAATGATACCGCCAATGAACCCAGAACCACCAGAAATAGCTAACATACCACCTACTAAACCGGCTGCAAATCCTGGTTTATCAGCAATACTACGTGCAATGAAACCAGATAAAATTGGAATAATTAAAGCAAAGGCACTTTTATTACCAATATTCCATAATTGTTCAGCAAAGGCGTTATGTTCAGCACTTTTTGGATCAAATGAGTTCGCACCGAATAAGAATACGATTGCCATTAAGATACCACCAGCAATAACAAGCGGTAACATATTGGATACACCATTCATTAAGTGTTTGTAGAATGCTTTACCAAAGCTTTGTTTTTCATTACTTTCACTATCTTTTGATTTTGAACTTCCACCGCGTGCAACAAATGGTTTACGGCTTGTATCTAACGCTGTATTAATGAGTTCCTCTGGTCGTTTAATACCATCAGCTACGGGTACTTCTACAACATTTTTACCATCGAAACGATCTGTTTCCACATGTACATCTGCTGCAACAATAATACCTGTTGCGCGGTCTATATCTTGTTGTGTGATATGGTTTTTAATACCGCCTGAGCCATTTGTTTCAACTTTCATTTTAATGCCCATTTTGTCGGCTTGCTTTTTCAATGCATCACGAGCCATGTACGTATGTGCAATACCTGTAGGACATGCCGTTACTGCTAATACGTATGGTTCATTTGAATCTGCCACATTACCGCTACCTGCTACAGCTCCTGATGAAGCCGCTTGTTCTTGCGCTTCTTGTTCTTCTTCTTTTGTAGCCTCGTCATCCGCATTATCGATAATTTGTAAGACTTCTTCGTGCGAATTAGCGTGCAATAGATTTTCTCTCACTTTATCATCCATTAAAATGCCTGATAATTTCGCAAGTGCATCTAAATGTGTTTGCGCACCACCTTCTGGTGCAGCAATCATAAAGAATAAATGTGCTGGTTGACCATCTAAACTTTGATAATCAACGCCCGCTTTAGATTTACCAAACGCAATAGCTGGAGATTTAACCGCTGCCACTTTTGCGTGTGGAATGGCGATACCTTCACCTATACCAGTAGTACTTTGAGATTCACGATTGTGAATGGCCTCCTTAAATTGTGCAATATCACTTAATTTCCCAGCTTTATCTAATTGATTTACTAATTCTTCGATAACGCCATTTTTATCATTTGCTGCCAAGTCCATTGCTATGGTTTCTTTAGTTAGTAGTTCTGTTATTCTCATTTATTTCACTCCCCATCAAGTAACGTCACTGTAACTTGTGATTTTATTTTTTCAATACCTTCTTTTGTTGCCAAGTCCTCTGTAAATGCTGTAGCTGTTCCTGAAGCGACTGCTTGTCTAAATGATTCCTCAAGTGTCAATCCTGATTCAAGACCAGCGACCATACCTGCAACAGTACTATCGCCTGAACCCACTGTATTGATCACCGTACCTTTAGGGTTTTGAGCTTTAATACTACGTTCGTTATCAATATAAATCGCACCATCTCCGCCTAAAGATATAATGACTGATTGTGCGCCTTCTTTTAAGATTTCACGACCATATTTAACAACATCTTGGTCACTTTCTACAGTCATATCAAACATTTCTTCTAATTCATCCTTATTAGGTTTAATAAATAATGGTTTGTATTTTAATACTGTATTCACTAAATCTTTTTCAGCATCGACCACTAATTTTGCTCCCGTTTGCTGTGTGATTTCAGCAATCTGCGCATAAGCATCACTTGGAATACTCTTTGGCACACTGCCAGCAACAATTACGGTATCTTCGTTCGTTGTCTGTTTAATTTGATTTAATAATGCTTGAAATTGATCATCTGTGATTGATGGCCCAGGTGCATTAATTTCTGTTTCATCTCCAGACTTCAATTTGACATTAATACGCGTATCTTCATCTACTTTAATAAAGTCCGTTTTAATGTGGCTTTTTTCGAGTGTTTGTGCAATAAACGCTCCAGGAAAACCACCAGCAAATCCTAATGCAGTAGATGAAACACCTAAAGTTTTTAATACACGTGAAACATTAATACCTTTCCCACCTGCAAATTTATAAGTAGATGTCGCTCTGTTTAATCCTTTTAATTCAAAGCCATCAGTAAACATAATGTAATCTATCGATGGATTGAATGTAACTGTATAAATCATGATTAACCTCCAATGAATGCATATTTCTCTTTATATTTACTAAAATTTAAATGTGCTACTGTTTGTTTAGCTATGATCATTTCAACATGGTTATCACTAATTGGAACGTGCGCAAAATAAACAGCACCTATTTTTGAATGATCAAGTAAAACATATGATTGATTTGCTTGTTCCATAGCCTTTTCTTTAATTAATGCCTCTTTTTCATCTGGGGTTGTTAGACCGTGTTTTAAATCTAAACCATTCATTCCAAGAAATGCTTTATCAAAGCAATAACGACTTAATGTATCAAGTGCACTGGCACCTACAGTTGCAAGTGTTGTTTCTTTAACTTGTCCACCTATCATTAATGTTTTAATGCCTTGCTTAAGCAACTTTTCAACATGGGTTAACCCATTTGTAACCACTACGATATTTCGCGCTTTTATAAATGGAATCATTTCAATTGTTGATGAACCAGCATCCATAAAAATGCAGTCATTGTCTTGAATGTGTTTGGCTGCAATTTGACCAATAACTCTTTTTTCTTTTAGATTTCGAGACATTTTATCCGACAGAATCGGCTCATTATTTCTATTACTATTTAATGTTGCTCCTCCATGAACTCTTTGAAGTCGACCTTGTTGTTGCAATTTCGATAAATCTCTTCTAACAGTTGAAGCGCTGCAACCTGTTCGCTCTATTAATTCTTGGAGTGTAAGAAAATCTTTTTTTCTTAATTCCTGAAGTATTAAGTCGTGTCTTTTTTCAGAAATCATATAACCACCCCGCTTCACCTCACATTATAATGTGTACGCTTACAATTTTCAATCAAAAATCGTCAAAAACAATCAAAAACATTCATTTCAATTTAAAAATTAACAGATATTACACAATTTGTCATCCCATTGGTAATATCTGTCACTATATTGCTATTTTTGAACGATGTCTTCTAATTGAGCATTTGTCATTGACACTAAATCTTCTAGTTGCAATACAATTTGAACACCTCGTTGCCCACCACTCACTATAATTTTGTCTCGTAACGATGCAGATTGATCAATCGTCGTTGGGAATAAATGTTTCATACCTATTGGAGAACACCCACCACGTATATAACCAGTCACTTGTTTTAAATGATCTAATGGCATAAGTTGTAATTTCTTTTCATTAACAACATGTGCCGCTACTTTCATATCTAATGAGCCACTTACTGGAACTACAAACACAAAATGCTCGTGCGCAGTGTTTTCTAATACAAGTGTTTTAAAAACATCTTGGACATTTTCACCGACGAGTTCTGCAACGCGTTCGCCATCCATATGACCTTCTTCAACTTCAAATGTTTTGACTTCATAATCTATTTTGGCTCTGTCTAACATACGCATTGCATTTGTTTTCTTGTGTTTCATTCACATTCACCTCTATTCATCTTTACCTATTATATTACTACCTTGCTATAAAAAATAAAAATAGCGCTCTTCTCTACTATTAGAAAAGGCGCTATCATTGTGCGTTATTTGATGTTGTTTCTATTTTACCCGTTTTATTTACTGCGATATTGCTATTTGGCGATGAATGATGTGTATTCAATTGATACGTAATATCTTGATTGGTTTCACCGCTACGCTCTAAATTAACAACTTTGCCGTATTGGTGATTTGTATAATTTTGAGCAATGATTCTACATTCTTCTGAAGAGTATTCATGTTTGTTGCGCTTGTCGTTATCTCGCGTAGTTGAATCTAATTTATTATAATGTGCTTCTATTTTACGTTCATTGACGTCTTTTTCTGATGCTTTAGCAGTGTGACTTGCCGTTATATTTAACATTTTCTCTGCTACAGAAACATTATTCATCTTTGAAAATGTAGAAATCGTTTGATGTACTTTAGCTAAGGCATTTTGATTCGTAGCTATGAATAATAAAAACGCTAAACAAATTGATAGAATAACAGCTACCATACCTAAAAGTATGTTTTTTAAATTCATCTCCTTACCCACATTTCTCTCTAAATTTTTATTTATCTTAACATATAAATTGAGTAAAAATAATTATGTAGACTGCAATTTAAAATAACTGTAATCTTTGTAATACTTCTATTAATAAACGACGCTATATTGTTACAATTTAACAACCTAAATGTAAAAATAAGCAATGACATCATCATTTAATCCTTTAAAAACGAATAATGTCATTGCTTATTAGATTTAATATTCATATTATCATTTTTTGCGACTATTAATTATTTCGCAGCACGTTTTCGACGTCTTGTGGCTTGGAGTGCTTTTTCAACAAAAATAATCACTATACCAAACAACATGACTATAATAGCCATATACAATGGGAACTCTACGTTAACATCAAACAAGGCACCTGCCACTAACGGGCCAACAAAGTTCCCCATACTTGTAAATGTGGAGTTTAAACCACCAGCAAAACCTTGACGATTGCCTGCAATATTTGAGTAATAATTGGTAAGTGCAGGACGGATTAAATCGAAACCAATGAAAACAATGAAACTAATAAACATGATTGTCCAGTAGCTATGTGACACTATCAACAAGCCAAGCACAATCGCTGAATATAGTAATGACCAAATAATAAAGGTTAATTCAGTCATATATTTCATAAATTTATCAAAGAAGAAGACTTGGAATAGCGCTCCGGCCACACCGCCTCCAACAATTGCGATGGATATATCTCTTGGCGTATAGTTAGCTTTTTCAGCTGTATATAAAGAGAATAAAGTTTCAAATGCTGATAGTCCAAAAGCTAATACCAGCGTCAAAATAATTGGTGTAATAAATACTTTCCAGTTAATTTTAGTAAATACTTCCGGCTCAATTGTTGTGAAACCATCTGTTGTTTCTTTGCGTGGATTATGAATTAATATTAAAGACATGATAAAGGCTACTACACCCAATGCACCCGCAAAGTAAAATGGCGCACGATGTGAGAATTCTGCTAAAAATCCTCCAATTCCTGGACCTAAAATAAAACCTGAATTAATAATGGCTGACATATATCCGAAATTCTTTGCTTTGTCTTTTGCTGGTGAGATATCTGCAATCATACCTGTTACACCAGGCATAACCATTCCAGCACTAAAACCACCTAATATACGGGAAGCAATGAGCACAGGAAAATGATGACCAATCGCAAATAGAAATTCAGATATAGCAAATAAAACTAAACCAATGCAGATAATTAATTTTTTACCAAGTTTGTCGGCCATCGTACCGCCAAATGGTGAAATAATCATTTGAGACAAGGCAAACACTGCTACCAATATACCTAAGTCACTACCTTTTAGGCCTAAATCCTTTAAGTATACAGGAAGTACAGGTATAACCAATCCGATACCTACAAAGATTAAGAAAATATTGAAGTACAATGTAAATAATTGTTTTTTCATGATGACACCTCATTTCATAAATAATTGGTAAATTCAATCGTCTCATTTAAATTTAATCTTGCTTTTGATTCAATTTAAACGAGCAATGTACAATGACATAGTTGAAAATTACATAATATTAGGACATTGTATACTATTTAACTTCTATATTACAATAGTAAAATTTAAATTCTAAGCAATTAAACTTACTGGCTAGTATAATAGATGTAACTAATCAAATTGAGGTGACAATGATGAAATATAAAAAAGATGGTCAAACGTTTCTTTTAGTACTAGATAAAGGCGAAGATATTGTAGAAGCTGTTACACAATTTGCTGTGGAACAAGAAATGAAATTTGGATCAGTCAGTGGTATCGGTGCCTGTGATAATGTAACACTCAATTTTTATAATTTAGATAGTCAAAAATATGAAGCACGTGAAATTAAAGAACCTTTAGAATTAACAAGTTTACTTGGCAATATTTCTCACATAGATGATAAACCATTTGCCCATTTACACGGTACCTTTGGCACACGTGATTTCCAAACGTTAAGTGGTCATCTAACTCAAGCTGTGGTATCAGCTACTGCAGAAATCGTAATCCAAATGACAAACTTAGATATTAATCGCACACATGATGAAGAAACTGGATTAAACTTATTAAGACCTTAATACAACGATAATAACCCATAGATAGCCTATTTAGTTACGCATCTATGGGTTATTTATATCTTCCTTCATTTTTTACAATGATTCATGCTACCTATTTAGATAAGATAAATGCTTTATTATTTGATTACCATTTAAGTAACCTTTATTATTAATCATTGACTAACAAAAATGAACATTTAGTTTTAAAGAAAGTAGTGTATAACATGACTTCGCGTTATATTGCCAGACTCTATTTTATAATCCTTTTCACATTCTCATTATTTGAAACACGTGTTTTTAACTTTATGAGCTTAAATCTATTTTTAGCATATATTCCATTTGAATTATGCTTACTATTACACTTATTCAAACCAAGAAAAAATTATGAGTGGCCACTCTTTATCGTATTTGGTTTGATTTTTATATTACTAGTACCTAATACATTTTATATGCTGACAGATTTAATTCATTTAAATCAATTCACATTTGATTTTTATGTTCGATTAAATATTATGGAATGGCTATATTTCACCTACATATTACTAGGTGTTTTCTTAGCAATGTATTGTATGATTCTTATTTTTATAAATATTATGCATTTTACTACAAAAGTATGGCTTAATCGGACTTTAATTATTGTTCTTATGTTTTTAAATGGTTTAGGAATTTATATGGGACGCTTTTTACGATTCCATACTGTTCATTTAATTACTGAACCATTCACAATCATTCATCAAGTGATCACGTCTTTAAATACACAGACCATTACCTTTATTTTACTAATGGTTCTATTACAAACCGTTATCATTATCTTTGTGAAAGGAGTGAGAGTTGCTAAATGATTGGGCATATGTTTATTCTTTTTCTCATTATTATATTGTTACAACTCATTATCGGTCATTTCTTTCATAAAAATGGTTTCAGCATGACACATAGCATTCTCCTCATGCTATTACCATTAGGGATTGGTTTGTATCTTATTCAAATCTTTTATTATGAACGTCACTATCCTAATTGGGAAGTGCCACTTGATATCAAATTAAGATTAAAATACATGTATATCATCACTTTCTTAGAATATGTGGCGGTTTATATTTGCTTATTCGCTTTAAAATAAACTCAAAGCCTAGAACATTAAGACTAAGCAAATATGAAAAAAGTCTTATTTTTCAAATGCTACGAAAATCTAGAAATGAAATATAAATCATGTTGTAACGGGCCCCTAATTATAGAATGTTTCGAAGGAAAATTTTATATTAGGGGTCCTTCGGCAAAGATGACTAGATTTGAAAGAAGCTTGATTGAAGCATCATTTCAACTTAGTCAGCCACTGCCAAAACAATAAAGTGGGCTGAAATAATTTGTTTTATTCCAGGCCCACTTCAATTATTTTAAATTTGCTTAAATACTGACATCACATGTGCTCTCGCTTCTTTATGATCCACTAAAGGCTTGGGATAGTCTTGTCCCAATTTAATTTCTTCTTGTTCCAATGCTTCTTCATGTTTGAAAGGTTCGTGTAAATATTTAGCAGTAACATCATTTAACTGTGGTATATAGGTCTTAATATATAATGCGTCCTTATCAAATCGTTCACTTTGACGACTTGGATTAAACATTCTGAAATATGGCGCAGCATCTGTTCCAGTTGAAGCAGACCACTGCCATCCATGTACATTGGACGCAGAGTCGAAATCAATTAATCGTCTTCTGAAATAATCTTCCCCCCACGTCCAATCTATAAATAAATCTTTCGTTAGGAACTGAGAAACGACCATTCTCATTCTATTATGCATAAATCCAGTTTGATTTAACTCAGACATAGCTGCATCAACAATTGGAAAACCCGTTTGTCCTTCACACCAACATTTAAAATTATTTTTATTATATGACCATTGAATATCACGATACTTCTCATTGAACGCCTTATGCGCAGTATGTGGATAATGGGTCATTAATACATAATAAAATTCTCTAAACATAAGCTCTCTGATAAATTGTTCAATATTATGTTCATCCTCTTCATAAGCCTCTAACAATTGTGTAACAATTTGCTTAATATCTATTAAGCCATAAGCTAACACAATGCTGAGTTGGCTTGTTAAGACTTCAGGTAAATATTCACGATTGGTTTCATAATTTTGTATATCTTGCTCGATGTAGTTATTCCAATTGCTTATAGCCTGTGATTCTGAAAGACCCTTATTTGAATAATCTTGTTTTAGTGTTTGCTGCGATTTGACACATAAGTGTGACAAATCACGTAGTTCGTAATTATATGATTCATGTTGTCTAAGTTTAGAGCGATGTGCCTTGTAAAAACTCGTAAAGACTTTGTAAGGTTCACCTTGTTTATTCATCGTTGTGCTTGGTTTGAAATAGTGATTTGCACGAACGGTAGTAACCGTAATATTGTATTTGTTGAAAGCCTTTTTCAAATGACGAATGTCATAACTTTCATGATGATAGCTCATAATATCCCCAGCAATGACAACTTCGTCGATGCCCTTATCAGAACAAAAATCTCCTAATTCACGATAATCTAATAAAAACGGCTCGATATCGTATTGATGAAGTGCTTCAAGAAATGATTGCAAGACACCATAATAGTAATTTGCTTTCATTTCTGTACCATCTTCTTCAAATATTTCCTGTGGAATAATGAGATAACATTTCTCAATATCTTCTTTATTTTGATTTATATATTCAAATAATGGATTATTATGAATTCTAAAAACGCGATTAAGTATTACACCAATAGTCATTATTTCACTCCTGTTATTAAAGGTTCATTAACTTTACCCTTTTTCTAACAATTTAAAATCCGCTTCATAGGATGACAATTTCAAAGAACGTGTCACACTTAAACAAGTCCTAACCATTTCCAATAAGTCAAACTAAAAATTAGTACCAAGATATACGCAATAATCGTTAGCGGCACACCAGTCTTCAAGAAGTCTTTGACTGTAAATGTCCCTGTTCCATAGGCAAGCATATTTTGTGGTGCACTCACAGGTAATAAGAACCCAAAGCTAATAACAAATTGTTGAATTAACACAAACCCAATCGATTGATCACCTAAATGTAATGTTGCTGTAAGTGATATAAAGACCGGAATAAGTGCAGATGATAGACTGGTTGCACTCGCAAACCCAAGATGAATCAAGATATTGAATAACGTTATTAGTGCAATCGTAGCGATTAATGGCATGTGTTGTAATCCCATAAGCCCAAATGTTTTATCACTCAGCCATTGTGCAGCACCTGTTTTTAATAAAACATTACCTAATGAAATTCCTACACCGAAGACAATAATAGTTCCCCAAGGTATTGTTTTTTCTACACCTTTCCATGTAATCACACCAATCTTAGGCGTCAACATAATACCTAAAGCTATTAAAGTAATGGACGCAGAGTCTATGGGATGTAAGACCTTCTCAGTAGACCAGAAAAAGAGTAACAATACAGAAATAATAATAAGTCGCCATTCTCTATAAGAAACAGGTCCTAATTGATCTAATTCTGCTTTTATTAATTCTTTACCCCCTTCGATTTCTTTATGTTCAGGTGGCATTACTTTCATCATGACAAAGAATAATGCAATGGACATAAGTATAGACCATGGCGCCGCATATAAGAACCATTCGCCCCATGATACGTCATGTCCTAAGTTCTGGTTAATAAAATTTGTCGCTACGATATTTTGTGCAGCTGCAGTTTTTATGCCTATATTCCAAATGGAAACAGCTTGAACTGCAGTAATAATTAAAAGGGAGGCCAGTTTACTTTCTTTTGAAACTTTGAATGCAGCAATCATTCCTAATAAGATTGGTACAACGGCACCTGCTCTAGCAGTAGCTGAAGGAACAAAGAAAGCAAGTAATATTGAAACCAAGATAGCACCAATCACAATGTTTCGTGTTTTATTGCCAACAATAGATAACACGAGTAATGCTAAACGTTTGTGTAATTGTGTTTCTTGCATAGCCGCAGCTAAAAATAATGCTGCCGCAACTAATGCAACCGCAGATGTGGAGAAGCCACTAAAGGCATGCGTCAATGCATTCCCAGTACCTAGCCAATCTGCGCCAGACAAGATTTTATCTCCTTCTTTTGGATTACCTAACTTCTCTGACAGCTGTTGAACCGGACTAAATCCACAAATCAAAATAATTAAACCTAGTATCATCGTTGCTGATACTGGATATGTTACAGCTTCTGTCACCCACATAATGACCGCAAACGCTAAGATTGCTAGCGCGCCTTTAGCCATAATCGGTAAACCTGCTGGTGTTGGTAATACTAAGATGATGAATAAAACAGCAAAACTGATTATAATCCAAAGTGGCTTATAACCACTTTTACGTTTCTTTTCTTTGTCATGCTTTAAAAGATTATCATTGCCCTGTATTGATTGTACTTTCTTCATAATTACCCCTCCCTCAATTCGTCAATGTCAGTATATCAAGAAAGCGCTTTATCAAAGGCGATTATATGATAAAATACACAAAATAGTCACTTTTCAGACAATTAGAAACAAAAAAACTTTGCGATAAACATTTAATTGCTTATCACAAAGTTCATATCATTTAACATGTATTTACCTAACTAAAAATTTCACGATTTAGTCCAAAAACATATAATAATGTAAAGAATGTAGCTGCGCTTAGAATGGTTAAGATTAAGGATAAAATCAACGTCCGTTTAAAACGATTAATGAATGCGATAAATAAAATCCCTAAATTATAAGCGAAAAAGAGTCCAAATAAAACCATTGTTACTTTAATATTGGTATAAAATATATTAAACAGCAGTACGATAATAGCAAAAATTGTATATGGAATCGTAATCCATCTAAATTCAAAGCGAATTTGCTTCGCACGTTTATCTTCGTTATTCATGGTCAAACCCTCCTATGTTCAATTATAAATGATTAAAAAGCAAACGCCTATGTCATAACTGTGACAATAACCTATTTAAGTAAATTGAATCATATCAAGTTGATTACGTAATCGATTCGTATCTAATGCCTCCCCGATGATGACAATTGTCAACGGCACCTCTTTGTCGATAATGCCATAATCAGGTAATCCCATAGCATATTGAAATTCATAAGTGACCTCTGGCAAATCTCTAAACGTCACAAAGCCTTTTAGTCGAAGCACACTATCTGGTAGACGCATAATAAATTGATAAAACAATTGGCGATCTATAGCAGTTGTAAATGTATATTGCATTGATTGTATACCATGATGATGGGCATGCTTATGTTGTTTTTCATGGTGCTGAATCGCATTAACATGAATTTGTTCATATTGAAATTGACTGTAAGTGGTAACAATAACAGGCGCATTCGGATTGATTTGCTTTAGATTTTCTTTAATGTTGTGGATGGCTTCTTCATCTACTAAATCAACTTTATTCAATATTATTGTGTCACTATAACTTAATTGTTCTTCTAATAATTGAGCAGTTGACGGACTATATACATCTTTCTTTATAAATCTTTGTGCATCTACAATACCAATGATTGTAGGTTTATGAACGTTATTTACAAGCATCGGATCTTGGCAAGCCGTATAAATCTCAAGCGGATGCGCTAAACCTGTGGCTTCGATTATGATATGACTGGTTTCTTGAAGTTCAATTAACTGCTTCATCTGATTTACTAAGTCACTATTTAAATCACAGCACACACAGCCATTAATTAATGAACGAATGGATACGTCATCTCCAAGTAATAAACTATCAACGTCGAAACTGCCAAATTCATTCATAATAATTGTTATTTTCTCATCTTTTTTTAATAATTGCTCTATATAATGTTTTAGAAATGTAGTTTTACACTTCCTAAAAAGCCATTTACAATTGTAATTGATATTTTTTCATTTTTATTATTTATCATTTTAAAATCTCTTTTCTTTTTAAAATTAATTCGAATATGATAATATATGTATTTATTTTAGATTACACTTGATTAAAATAGAAATATCTTCTAGAATTTAAACATACTTTAATTTTAGCATGGCATTGAGACGAAGTGTGTTGCAAGTTATATTTTATACAACATAGACGAAATTTAATCCGAAACATAGAGAGACAGATAGAATGTCTGGAGGAGAACTTTAATGTCTGAACAACATAATTTGAAAGAGCAACTCTGCTTTAGTTTGTACAATGCTCAAAGACAAGTTAATCGCTACTATTCAAATAAAGTCTTTAAAAAGTACAATCTTACTTACCCACAATTTTTAGTGCTAAGTATTTTATGGGATGAATCTCCTGTAAATGTTAAAAAGGTAGTTACAGAACTAGCTTTAGATACTGGTACCGTATCACCTTTATTAAAAAGAATGGAACATGTTGATCTCATCAAACGTGAACGTTCTGAAGTTGATCAACGTGAAGTATTCATTCATCTTACTGAGAAGAGTGAAAAAATTAAACCTGAATTAAGCGATGCATCTAAGAAAGTTGCAACTGCTTCTTCTTTAAATAAAGATGAAGTACACGAACTTAATCGTCTATTAGGTAAAGTCATCGACGCTTTTACCGAGTCAAAATAAAATGACATGCTAATACTAAGCCAATTAAAGTTATTCGTTTCGAATCAAATTAAAATATATTTATCAATAACGAAAAGCCTGAGTTATCTATCGTAGATATCTCAGGTTTTTCGTTTATAGCATATGTGCGCTAGTTCATTTTTAATAAACGACTCAAATAGTGATCACCGTGACTTAATTCATCATAACGTCCTTGTTCTTTCACTTGACCATCAATGAGAACGACAATCTTGTCAAAGTGAGGCAATAATTTCAAATCGTGTGTTGCAACAATCACTGTTTCAGCTTGTTCCTCAACCATTTGCATCACTTGCTTAGTGTTATCCTCATCCAATGCCGTCGTGGGTTCATCTAACAACCATACGTTGGCATCTTTTAGAAATAGCCGTGCTAGCGCAATACGTTGCATCTCTCCACCCGATAATGTATTTCCATCTAAAGTAATGGGTCTTTCCAAATTAAGATGGCCTAAATTCAATCTTGTTAAAACATTTTGAATAACAATATCATTTTGATTCGTGAACATGTTAGAACGCAGTGTACCATCAAATAATTGTTGAGATTGTAGTAGTACATTAAGTTGTTCAAAACGACTGTCTTCATTTAGATGTGAAACGTTTTGTCCATAAAGAGCTACTTGTCCACTATCAATATCATACAAGCCACTCATGATTTGTAGTAACGTACTTTTCCCAGAACCTGATGGACCAACAATTGCTATTTTCTCGCCGTTATCTACAGTTAAGTTTATATTGGATAACGTAGGCATTTCTTGATGTTCGTAACTAAATGACATATCTCTAATATCATAAACACGGTGCTGCATCACTTCTAACGTTTGCTTCGATTCGTCCACTGGATACGACAACACATCATTCAAACTATGCAATGCTTCATCTGTATCCGCTTTATAGTATGCAAAGTTACTCATCGGCACTGTTTGTTCAAATAAAGTTAACATCATCAGTACAATACTCGTTAAGTACACCACATTTAATTGTCCTTCTTTAACTTGTAAAATGCCTAATGCTAAAGTCGCAAATATAGCGAGCATAGCGATTAAATTGAGCATATAATCATATAATGTTAAAAATCGTGATTCTTTCGATTGCATGTTGTCATATGCTTCTAATGCGTGCATCAAATGATTACGATAGTCTTCTACGTTGTTAAAACGAGCTAACTCAGCATATCCTTCCTTGTAATCATAAAATTGCGTAATCGTAGTTTGTTGTTGCTGTGCAACTTGTTCCTTCAAATGGCCTACCCGCTTAGCACTTAACCACGGTATCAACCATAGTGAACATAACATACTTATTACGATAACAATCGCATGCATCGCACTAAAATAAATTAATGTGACAGCTGCAATAATTGCTGTGAAACCAATGACAACCGGTGGATAGTAGACTCGTAAGTAAATATTTTGCAAAGCTTCTACTTTGCTTATCATTTTTGTTAGTAAATCAGCAGATGAGTACTTACGATACAAATTAGGTACTCTTGGAATTAATTGCTCTAAAAATTGAACTCGAACATCTCGCAACATTGTAAATGTTGTTCTATGCGAGAGTAAACGTTCCCCATATCGTGCAATAGCACGTATAAACCCAAACATCTTAACTGATACAACCAACACCATTAATGCGTATAAAGGTGCACCTAATGCACTTTGGGTTACCATATAGCCGCTTAAGAAGAACATTGCTAAGGCAACGATGCTCCCTATAACCCCCGTCAAGATGGCTAATATTAAATCCTTATCCAGCCGAAATCGAATATGTGGTTTCATATGAAGTCACCACCTTTATCTAGTCTTACAGAAATCGTCTGGTCATCTTCAACTAAGTGACCCGCTTCAATAAATAATCGTCGTGTTGCTTGGCGAATCGTTGAATCACGATGTGCAATCATAATCATCGTTACACCATTAAAGTGTTGAGCGATGACACGTTGAATGATTGTCTCCGTTTCTAAATCTAAGCCAGTCGTCGGTTCGTCAAACACAACTACATCAGGATGCATTAGTAACACCCTAGATAACTCGATACGACGCATTTGACCACCTGATAACATTTCGCCACCTTCACCAATTTGACTATAAATCCCCTTTTTTAGTGACAATACTTTCTCTTTTAAGCCAACCATTTCTAATACATGAAGGATTTGGTCATCATCAACTTCTTTAAACATGGCGATATTATCTTTAATAGATGCAGAAAAAATATATGGCGTTTGACTCAACACTCCAATTTGATGAACATTGTAGTTAAACGTTACTTGGCCAGATGTTGGTCGAATCGTTTGAGTAAGTAGCTTAGCCAAAGTTGATTTACCTGCACCACTTGGTCCTACAATAGCGATAGTCTCCCCACTATTGATTGTTAAAGACATATCTTGAATCGCATAAGATGATTGATTCGGATAGTGATACGTTACATGAGTCATACAAATTTGAGGTTTCTGCTGTACTTTGACCTTCTCTTGATTTACAAGCGTTGCACTGTCAGAATCTAAAAAGTCAAAAACGACATCACTCGCCCCCTCACTTTGCTTACCTGTATGGAAGGCTTGTCCTAAATCTTTAATCGCATTATAAAACTCAGGTGCTAATATGATGGCAATTGCTGCCGTCTTAAAATCAATGCTATGAAAAATCACAAGACTTAGAGCAGCCTCCAAAGCAACCAATCCAATACCTAACATACTAATGAACTCGAGCATTAAACTCGATAAAAACGCGCTTTTTAATATGCACATCGTTAAATCACGAAATCGCGTACTATCTTCATATACATGTGCTTTCGTGTGTTCGGTCTGTCTAAAAAGCTTAAGTGTAATAAGCCCCTTAGACACATTGAGAAAACGCTGACTAAACTGATTTAAATACGTCATTTGATCTTTAGATTCATCACGCGTTTTAAGGCCAAAAATAATGTAAAAAAGTGGAATGAATGGTGCTGTAACAATCATAATTAATGCGGTATTTAAATGGATGAAACACATTGCTATGATAATTATTAAAGGAATCATCATTGACTTAAAGACTTGTGGTAAATAGTTTTTAAAAAATGGAGACAGGCCGTCTATAGTCTCGGTTAAAATATTAATTTGCGTTCCTGTAGCAACGACGGTGTCTTTTAAAACAACCTCTTTGCGTAATTGATGTTTCACTTTGCTAGCTAACGTATCACCTAATCGCAAGTTAATCATATTCAATGTTGCTCTTAGAATTAAGACGATTAAAATGATAATTAACAATGAAAAAATAGACGTTGTATGATCATATAAGACTTGATCTAAAAAAGTCGCAATACTTATATTTTGAATAACGACAGTTATTGCTAGGCATGTGCTTACAATTCCCATTAACAATGGAAACATTTTATATTTAAAGACTAAATTCATTAATTTTTTCACTTTATCTTCACCTAATTTCCTATTATAAAAGGTTCTTAATGGTTTAGCATTTAATACCTTTTGAAAAACAGTGACAATATAATGAACATGTTATTAGATTATGTATTTTTGCTTTATATTCGAATTATTTATGATATATGCGCCTCTTAAAGTAACCATTTCATACTTAAGACTGTTGTGAAATGCTCTGTTATACTAGTACATTGGAAAAGGTATAAAAATATATTGTGGGTCGTTAAACACTTTTCCACTTTTTAAATAAAAGTCTACTCAAAGCATCACTAACATTTATACATAAGGCTTAAGTAGTTGTCTTAATATTATTAGCATAGATTTAATGCATTATGATATTATAGTAAAGTGAATTTTGACAACAATATATTTAAAGACAACAATATTTTAAATTTCTAATAAAAGAAAGAGGTTACTTATGATTATTATCGAGTTTATCAAGGGCCTTATCCTAGGTATCGTCGAAGGATTAACTGAATTTGCGCCAGTTTCATCTACGGGTCACATGATTTTAGTAGACGACATGTGGCTAAAATCGACTGAATTTTTAGGTTCTGAATCAGCTTTTACCTTCAAGGTTGTAATTCAATTAGGTTCTGTTTTTGCTGCAGCATGGGTCTTCCGTGAGCGTTATTTCGAAATGCTACATATTGGCAAATACAGAAAAACGTCAATTAATGAAGAATTTCGTTCTAAACCACGTCGCTTAAACTTACTACACGTCTTAGTAGGTATGATTCCGGCTGGTATTTTAGGCGTCTTATTTGATGATTTTATTGAAGAACATTTGTTTAGCGTTCCTACTGTAATGATTGGTTTATTCCTAGGTGCAATTTATATGATCATTGCAGACAAATATAGCAAGAAAGTGACAAATCCTCAATCTGTTGACCAGATTAATTATGTTCAAGCGTTTGTAATTGGTATCTCTCAGGCAGTAGCAATGTGGCCTGGTTTCAGTAGATCTGGATCTACTATTTCAACAGGTGTCTTAATGAAGTTAGATCATAAGTCTGCTTCTGACTTTACATTCATTATGGCTGTACCTATTATGCTAGCTGCTAGTGCGTTATCACTATTTAAAAACTATCAATATATCGAACTTTCACATATCCCATTTTACTTAATTGGGTTCTTGGCTGCCTTTGTTGTCGGCTTAATTGCAATTAAAACGTTCTTACACTTAATTAATAAAGTTAAGTTAGTACCATTTGCAATTTATCGTATTGTATTAGTAATCATTATTGCTATTCTGTACTTCGGTTTCGGCATTGGTAAAGGCATTTAAAATTAAATTATGGTTAATACCATTGAACGAGAGCGGGACAACGAATTTATTTTAATTTCTGTCCCGCTCTCATTTTTTGCACTGAAAGACAATTTAATGTTCACGTCTATTGTTTATTCAAGATATTATGAGTGTTCTAGCTAGTTCCTTCGTTTAGTATCATGTATCATAGGGTAATGAAGATAAATAGTAAATCTAATGGAGGCAACGTGTATGGACAAAAAGAAACTCATTAAAACGGCAATTAATGTTTTACCAATCATTATTGTGCCACTAATTGTAGAACGTAAACGCATTAAATCTCACCCTGAGGTACAAAAAGCAACAAACGCAACGACTAATGCTGGTCACGCTATTGCGAATAAAGCATCAGATGCAAAAGACTATTTAGGAGACAAGAAACAAGAATTTGACAACAAGAGAGAATTGAAAAAAATTGCTAAAGAAAACGATCCTGAATACATTCAGAAAAAAGGCGAAAAATTAGCTAAGAAAAATTATAAAGAAGCTGATAAAATGAACAAAAAGCTTCAAAAAAATATAGAGCAACGCCATAAAGAAGAAGAAAAAGCACGTGAAAAGAATGAAAAACAACGTGTGAAAGATATGAAAAAGACTCAAAAATATCAAGAAAAAGTTGGTTTAACGCCTGGTAAACTTGATGATGAGACTGAGAAAAAAGGCGAAAAACTCGAAAAAGAGAACAAAAAAGACGTTAATAAACTAGATAAAAAACTTCAAAAAAACATTGATAAACGTCATAAAGAAGAAGAAAAATTACAAAAGCAAGAAGAAAAAGCGCGCATCAAAGAAATGAAAAAATTGGACGGTCATGAAGCTGATAGTATTGTTTCACAAAATAAAAACGAAGAGAATAATAAGGCGTAACGCTTTATGACACGGGTAATCATTGATGGAGATGCTTGTCCAGTTGTTGATTCTGTAATTGAATTAACTGCTGGGACAGGCATTTTTGTTATCATTTTGCGTAGCTTTAGTCACTTCTCAAATAAAGTACTTCCAAATCATGTTGAAACGCTTTATGTCGATGATGGTCCAGATGCTGTTGATTATAAAATTGTGAAATTAGCTTCGTCAGAAGACATTGTAATTACTCAAGATTATGGTTTGGCCAGTTTGTTACTTTCTAAAGTTAAGATTGTCATGCATCATAAAGGTCATAGTTATCATTCCAGTAATATAGATTTGTTATTGCAACAACGTTATAATAATGCACAAATAAGAAAGCAAGGTGGTCGTCACAAAGGACCTCCACCCTTTTCAAAGGAAGATAGAAAACAATTTGAGCGTGCATTTCATGCTGTTATCAAGCGACTTAAGGAGGATGTATAATGAAGCGAATTGCAGTATATTGTGGCGCTAGTAAAGGGAAAGACCCTATTTATGTTAAAGAAGCATACGAACTTGGAAAATATATGGCTGAACAGGGGTACGAATTAGTCTTCGGTGCCGGTTCTATAGGTATCATGGGTGCGATTCAAGATGGTGTGTTAGATCATGGTGGTCACGCTATTGGTGTAATGCCAAAGATGTTAGATGAAAAAGAAATCACGAGTCAAAATGTTAGCGAACTGATTCTTGTAGACTCAATGCATGAGCGCAAACAGAAAATGGCCGAACTTGCAGATGCATTTGTGATGGCACCAGGTGGCGCTGGGTCGCTCGAAGAATTTTTCGAGACATATAGCTGGGCACAAATCGGCATTCATGAAAAACCCATCGGCGTCTATAATCTAAATGGATTCTTTGAACCACTTCAACAGCTTATTGATCGTATGATTAAAGAAGGTTTTATTGATGAAAAATATAAAAACTTAGCTCCTTTATACAATACTAAAGAAGATTTAATAAACGGGTTACTTAACTTTAAACCGTTAGGCACACGTACATACGATTAATGATAAAGCGACATGTTTTGGACTTTTATATTTCATTTAGTGATGACTTATCACGAAATATACTTTTCCAATATCATGTCGCTTTCACGTTTAAATTGATAACTGTTTATAATAGCGTACTTGTCGTTTCAACATGTGATATTTACTTAGTTCTGGTAATTCAAAATGGTCATATAATGTCATACCAATCTTTTCCATCACTTTTCTAGATGGTAGATTATTTTCTGCAGTAAAACTGTAAATCGATTCAATCCCCTTTTCTTTAGCAAATGCTAATACGGCTGTTGCACCTTCTGTAGCAAGCCCATTCCCCCATACTTCTGGAATCAGACGCCATCCAATTTCATATAATGGCAACTCCTCGAACGGATATGAACTGTCTTGAGGAATATAATTCACCCCAATAAAACCAAGCCACTCCCCAGTTTCTTTAAGTTCAACGGCAAATAAGCCAATACCATTTTCTTTAATAATATCGTCCATTTTTTTCATATCTAATTCAGAACGTCGATAACTTAACAGACTTGGGAAATAGCGTCGCACTTGAGGATTGGCATTCATTTTCTGAAATGGCAATAAATCTTCTTGCTTCCAATCTCGTAATTTTAGTCTTTCCGTTTCTATATATGTAGCCATTTTCAACACCCCACTTTAAAGAAATACATGATTAAAAAAGTGCGATATGGCGCATTAACCATAGCACACTTTATCCATCTTTAAATTTGATTGATTAACTCATTATCCTCGAGATATGTAACTAACGAGTTCAATGTGTACTGGAATTTCTTTTAAACGATCGCGCTGATCTTTAGGCGCAACAAAAGTTGCATCGACAAAATCATTACGATGATTAAGTTTAAATGTAGCTACAAATGTATCTGTATCAGATTCAAAGTTAGGTAAATGTGCGATAACACGCTTGATTTCTCCAGTAGAATCAACGATAGTACGTCCAGTAATATTTTCAATTTCACGTCCTAACTCAGGTAATGTTATGTCGCGACCTTCTAAAATATGAAAATCTTGTTCATGCATATGTCATCTCTCCAATATTATAAAGTTTATATTTAATCATTTTATGATGTCGTCCATTTTAGTCCACTAAATACATCTAAAAAGATAAAATGTGAATTCAAAATTGATTTAAATTTATTTTACCCTTCATGCATACATATCAAACTTGCCATAACGCGAGCCAGATGGCTTCTATTATTTAAAAATGACCATTATGAATGGCTGTTACTTGATGATGTATTTTGAGTGTTACTTTGCTCGCTAGAAGGATGCGCTTGGCTATTTGATTGACTGTGTTTGGCATTCTTAGTTGATTGTGCGTCATTGCTATTACGCGTTTCAGAAGTACTTGATTCATTACTTGATGCACCACTTTGTGATGTACTTTCATTCTTAGTCTGCTTATCTGTATGACTGCCTGATGATTCCGTTGACGTTGAATCACTATTATCTTTGTCATCACTATCTGAGTCGTCCTTAGCAGATTCTGACGCTACTGATTCATCCACTTCTTTTTGAAGTTTTTCACGTTGATCGTTGAGTTTCTCTTTTTGTTGTTCTAAATCTTTCTTTTGCTTTTTCAAATCATCATTTTCTTTTTGTAGTTGCTTCACATCTTTTTCTAACGATGTTCTTTCATCACTCTTACCACATGCAGACAACATTAGTGTTGCTGACAGTAAGAGTATTAACCATTTCTTCATGCTTTTCTCCTTTATAACGAATGAGTAATCTTATTTTAACATGAATTTAGAACCTATTCATTTTTTACCTAAGGTCTTTACGCATTTTTACATGACTTATTTCATAAGCATTCGCTTTATTAAGTTCAATCATTGCGGCATTCTTAGCATCGATTGTGCCTTCAATAGATTTAGCTTGCTTTTCAATCGCCCAGCGTTCGAGTGCAGCTTTTAAACGCTTAGCGTATCCCAGCCCTCGAAAATGTGGATCTGTATAAAGCATCTCTGTTATTACTTTTTCATGCACCGCTTCAAAATGTCCCCAAATAAATGCGATGACGTGGTTTGTGTTTTCACGCAATTCAACTAGAATCATATCATCACTATGCTTTAATCGTTGAACAATCATATCTTGACGCAAGGCAATCGATAGTTGAGTTGCATTGTAATGTAATTCTCGCCTTTCAATATGATGTTCTTGTATCTTGGCTATTGTTTCAATCCAGTCAATATCTTCAACAGTTAGTTTCCGCATAATAACTTCCTTTGTTATAAACATTATATTCTATATTTATCTATGGTATGATTATCCATATTTAACATATAATAGTCTATTATTTTGAAAAATAAATTAATTTTAAACGTTAAGGAGTTTAGTCAATGAAATCCACTGCGAAATTAGCACGTGAAAATAATGTAAAATCATTGCGACTAAATAATACAGATAGAGAAATCTTTGAGAATTATATGACATACGTTCGTGCTGACTTGAGTGTCAATCCGCATGATAGCGAGGTAATGCTGAGTCGCATATTAAAAAGATTATTAGAAGCTGAGAATGAAGGCACACTCGCATTAGAGTTTTTCGAGCATAACCCTAAAGCACACGCTAAAAAAGAAATTAAATCTTTGCCTAATGAAACATTTCAAAATATATTTAAGTATATATTTCGGAATTTTATTTTTTTAATTGGTATTTTTTGTTTCTTCAAAGGGTTTATTGGCTTTTTTATTGGTGGCGATAATAATGAAGTTTACTTATATACATTCCCTATTACTGTTGTTGCAGGATTGTTTATTATTTTTATGTTTATACTAGTCATATTTAAGACTGTCCAACTACAAAGTTTCAACAACTCGCACTGGGTATGGCTATTAAATTACTGTATTATAGCACTATTATTAGTCGCTTTATTTTATGTCTTTTTTATTCCACAATCATTTTTAGCTTTTGGTCCATATGTTCTGATTAGTAATTGGTCATTTATTATTATCTCTGCCATCATTACACCGATTGCTTTTTATATACAACATCATTTCGTGAATAAAGATTCTAATACGAGTTTATAATTTTTAGCATCATTACTTAGCATTTGCTAAGTAGCGCATGAGCTATCAAAAAAGGTTAAGCATTTTTATCAAAGTTATGCAATTACGTTTCCATTATACTGATTGGCAACGAATCGCTCATTTGATATGAATGACTTAACCTCTTTTTATTGATCATCATCCAACTAAAAATACATCTATAAAGAACCAGATAATCATAATTAGCATAATGAATGCTTGTGCAACTGAACTCGCTAAAAATGCGATTACTGATCCAACACTTGCTTTAAGGGCTTTTCCAAAATCAAAGTCCTGAATTAATTCTACAATAAGTACTGCAATAAACGGTATGATAATAATGCCGAATGGTGGGAAAACGAAGCACCCTACGATTACACCTATTAACGCAGCATATTCCCCTAATTTAGAACCACCAAATCGATTTACAAAGTATTTATTCATTAAAAAGTCTGATACTAAGATAAATACAGTAAATAAAATCATGGCAACATAAAATATCCATGATAGCCCTTCTTGAGGAAATCCAAATTGATAAATCAAGAAGCCTACCCATAGTACAAGTACTGATGGAATAATTGGCTTAATTAGACCTACAAAAGCTAAAACAAATGATAATAGTATTAAAATCCATAAAACAACTTCCATTATTTAACTGTCACATCCGCTTCCGTATATTTTTGATCTTTCGTAAAGAAGATTAATATCATTCCTATAAAGATAGATGATGCTGACACGAAGAAAACATTCTCCAAGCCAACCCAATGACTCATTGCTCCACCTAATAAATTTCCGAGTAATTGCCCAATGACCATTGCATTTGCAAATAATGTTGATGCATAACCCGGGAAATCAGGTAGAATATCTTGGAAATAGCTAATACCTAAACCAAGCAATATAGCTAGAAATAGTGCTAAGAAGATTTGTCCAACCATCATGGCATAGATATTTTCAAACACACCAATACTAAAGTAGAAGGCACCACCACTAATTGCACCAATAATTAACAACGTACGTGTAGCCAGTTTAGCTGATAACATTCCTAATATCACCATAAAAGGCACTTCCAAACCTGCACACAAACTGGCTAACGTTCCTACATAACCCTCTTGCTCTTTGAGGTAATCCGTTACAAATAATGGCATATTCATTGTGTACATCCATTGCCCTATATGTAATAAAATAAATGCAATGAATGGTACAAAAAGTGTTTTATCCTTAAGCATATTGGGAGCAGTCTTTTCAATATTAGCTGTACCACCAACTTGCTCTTTAGCGGATAAATTTAAATCCTTATAAAAGAAAATTTGTAAAACAAGTGTGAATAATAATATAAAGACGGTGCCACCAAAAAGGCCAGCATATCCCATAAATTGAATTAAATATGCACCAATTAATGGTCCAAACAAGAAACCAAAAGAAAACATTGAACGTAAAACTGTATTTGCAAATTTAGCGTTATTTCTTGAGGAAGAAACATTAATTGATTCACGTGCAGATGCATATAACTGCGGCATTGCTGGGGCAAATAACCCTTGAAAAATAGCGTACACAATAATAAACAACCAAATATGATGAATATAAAAATATATTGAGAAACTAATCGCCCCCATCATCAACGCACTAATGATGAGTACCTTTCTATTTATACTATGCGTATCAGAAAAGCGAGCGACAATAGAATTTACAGTAAATTGACTCACCGCTGCTAAGGCAAGCAAAATACCGAATTGATTTGTTGTCATTCCTAGTTCTTTCGTCGCAAATAGCACAAAGTAAGGCACGGTAATGGCGATACCCATACCTAATAGCATCATATTCACAACGAATAATTTGTAGTTCTTTATATGCAACAATGCTGCAAACATTTTTCCTACCCCTATTCTTCTTTGATATAACACATCATTCTAATGATTAGCGAATAAAATTAATCATCAAAGTGACAAATGACTCAACTTGTGGCAACTGTAACATGCTACTGTCATAACTCATAAATGTTGAGCGAATAAGCGGTTGATTATCGATATTCACCTTTTCAAATTCGAACATATTTTTGTCGATATTTCTCATCATGATTTCTGGGAGAATCGTTACGCCTACGCCACTTACTAACATTTCTTTACATGTTGCAACTTGATCCACTGTTATCGTTGCGTGATAATCTTGACCAAGATTTTCATTATACCATTCTTTAATTTGATTAATATAGATAGGATCCGCTTGAAATTCTATGAAAGGCAACTTAGAAACGTCATTTCTTTTTTCTTTCGGGTAGATGAAATAATGATCGTCGTCAAAGAGATGCGTATTGGTCAAATTCATGACTTTATTACCTCTCGTAATCATTACGTGATAATCTCTATGATTGGCTTTGATTTGTTCTGTAGAGCCAACTTGCACTTGAATTTCAACGTTCGGAAATTGTGAATTGTATAAACTCAACACTTCAGGTAATAACGTTTGACCAATTAAAGATGAACACCCAATCGAAATTGTGCCATTCACTTCTCCGATATGCGCTTGCATTTTATCGAAAAATAAGCGTTCGCGCTTCAACATATCACGCGCATGTTCAATAATCATAGCACCTTCAGTGGTAGTGATTAGTTGTTTCTTTGTACGAATAAATATATCCACACCAAATGAGTGTTCAATAGCTTTAAGACGTTGTGTTACAGCTGGTTGAGAAATATATAATATCTCTGCTGCTTTACGTAACGTCTTAGTTTCATCGAGTGTAATTAATAATCGATAGTCTTCTATTTTCATAGCTTCCCCCTAGTAATGTTTATTCATGAACTTGGCTATGAGCAACACAAAATTTAAGACCGAAACGAAAAATGTTAAAACGCATGCCTTGCATTGACTTATTGTCTCGTTTCGCTCCTAATATAAAAGGATTGTGTTAATATCGTTCCCCTTTATTTAAATGTGGCTTATGATGCTGAATATGTTTTTTATAGGTTTTATTGTAATTTGGTTTCTTCAATTTACCAACCATCTTGTTATAACAATACATGATTCGGTTATTTAAATCGTCGAAATTCTCATTGATTTCAATCATCAATTGATGCGCAATCATATAGGCTTCATGATATTGTTTTTTAGTGATTTGTTCATTTTTTAATGCTAGTTCCAAGTCGTTCTCATCAACGAGTTCATATTCTCCAGTAGATGGCAATACGAGCACATCTAAGAATAAATCAAGTGTTCTAGCATTGCCCTTTTGTGTAATATTTTTAATATTAATATCGAAGTAATACTCCAATGGATTTCCTTTATCATCAAACATTGCAGTAATACTATAACGTTTCTTCTCCGGCAAAATCTGCAACCATTGATAATTGTCATTAGCAACAATTATATTCTGGCCTACTACCGTCACCTCTAAAGGTTCACGAACCTTCTTCATCGTGACCAAGCCAATAATACCCTTAAATCTATTATTATTTACCTTAACTTCTATATAATCACGTTCTAATAGGCGACGCCAGTGACGTTTATCTATATATTTTATTTTCATAAAGCCACCAACTCCTTGTCATTATTATATTAAACTAACCTATTAATGTCATCTTTGGTCGTTTTTATTTGCATTACACACATAAACCCATAAATTTTTTCAGTTTTATTTTACTACATCTATTCATTTTTTAGGGAAAATTGACAAAAATACGCGTATTTGATAGATTTAAAATTATATTATCTGAAAATTCTAAATAAAGTGATAAAGGAGGAATGGTTAATGACCAAAAGACCATTTAAAGCAGATCACGTAGGAAGTTTATTACGTCCAAAGCGTTTAAAAGAAGCACGTGCACAATATCAAAATAATACAATTTCAGCCAATGACCTAAAACAAGTAGAAGATGAAGAAATCGAACGCATTATTGAGAAACAATTAGAAATTGGGTTACATAGCATCACTGATGGCGAATTCCGAAGAAGTTGGTGGCACTTTGATTTCTTAGAGCATATTGATGGTGTAGAAGGTTATACACCCGACCACGGTTTAGAATTTGAAGGCATTGAAACACGTGCACATAATGTGAAAATCGTCGATAAAGTGAAGTATAATCCTAACCATCCTCACTTTGACCATTTTAAATTCTTATATGATAAAGTTGATGGTCGCGCAACTGCAAAAGTTTCTATCCCAAGTCCAAATCAATTATTTCACCCTAACATATTAAACGAAGACATTTATCCAAACATTGAAGATTTTGCTCATGATATTGCTGAAGCTTATCGTCAATCATTGCAACATTTTTACGATTTAGGTGCAAGATACATACAAATTGATGATGTATATTGGGCCGGTTTAACTGAGGGAAGTCAAAAGGTACGTGGACGTCAACGTACAGATGAAGAAAAAGTCCAAGCTCGCGAATTGGCATATAAAGTAATCAATCAGGCAGTACAAGGACTTCCGGATGATTTGATTTTAACTACGCATATTTGTCGAGGAAATTATCAATCAACGTGGGCGATTTCAGGTGGTTACGAAGCCATTGCGCCTTATTTATTCAAAGAACATTTGGATGGCTTTTTCTTAGAATATGACGATAATCGTTCTGGCGGCTTTGAGCCTTTACGTTATTTTAATAAAGATGCATATGCGGTCCTTGGTTTAATCACATCGAAAACACCTAAACTCGAAGACAAAGACTTGATTAAACAACGCATTGAAGAAGCACAGCAATATGTTGATTTGGAACATATCTGTTTGAGTCCACAATGCGGGTTTGCTTCTACTGAAGAGGGAAATCAACTCACAGAAGAAGAACAATGGGCTAAATTAGCCTACGTTGTTGAATTAGCAAATGAATTATTAGGTAGCGCTAATTAACGACTTATTAAACTTAAAAAGGGAGTGGACCAGAATTCTTTTGAATTCGTCGTCCACTCCCAGCTTGCTTTGCTTGTAGAATTTCTTGATGAAGTTCTCTTTGCTGGGGCCCCGCTCCCAGCTTGCTTTGCTTGTAGAATTTCTCTAGTGAAATTCTCTTTGTTGGGGCCCCTGACTAGAACTGAGAATAGCTTGATTTAAGCGCCTTTTCAGTTCAGTCAGCTACTGCGAATTTGCTATATAGCATTATTATATTATTTATGTCTCAGACTGTTTTTATGATTTATTTATTTATATCTAATAAGGCATACTGTTGAATCAACTTCTTATGTTGAGGATATAAATGCATTAACGTCTCTTGTGTAAACAATTCAAAGTGATTAAATTCAAATGCTGGTTGACACATACAACCTACTAAACTGTATCCTTCTCTGTCTATTAAACTTGAAGCAAAAATTGTATCTTTAGGTACCTTATACTGAAGTACTTGTCCTTCTTCAATTGCAGGTCCTAATTGAACACTTTCATAGTCGCCATCAGGTGTAATCATATGAATCGTTAATGATTCACCTGCATGGTAGTACCATACTTCATCTGCGTCGATACGATGAAAATGAGAAATATCACCTGTCTTCAGTAAGAAATAAATACTACTAAAAGGCGCACGTTGTGCTTCATCCGTTGATTCTCGAATGGTTTCTTTGAAATAACCACCTTCTGGATGAGGCGTAAGATCAAGTTGTTTAATCCAATCATCTGCGTGTTTTTTCATTATTTTAAGTCCACATTGTGGAAGACATTTTGAACATCTTCAAGATCTTCGAGTGCATCAATTAATTTCTCAAATGTTGCTTGGTCATCTTCCGATAATTCAATATCAGTTTGTGGTAACATTTCGAATTCAGCAACTTTAAAATCTTCTACGCCTGTTTCACGTAACGCATCTTGAACTTGAGCAAATTGGTCCGGTTCCGCATAGACAATTGTAAGATCTCCATCTTCAATAACATCTCTAACATCGACATCTTGTTCCATTAATGCCTCTAAAACGTCATCTGCTGACTTACCTTCAATTCCGAATGTCGCAGTATGATCAAACATATAAGCGACTGAACCTGATACGCCCATATTACCGCCATTTTTACCGAAAGCTGCTCTAACATCTGAAGCCGTACGGTTTACATTATTTGTTAAGGCATCTACGATAAGCATTGAACCACTTGGTCCGAACCCTTCATAACGTAAGTGGTCGAAATTTTCATCACCAGCACCTTTAGCTTTGTCTATAGCTCTATCGATAATATGATTTGGTACTGAGTAAGTCTTAGCTCTCTCAAGTACTAATCTTAACGCTTGGTTAGATTCAGGATCTGGCTCACCAGATTTAGCTGCTACATAAATTTCTTTACCAAATTTTGCATATATTCTACTTGTATTTTTATCTTTTTGGGCCTTTTTTTCTTTAATATTGTTCCATTTACGTCCCATAATGTCATCTCGCTTTCATACTCAATAATCCTTATTATATAGCATTAACAAAGCATTGTCTAAAATGGAATCCATTTTATGATGAATCAAATTAAAAGAAAAAATACTGACAAAACGACTTTGTCAGCACTCTTTGTTTAACATATTAAATTAAATATCTAAAAATTCTTCAACATCATTGAATAAAGCATCGAAATTTTTAATATTTTTTTCATCCATGTAGATAAATATTTTTCTTTCATCTTCAGTGGATCGAACCTTACTTAATCTTTCCTTTTCTATAAGTCGTCGAATTGATACTAACAATTTGGTTCTACTTAACTCCAACTCACTAATTGCTATTTTTAGAAACTTTTGCATTAACATTTGATCATTAGCAATATATTCATGAGCAAGTTTTAGTAAAGCTAAATCATTTAATGTCAACTTATATTGTTTATCTATATACTCTGACAATGCTTTATACTGTTTATAGAATTCTAGCAATTTATTTAATTTGTCATTATTCAATGCTTCTTGCACCTCCAAATATAAGCAGACAACTTAATTACTATTATCATTTATATTTGTAAGTATGTCCTATAACTTTGTTTAGAAATTTTTGTCTAATTTACTAACAAAGTTAAATATAGTTGTGTAAAACATTATTTATTATTTCGTGACTCTTTGAGAATCTTAACGACGTATAAAGCATTGTAATTGAGGTTAATTTGAAGTGGTTCTTTTTTGAAATTGTGTTCTACGAGTTTTAATGTAGGATGAATGTGATAATCCATTTTTCTTAAAAAACGTTTCGACCATTTATATTTTTTCCTAATATGCTTTGAAATAAGATGATTAATATTGCCGTTGTAGTCATCAATAAGCTGAATCTTGACTAAATACGTATCCTTTAACGCGTCATCGTTAAAATCAATAAACACGTCTGTTTGGTCATAATTGACTTGCAATGACTCATTCTCTAACACGCGCCAATCATAGATGAAAATCGTATAGTGCGCTTCATCATCAATTAAGATGTAGTTTTCATTAAATAATTTAGGCTTCGTACTAATTTCAAGCAACTGATCCACTATTGTGCCTAAAATGGATTTAAATCCATTTTCGTCGAATATGTGCAGCGCATTAAATTGTCTATTATGATGCTTGAAATCGAAGCCAATGCCATTAAAGTAAGAAGCTGTTCTTACAAATGTTTCTATTAATAAAGGTGCGCTATTATTCAAATCATTATATTTACTATTTAAAAATTTATGATTTTCAAAATTTAAAAATATTATCTTCTGATTCTCTAAATCAATTTGTTTTAGAATTTGTCGGATATTTTGATAGCGTACTATATTTTTAACTAATAAGTGCTCATTTTGTTCAATTAGATATGGCATTTTCAGTTGCGCATTATCAATATATAAAAATTTAAAATTAATACGTTTGATTTGTGATTCTAGCGTTTTAAACAAGACTGGGTCATTTAACAATTTACTTATTTCTAAACCGAATGAAAATTGTTGGGTCTTATGCTGTATCTTTAAAATGACGCGATAGATAGATTTTAAATTTAACTCCTCTAAATCAAATACAAGCTCTAATTTATGATTACCAGTCGTAGGCAGTTGATGTTCTCTGAAGTAGTCTGCTACATCCTCATAATTTGACTCTAAAAAATCTGTTAACCCTAAATCTTCTAATCTAAAGACCACATTTAACCCATTACGAATAATATATTCAAATAAGCGTTGTCTCTCATTCTTAGTCATTTGATCTTTAATATCACGCATATCTACATTAAGGTAAAACTTCAATGTTGTTTTGCCAAAAGACAATGGTCGCGCAAAATCTTGAAGAAAAAGTAACCTGATTTCTTCAATTGTATTAACTTGAATGACTAAATAATATGGATTGACAACCGAACCAACCGTTGAATCTGCATAAATTTTATGTTCATCATGTTGGTTATAATATTGTTGCTTCGTTTTAATCAAATGTCGTATATCCTTCAAGCTAGTATCATTCAATGTTTCATAATCCATGTAAATTGTTTTGTTGAATTTATCACAGTATCGGTATTCATTAGGCGTCATGCCGACATGATTTTTAAAGGATTTTGAATAACTTGAGGCATTACTAAAACCTACTTTTTCACTTATGAGACTGATTGTATTTTTCGTAGTTAACAACCATTCAAATGAATTTGCAATTTTCAAAGTATCGACATAGGTTTTAAAGCCCATATTTAACAATTGGTTAAATTGTGCTGAAAGATTGGATTTAGAAGTGAATAATTGTGATGCAATACCAGTTAATGTTATTTTCTTATTAATATTTTGATTAATATATTCTAGTACATCGCTTAACTCTCCGTAATAAGAAAAGTTATATTGATGATTAGCAATCATCTTTTCAATTGCCCCTTCTTTCCCAATAATATCGACAATAGAAGTGATGTGTGTCGTATCATCAGAAATGGCGTCAACATTTAAAGCGTTTAGTGCTATATGTAGTAACAAACGTTTGATTGCGCTGGTTGATTTTACTAAATTAGTCGAATATTTATAATTAAAAAATTCAAAACCTCGATCTCTAAACCAGTCACTAGCGATGTATAGCATCAGTGTTTTTTTATTTTCTATAATTGAAAAAATATCTGTGTTATTGATGACGTAAATATCATTTTCGACGCTAACAGTTTTAGTAAAGTGCTGAAGTTTAAGTTGACCTTCAATTGGAAACAACAGAATAATACCGTCTTGGCAACGTGTCATTTTGTATTCATGTTTAGTCAATATATGAACATAGGTATTAGCCATTGATTAACCTCTTTCTTATTCATGATCGTCTTTCTAAATGTTGTACTATTTCTTCTTTTGGTATCTTAGCACTATCACAGTGATTAAATGTAAATTTATCACAACACGATAAACAAATCAAAAATACATTTTTTTATAAATTAATTACTTTTTATTATTTATTTAAATTATGAATTTGATAAAAAAGATGCCTCGTTATTGCTCAATAATTCAATCATGTGTTTAGTAATGCGATCAATCATACAATTACTAAACAAATTAAAATCATTAAATACAATACGAAGACATCTCAAATGTATAGTTTCTCATTATATGTGTTTTTATTTAATTTTTAAAGCGATTTGCAAGTCTTAATACATCTTTTATAATATTTAATAAATTGATAAATAGATTAAAACCCATTTCGCGAGGTGAGAAATTCCCTCGTTTCATACGATTGAAATCATACAAGGTATATAGTAAGAATAATATTAGACCTACCGCTGTGATAACGGTATGATATATCGGATTATTGATGAACATACCAATTAATCCAGCAATAATTAACGCAATTAATGCGACAAATAAATATTTACCAATACTTGAGGCATCATTGATTATAAAATAGCCCAAAATACCGAAAACAATGAACGCTCCAATTGCCAATAGGACATTTTTATAAAAGACCTCTGGCCCTAAATTTTGCATATAAGTTGTAAACGTAGCGTATGATAAAAGACCCACAAGTATGGCGTAAATATGCGAAATGATCAACCCATATTTACGTGCCCGTTGAATAAATAATGTTGCTAATATTAATACCAATAGTGCTATGGATAAAGGACGTCTCCATTCCATAGGTAAATACTGTCCAAAGTAACATCCAATTCCAAATATAATCCAATAATACATAAAATAGAGCCATACTTTACCATAAGCATGTGATTGACCTTTCTCTTGATGCTTCCGATTCACATGTTGTGCATTATTGTACGTCTGAGACATATTTTAAATCTCTCCTTATTAACTATCCCTTTTTCAATTCGATTGTATCGCATTCTAATTACTTTTCAAAAATAAATCATTTACGATTGATATATTTTCTACAATTACATTACTAATAACCATTAATTTAAGTACAAAAAATATACGTCACAATTAAGTTTAATACAATCTTAAAGCCTGTTGTTAAGCCATTTTGAGTTAAATTTACTTAAATTAGTTGTTCTAACATCTCATCAAAATATTACAATTTACTTAATTTTAAAAATGAAATCCATGAGCAAATGTTAGCTGAATCCTATCATATCAACGGATTGGACGGTTTTACACAATCAATGACAAATATTAACAATGTTACAAGATAATAACAACGCCCACAGTGTGTCACATTTTTGATAGTATGAATACGTGATATATGTGAATGAATATATAAGGTAATGAATAGTTTAGGAATAAATTAATTAAAAATATAATGAATTTTCTCAAGGAGGACATTTAGTTGAAAAAGTTAGCAGTCGCAGCTTCTGTCGCAACCGGAGCAGTTGCAGTATTATCAAACCATAATGCTGAAGCATCAACACAACATACTGTAAAATCCGGCGAGTCGCTATGGAGCATCGCTAGTAAATATAATACATCTGTAGATAGTATTAAGAAGAGTAACAACCTTTCTAACAATATGATTTTCCCTGGCCAAGTTATTACTATTGGGGGCAGCAGTAATAATGCTAATAATGCCAGTTCAAACGCAACAACTTCTTCATCATATTACACAGTAAAATCTGGCGATTCTTTATATGCAATTGCTAGTAAGAATGGTGTATCGGTCAATGCATTAATGAAGGCCAATAACTTATCAGGTTATTTAATAACACCAAATCAACAATTAAAAATACCAAATGGTTCAGCAAATACACCTACTGAAACAAATCCGAATACAACGAATAACGGTGGCGGAAGTGGCGGTTATGCTAGCCCATCATTCAATCATCAAAACTTATATACTGCTGGTCAATGTACATGGTATGTATTCGACCGTCGTGCGCAAGCTGGTAAACCAATTAGTACTTATTGGTCAGATGCTAAATATTGGGCAGGCAACGCAGCAGCAGATGGTTACACAGTAGATCATAATGCAACTGTTGGTTCAATTATGCAATCAACTACAGGCTACTATGGCCATGTGGCTTATGTTGAACGTGTTAATGCAGATGGTAGCATCTTAATTTCAGAAATGAATTATGCTAATGGCCCATATAACACAAATACAAGAACCATTCCTGCATCTGTAGTTTCAAGCTACAATTTCATTCACTAAATAATATAATATTGCTATCTTGTGGATGGTCACCCTATCATAGAGAACTTCATCAACAAATTCTACAAGCTAAGTAAGCTAGGAGTGGAACAGCGTTTTAAAATTCTGTTCCACTCCTTTTGTGTTCTATAAAAAATACGTGGCAACAACACACCATTGTAATAATTTGATTTGACAACCTGTAACTTTTATTTAAGTTTTATATTCTATCATAATAAACGCATACTTAGATTAGACTTACTAACTTAATTCATCTAAATGATTTAGCATATAAGTAAGACACTTTAAAATGAACATTCAGTTAGCAATACTTTAAAGAATGTCTTTATAACCAAATCCCCCTCCCTATCTCAGGACGTACATAAAAAACTGCCTACAAAGTCAAAGACTTTATAGGCAGTTTGAAAAGGGTGAGACGACGAATTTAATAAGTATTCTGTCCCACTCCCTAACACTTAATTATTTAATTATAAGAAAATGTTCATAACTAAGAAAATCAAAGCAGCTAAAATAGCTGAGATTGGTAATGTAATAACCCATGTAATAATCATACGTTGTGCAGTGTTCCATTTAACACCTTTAGCTCTGTTAGAAGCACCAACACCAAGAATTGATGATGATACAACGTGTGTTGTAGATAATGGGAAGTGTAATGATGATGCTACAAATATTGTTAATGCTGATGATAAGTCAGCTGCAGCACCGTTAGCTGGGCGGATTTTCATAATGTTTCCACCTACAGTTTTAATAATCTTCCATCCACCAATGGCAGTACCTAGACCCATTGCAGTTGCACAGGCAACTTTTACCCATAAAGCTGGTTCAACATTCGATGGATCTTGAATATTGGCTACAATTAAAGCTAATGTAATGATACCCATTGATTTTTGTGCATCATTCGTACCGTGTGAGAACGATTGTAATGCTGCAGTAAATACTTGGAAGAATCGGAAATTACGATTCGCTCTAGTAAGGTTAGCATTTTTAAAGACAATTTTAACAATCGTGTACATAATGAATCCGACACAAAATGCAATAATTGGTGAAATGATTAAAACAATAATAATCTTAGTGAAACCTTGATAATGAAGTACACCAAATCCTTGTGCTGCAATCGCTGCACCTGCGATTGAACCTATCAACGCATGAGATGATGAACTTGGTATACCATAATACCATGTTAATAAGTTCCAAATAATTGCGGCTAATATTGCGGCTAATACAACGACTAACCCATTTTGTAATTTAAATGGATCAACAATATCTTTCGTTATTGTACCGGCAACACCAGTGAAAGTTAGCGCACCAACAAAGTTCATAATTGCCGCTAAAAAGATAGCAGTTCTAGGCGTTAAGGCACGTGTTGATACTGCTGTAGCAATCGCATTGGCTGTATCATGGAAGCCATTGATAAAGTCAAAGATTAAAGAAAATATTACGATAGCTATAGTGATAATTAATACATATTCCATAAATTAAAACTCCCTTAGCTATTTTTCATAATAATCGTTTCGAAATTATTTGCCACAACTTGACATTTATCTGCGATTTCTTCCATGCTTTCATAAATATCTTTTATTTTAATAAGTGTGATTGGATCAGTTTCGCTGTTAAAGATGTGTTTAATAGATTGACGTAAAATGCCATCACAGTTTGTTTCAAATTCTTTAATGTTAATAGAATGAATGCGCATGTGTGATAATTTTTTCTCTACTAATAAACCAACAGCTAATTTCATTTCTGCTACTGCTTTTTGAATATTTTCTACGAATTCTGCCATGTATTCATCTGTATATTCAATTGAATACATTTCGAACATTGCTGATGTTTCTTCCATAGCGTCTAGCACATCATCAATTGCATTACATAAAGATAGGATATCTTCACGTTCAATTGGTGTAATAAATGTTTGATTTAAATCCGTAATGACTTGATGCATTAATTCGTCACCATGTGACTCATAAGTCTTGATATTATCAGAATAAGCTTTTAAATCTAAGTGCGTATTGAAATCCATTTTCCCGAATTCAACTGCAGCACGGTCCAAGTTAAATACCATTTCCTCTAATTGAACCATGAACTTATCCTTTTTCTTAGTAAACATTATAAAGCCTCCATTATAGCGATCGTTTCCAATCACGTTGTAAATTTTTATTATTGTAAGACAACTTTAGATAAAGGATACATTTACAATAAGAACTTTTCAAAAGTCTTTTTCAGACTATTTGTAAATTTTATGTAAATATAATGTTTTACTGTTATTCACGTAATACTCCATTACTGAATTTGTCCCTATTTGAAAATATCACAAAATTTACATAACCACAATTACATTTACAAATTCTTTACAAATACGAAATATTAGAAAAATATTAGCTTAAATTGAGTGATTAATTGTACGTTTAGAATGGTTATATGCGATAACTGCAAAAATGCTGTAAATGATTGAGTAAATACCCATTACGACAAAAATCGGCACTTGATTATCAAAACCTATGATCTTCATAAAGACCACAGCAGCAAAGTATGAATGCAACAAGGCAATAATCAATGGTATACCAAAGTTAAATGCCACTTTAAGCTTTAATCCTTTGGCCATATCTTTTTGAATGAATCCTAATTTGCGTAATACTGAATAGCTTTCCAACTCATCTTCTGTTTCATCAATTTGTTTAATGTAAATAATACATCCTGTGGCAATCAAGAATGCAATGCCTAAAAATGACGTTACAAACAGTAATATGCCAGTTAAACTGGATACTTCACTAACGACTTCACTACGCGTTTGCACATCACTGTTGAGATCTTTCGTAATGCTTTCAAGTTTCGGAATATCTCTATTATGTTGTAAATCAAAGCCATATTGTGAAACGATATATTTACGATTCGCATGTGTTTTCAAGTAATTATAATCGGTATCATTCAATACTAGTGTAGGACCACCTAAATCAATACTTTGTTTAAAATAAATTTTGTCCATCACTTTATGCAATTTAATATTCACGTGATATTTTTTAGTTCCAATAGAAGCCGTACCATTTGATTTATGCTTCGATAACTCTTGAATTAAACCTTCAGGCATAATTAAATTTGCTTCACCTTTTTCTAAAGAAACATTTGGAAAATATTTTTCGCTCGTTACAGTAACTGCATAGGGTTGTATCTGACTATTGTCAAATAACTGATCTTTATATAGTTGAGAATATACGACTTGTTTAAAATCATAACGATAAGGAATATGATGGCGACTTAATTCAAATCCTAATTCATTTGCAAGTTTCTCTTCTTTTAGCGTAACTTCATGGGGTGATTCTAAAAGCACTTCATTTGCCAAAGAACCTCTACTAATCGCAGCGAAACATAAAACTGATACAGTAATTGCTGAGATGATAGCCATTACAGTCAATGAAAATGCATTTTTTCTAATTCGAAACATGAGTGATGACGTGAAAATAACATCATTTACAGTCATATTTCCGCCTTTAAAGTATCTAATCATCTTCAATATGAGTGATATCGTACTTCGAAAGAAAAAATAAGTTCCTAAAACAGTTACAATTAAAATGACAAATGGTAGTATGACATCATCCACAATCTCAACAAAGCGCGTTGATAAATAATATCCCGTCAATATTAGCACAACGCCTAAGATACCTAATATAACTTCTCCTAATGTAAGCGTGATATGACTATCTTCTTTACTATCTTGAAAGTCCATCAAACTTTTAATTGAGGATTTACTTAAATAAATAGATGCTTGGATAATGATGAGTATATAGGCAATGACAAGTATAAATAATGTTTGTGCAATCGCTTGAAAACTAAAAATGAATGATACAGATGTATGTATACCTAATAATTTCAACACAATCATTAGTAGTATTTTCGAGCCCAAAATGCCAATAATCATACCTAATAATGCAGTTATAATAAAAATAAATAACTGCTCAAGCATTAGCATGTAAATAATACTTTTTTTGCCTAAACCAATCGTTTGCAATAACCCGAATTCATAACTCCGTCGTTTAATAAACAACATATTTGTATACATGATAAATACGACAATGATGATAAATAAAAAATAACTTCCCACTTGTGTACCTTGACGTATCATTGACAAAGACTGGTGCACATTTAAGTGATGTACATATTTGATCGTAATAAAACTAAAGAACAACACGATACTTAATACAAGTGAAAAGATATAAATTGCGTAATGAATAATATTTTGTTGAAAGTTCTTCCATATAATATGACTAAAACTCATACATCATGCCACCTAAGATACTTTGTGCACGTAGAATTTCTCTGTGAAAGACGTTTTTATCATCTTCACCTTGATATATTTCAGTAAAAACTTGTCCATCTTTCAACATAATCACACGCTCTGAGAAACTTGCTGCTAATGGGTCATGCGTGACCATCACTATCGTCGCATTATAGAGTTCATTAATTTTTTGAAAACGTTGCAACAAATCTCGAGTATTTTTGGAATCAAGTGCGCCAGTAGGTTCATCCGCAAAAATAATCTTTGGATATGTAATAAATGCACGTGCAGCTGACGTTCTTTGTCGTTGTCCACCTGAAATTTCTGACGGATACTTATCACTAATTTCAAATATATTTAACGCCTTTGTGATACGTTGATAGCGCTCATTCATTTCGCTTTTATCTAGCTTCTGAACGGATAAAGGTAACATGATGTTCTCTTTGACCGTTAGTGTATGTAGCAAATTATATTCTTGAAATATAAATCCAATATCTTTTTTTCTGATGTCAGACAATGCTTTGTTAGACAATTTTTCTAATTGTTGACCGTCTAAAATAATAGAACCGTGTGTTAAATAGTCAATTGAACTTAATACATTCAATAAGGTTGTTTTGCCTGATCCCGAGGGCCCCATGATAGCAACAAACTCTCCCGCTTCAATTGACAGGTCAATATCTTTTAATACTTCTTGTTTAGTTTGCTTGTTACCATAGGTTTTGGCTATTTGCTTTGCCTGTAATATTGTCACGTTAATCGTTCACCTCGTCGTTCAATATATCTGCGTGCGCGTTTATTTTAGTGATTTCGCACTTATTTAGTCAGTTTAATTATAAAAGTAATTACAATTGATGAAATGAAGATGGAGTAACAAATCAACGTTTTAAGGTAACATTGTTGTCACTTGCGTCATACGCGCCATTAATTCATTTTGTTTCGGAAAAGTTAAAACAAATGTAGTCCCTTGCCCTACGGTAGACGTAACACGAACATCGATACCTAACTGTTCCTTAACGCTGTTTACCAAATACAGTCCAATACCCGAAGATGTCGTTTCATTACGATTCGCAGTCGAAGTGAAACCACGCTCAAATATACGTGGTAAATCTTTGTGACTAATCCCTCTACCAAAGTCTTTAATTTCTAATGCCACATGATCATCCTTTATAAAAGAGCGGATAACAATATCCTGGCCTTGTGAATATTTCAAAGAATTAGATAAAATTTGACGAATCATCATGCGACACCACTTGACATCTGTATATACATCTAAGTTTGTCTCAAAATTCAAATCATAACCTATACCCTTAGCCTGACTAATATGACGTGTCAATTGAATCTCATCGATGACCAGTCGTTTCAACGCAGTTTCTTCAAAATACATATCTCTATTTTTAGACTCTAATCGAGTTAAATACAGTTGTTTATCTAATAACTCATTAATACGTGCCCACTCATATAATAATGCCTTTTTACGGGTACCTTCTGCTTCTTGGTCAATTAACAACTTCATCGCTGTTACAGGCGTTTTAATATCATGCACAAATTCAGTTAAAGATTGTTCCGTCATTTTGATATGTAATTGCTGCTCAACTACACGTTCTTTTTGACTTGTTAATTTACGGTAAAGGTAATTAACAACTTCCCGTTGAAACGGATCTTCAGCCAAATCTTTGTGCTTAATTTCTTCAATTTCCTTATTATTATATAAATGTTGATATAACTTAACTTCTTTCAAAAAGGTAAAAACTAAAAATAGTACAGTAAGACCAAGATTTAGCATTACAATAAAGCTGATACCTTCAATTGAGATATCATAATCAATATAAGCCATACCTAATAAAATCAAATGTAAAAACACAATCCAAAAAATCCAATTACTACGTGTTTTAAGGAATAACCAAAACCATTTCAAGTTACTCATGCGCCATGTAACCTTTACCTACTTTAGTTTCAATTTGCGTATCCATGCCAATATCAGCTAGCTTTTTACGCAAACGATTTACATTAACAGTTAGCGTATTATCACTTACAAAAGCTTCATCATCCCAAAGCGCAGTAATTAACGTATCTCTCGTAACAATTTGATTCTGCTTTTGAATTAACATTTCTAAAATAATCATTTCAGTCTTAGATAAATAGATCACTGCGTCGCCTTTTTGAATGCTATCCTTTGATAAGTCTACAAGCGCATCCTGCCAATTCAATGTTCGCTTTTCTTCTGCGCCAAATTCATAGACACGTCGATAAATCGCCTGCAGTTTGGCTATTAGCACGTTTGTATGGAATGGCTTTTGCATATAATCATCCGCACCTAATTCCATACTCATCACTTGGTCCATAGGATTATCGCGAGAAGATAAGAATAAGATTGGCACGTTAGATACTTGTCTAATCTTTCTACACCAATAAAATCCATCATATTTAGGTAATTGCACATCCATAATAACTATTTCTGGATTAGTTTCTTCATAAATATCCATTACTGCACTAAAATCATCTATTCCTGTCACGAAGAAATCCCAATGTTCGAGTTCTTTTTTCAATTCTTGAAATAGTGTTTGATCATCTTCTACTAATAATACTTGCATCACTTTATCACCTATTATTTTGTATATTTCATCTTTTCTCCAGATTGTACGCGTCCGTTAAAATGTTTAATACGGCAGTCAATTTCAAACCCTCGCATAATCAAGCCTTGTAACGGTGCTTGAACGAAGTAATATATTGGCCATAACAATTTCGGGATATAATCATATAAATGGATCATGACTAAGCGTGTACCTTTAATTTGTCTAAATTCTAATTTGCCTTGTTTCTTTTGATTACGTTTAATTATCGAACCTGAAATGAAATGTAACGTTATCAATCCTATATCGTCTTCAACTTTCTCCATTACTAATAGTGGTTTAGATTTTTTACGGGCATAAATGAAGTATCTGCCATTTTCTTGATACGTATGCATCAATGTACCACGTGTATCATTCAGCCATTTCATAAAGTAATCTACTAGATACGTCAATGTCCATTTCCTAGGTAATATCATTCGCATCGCTGTTCTGATATCATCGTATTTAGACATTTGTAATTCAGCGTTAATATGTGGACGTTTAATTTGAGTGTTTGTCTTTTCAACAGGAACACCGTAATTCTCTAAACGCTGTACTGTCTCACTATCAAATCGACTACCGCTTACATACACTATTTTAGACACACCTTGTTGCGCTGCCGCTCTAGCAAAGTTATCTGCTGCAATTAGATTTAAATCTCGCGCAGTTGCTTGCGTTAATTTCGCTGAGTTCTTGTTAGGGTCCAAATAATAAACCGCAATATTCATTCCTTCCATAGCCTTTACAACATCAGTATAACTATAAATATCTCTTTTCAACCATGTTATGCGATTATTATTTTCTTTTTTGGTATTAGGATATTTTGATAAAGCATAAATATGCGCTTCTTCTTGAATCAAATTACTTATATATTTGCCAATATAACCACTACCGCCTGCTAATAGCACATTTGGTTTCATTTTTGAAATTGCCCCTTTAGTTTAAAAAGTTTTTTATTTTATGTATATTTAAGAATTATTGCTATAATACCATGTAAGACACAATAGTTTATTAATTTGGGAGGAAGCCGTATGGCTCATATTATTCGTGAAATTAGTATAAAAGACGTTGAAGACTTTATAAAATTATTAAGCAAAATTTATGATGAATCTGAATACACACTATATAACCCTGGTGAATATACACCGAGCATTTCAAGCGTTAGCAATCACCTAGAACGCATTATCACTTCTCCAAGAAACACAGTTTACGTTGCAGAACAAGACGATCAATTGGTTGGTTATGCATTTATAACAACTGAAAATTACGAACGTAAACGTCACGAAGCGGTCATTACAATTGGTGTTAGACAGCTTTATCAGAAACACGGTATCGGTATGGCATTAGTAAACGCTGCTGAAGCTTGGTCGATTAACCATGATATTAGACGTATTGAAGCCTCTGTTGTTCCTGAAAATGCACGCGCAGTTGAACTCTTTAAAGCTTCAGGATTCAATATTGAAGGCGAATTAAAAGATAAATTGTACATTAACGGCCAATACTTCAATAAATATGTTATGGCCAAATTACTGATTTAATAATGATTTACCATCACTAATATTATACTCTAGTCATTATAATATTAAACTAGATTACTACAAAGTTAATTTAAATTTTCAATTACTTCTAAGATTTCAACACCATCATCGCTAATAAAATAGAGAAATAGGAGTGGGACAGAATTCTTTTAAATTCGTCGTCC
>NZ_KV838558.1:57411-60486 GCF_001838705.1 Staphylococcus sp. HMSC34C02
AATAGCTGCATTATATTATTTATGTCCCGGACTCGTCCTACTCCCACTGTTTTGGTTAGACATACCTTTTTATATAAACTATGCTCTAAACGCCTCAACACTATATAGTCATCATTGGACATTGGACATAAGCTATGATGTTATGCGTCACTCACACGCTTCCTCATTATCATGTAACTAATGCTAGCAGCACACCGCTTCTAATACGGAGATAAAGAAAAATGACTATCTGAACCTGTTGAACCATCAAATGGTGATTGGTAATTTTGTTCTACACCAGATGACGACGTATTTCTACTTAGGAAAGCAAGTACACGTTTCATATTCTCTTTAGATTCTGGTTTGTCTAGATGGAATTGATATTGATGATGTAAATGATGTGAACCATCATAAAACAATGTACTTACCGGTATATTCGCCTCTTTCAATTTGCGATAAAATTCAATGTTTTGACTATAGAAAGGATCCGCATCACCTACTGATAAATATGTTGAAGGATAATCCTTAGTCACTTGATTAATGGTTGACATTTGAGAAATATTTTTAAAATCAGTTTCCCAATGTGTTGCA
Organism: Staphylococcus sp. HMSC34C02; assembly: GCF_001838705.1. Classification (NCBI taxonomy): domain Bacteria; kingdom Bacillati; phylum Bacillota; class Bacilli; order Caryophanales; family Staphylococcaceae; genus Staphylococcus; species Staphylococcus sp. HMSC34C02. Next base: position 57,982 of record NZ_KV838558.1, read on the forward strand.
CCTGTATAACTATGCATAAACATTTGAATTCTTGGAAATTCAGTTTCTCTTACAGTCTTCATATCATAAAACCCACCGAAAAAGATAGCACCTTTAATTTGTGAGGGGGTAAAACGCTGTTCAAATCCCATTTCGTTTCGTAAAGTACTGTTTGTTTGCATCGCAACATATTGACTCGTTAGTTGTGCACCGGCAGAATCACCACCGATAATGACTTGGTTTAAATCGATTGGGAAACGGTCTTTATTATGCTTAATAAATTGAATGGCATCATCAAATTGAATAAGCGGTGTAGGATACTTATAGTTAGGCGCTAAAGCATAGTTAACGTTGACCACTACATATCCTTGCTCAACAATTTGAGATAGTAATGGATTTTTGTATTGTTTATCACCTGCAACATAGCCACCACCGTGCATCCAGAAGATAACCGGTAATTGAGTATCCTTATCTACATCATCAGGCATCATGATATCAAGTTGACTTTTAGGAAGATGATTATTGTATGTAATATTTTGAAATAGCTTGACGTTAGGGTTATTGATTTGAACTTTCTCACGCTGCTGTTTACGTTTCTCACTTTCTTGTTGGTGGTGATATAACCCTAAAGCAACTACGATACTGACGATCATAATTGTGACACCAGTAATCATCGCCCATTTTTTCTGAGTATTCATTCCTTATGATCCTTTCAATTGATTATAGACGGTTTGTCCGCTTTTTTAATAGAAAAAGGAGTGGGACAGAATTCTTTTTAAATTCGTTGTCCCACCCCCGCAAGGGTGACTAGAACTGATAAAAGCTTGAATTAAGCGCCTTCTCAGTTCAGTCAGCTACTGCGAATTTGCAAAAATAGCTTCATTATATTATTTATGTCCCAGCCTCTTTAACATTAAAACATTCAATTTAAATTGTAAAGTATAGCTGTTTTAAATCTAAGCGATATGGTCTTTATTATCACTCTTACGTAGATAATATTTAATTAATACTGCAACTACGATAAACAGACCGACAACACCCATGATGTTATAAAGGAAGTTAATTAAGTCTGCAAATCCTACAAAGCTTAGAATAAACGCTGCAACCATCATAACAGCAATGAAAATGTGATATTTTTTACTATATGGTTCTGTAAAACGTGCTGCAAATGAATAGCATAGTCCTAAAATTGTATTGTACATAACTGCTAACATAATGACAGTTAAAACAAGACCAATCCAAGGATGTATAGCATTAGCTAATGTTAATGTTGGAATTTCAACATTTTTAATTTTAGGATATTCAGATTGTAATGCAAAGTTGATTAAGGCTAATAAGATTGTGTAAATCACACCGCCAAACATTGCACCTCCACCTGAAATTTTACGTTTAGAAGCGTCGCCACCAATAGCAACAACCGTACTAAAGCCAACTGCAAAAGCTAGGCCTCCGTACATTAAGCCTCTAATTACACCCCAAAATGCACTTGTTTTATCAACTGTACTGTTAACTTCGTTTAATGGAACGCTACCTGCAAATAAGTAGTAAACGGCAATAAGGATTACCATAATAATTAAGAATGGTGTTACGATACCAAGCGCGCTCACAATTTTGTTGAAGTCTAATAATAATGTTAAATAAATGACAATCGTCATAATTAAGGCACCTAACCATGTAGGTATACCAAAACTCTCTTGGAATGTTGAACCAGAGCCTGCAATCATAGTAACTGCAATACCGAATAAAAAGAATACTAATATATAATCGAAGATTTTGCTAAACTTTTCTCCGAATAAATATTGTAATGTTGACTCATGGTTTGTAGCTTCAAACGCGGTACCTATTTTAGCTACTTGTCTACCAATGAAACCAAGAATTAAACCTGAAATAAGTACACCGATATATGACCATAAACCATATGGTGTAAAGAATTGCATAACTTCTTGTCCAGTTGAGAATCCGGCACCTACTACAATGCCGACATAGGCGAAACCAATTTTTACAGCTTCTTTATTTAATCCCATGCGAAAATATAACCTCCTTAAATTTGACACATTGTGCATTATAACGTACTACAAATAATATGCAACAGTGTATACTAGTTGCGACACGCCGTTTATCGGCTATAACCACTATGTTATATACGCTTATTAAAGATTTAAAATTTCTAAAAAAATTATTATTCTTACCTCATTTTCCATAAATAAGTAACTAAGCACATCGTAATTTATGTTACGTTTATGATAAATATCACATTAGAAAAAATGAATGAAGCATTATAATTGGGAATGTTTTAAAGCCCAAATTAATAGAATGCTTCCAAAATCAAAAATAAAAATCATCTACAACCAAAGGAAAGTTGATGTGGGGTCTGTTTTTGAATTTATGAAGGCTACCTTGGGTTTCACTTGAATGTCTGTACAATGGATATATAAAGTCAAAAGAGAACTAGGATTTGGGAGTGGGACAGAATTCTTTTAAATTCGTCGCACCCCCAACTTGCTTAGCTTGTAAAATCACTTTCGT
>NZ_KV838558.1:60586-106352 GCF_001838705.1 Staphylococcus sp. HMSC34C02
CGACTCCCAGCTTGCTTTGCTTGTAGAATTTCCTGATGAAATTCTCTTTGCTGGGGCCCCGACCCCAGCTTGCTTAGCTTGTAAAATCACTTTCGTGATTTTTTGTGTTGGGGCCCCGACTCCCAGCTTGCCTTGCTTGTAGAATTTCTTTATGAATTTCTCTTTGCTGGGGCCCCGCCCGCAAGGGTTACTAGAACTGAGAAAAGCTTGATTAAAGCGCCTTTTCAGTTCAGTTAGCTACTGCGAATTTGCTAAATAGTATTATTATATTATTTATGTCCCAGACTCTTAATATAAGAAAAATAACAACTCAACGAGCTGAAAATAATCAGAAAAATTATAAAAAAGACAATTTCTATATTATTTCAATAGAAATTGTCTCTTTTCACTTATCCAGGAACTTTATGTCCCGGACCCTCTATCTTTCCTAATTAGAATTTCCATATTGTTGTAATTCGTTAATATCAACGACAACATTATCCATACGTTTAGCTGTTTCTTTAAGTGCATTTCTTGCAACATGATTACTTGGATCTAATTTCAAAATTTGTTTAGCTACTTTGAAAGCTTCAGAATCTGTAATAACAGGCTCTGGAATTGCGTGTAATAATAACATTTGCAATAGACTCTTAATTTCTTTACCATTTGTTAATTGGATGGATGCTTGCGCATGGTAGTACGCAGAATCTAATGCGCCCTCAATTTCACTTAACGGATACACAAGTAATAGAAATGCTAAATCATGCAACTCAGACGTTTCTTCAAATTTAATCATATATAAAATACAAGTATAAAACATCATGCTTTCATGTTCATGTGCACATGAAATGTAGGCTTCTTCAAAATCTAGAAAGTCTGCTTTGGCCATTATCTGTCTAACTTGTTCAAATTCTCCACTTAAAACGTTTTCCTTGATGCTGTTTTGCATGACCTTGCCCACCTACTCTTTCGCTTTACTATAATAACCTATTTTATCACAATCATTTGTCATTTTCATTTTATAAATTACTTAATTATAAAATTTATTTTGCGCATTTCAATGATTATTATATTACCGCTGATTAACCTACATTTTAGTCAAATGCATTTGCTTTAAATGACGTTTGTGTAACTTCTTGTATCGCTTCATCAGTAGTTCCACCAACTGACAATTTGACTGCTGCAGTGAAACTACCTTCTACAATTGGTGCATCCATTTTCTTAATATGATGTGGTCCATCGTACATTTCAATTGCTAAATCGATATTCATTTCAGATGATCCTAAATCATAGAAACATAGTGCATCATCTTCTAGGTTATTGATAATATTTTGAATGTCATCAAATGAGGTACCTATACCGCCATCGACACCACCGTATGCGATAATGTTTACATCCTTGGCCATCTGATTAAGTAAAGATTTAGTGCCTTTCGCAATATCTGCACTATGGCTAATAATTATGATTGATGTCATTTGATATCATCTCCAATCAAAGCGCTTAAGATATACACCATACTTTGAGCACCGGGGTCAACATAACCTATTGAATCTTTTTTAAAGTATGCTGCACGTCCTTTTGTAGCTTCAATAGCTTTCGTATCAGTCGCAAATTGTTGCAATACTTCAAATGTTAATGTTTCTTCATTCTCTAAAGCTTCACGTGCACGATCTACAACATCAAACATAGTTTTCTCATTACGTTGCACTTTACCTCTTTGCGCAATCGCATTTGCAAATTCAGTAACGACAACTTTTAAATTATCATTGTCAATATCATCTTTAACGACATTAGACACTTTAACAAAGCTAAATCCGTATAATGGACCAGATGCACCGCCAATATTTGACATTAATGCCATACCTGTTGTTTTAAACAGCGATGCCATACTACTATCATCTAGTTTATCTTTCAAACTTTTGAAGCCGCGTAACATATTAACACCATGATCACCGTCACCAATTGCTCTATCCAAATCTGTTAATACTGTTTCTTTTTCTGAAAAAGTTGTCTCCAAATCTAACAAACGTTGTTTCATTTCTTTAACATCCATTTTTATCACCTCAGTTGAAAGTAGTGTTTCTTTTAAAAGTAACGTGACGCTGTAGGCGCTTGTAAGGCTTTTAATAGCGTTTCATCGCTAGGTAATATAGTAATTGAGAAACCTTGCATATCTAGTGAAGTCATGTAGTCACCAACAAACCATTGTGCGACTTCTCGGTTCTGTTCCTCTAAATAACGTGCGCTAAATTTAGTCACGATATTCAATTCAGATAATGGTGTACCTCCCATGCCATTAATCATAACGATTAATGATTGCGCTTGGCTTTCTTTGAGTAATCGACCCAATAATCGTTCAACGATACCATCTATTTCTTCATATTGAATGCGTTCAATACCTTTTTCGCCATGAATACCTATGCCAATTTCAATATCATTGTCATCAATATCGAAGCCATATTGTCCTGTCGTCGGAACCATTGGTGGTGTAAGCGCCATACCAATACTTTTAATTTGAGAAGCAACTGCTTCACCTTTCTCTTTAATATCCTTTAATGTCATACCTTGTTCAGCTAAATAGCCTACATATTTATGCACAAATACTGTACCGGCAACACCACGTCTTTGTGTTGCTTCAGATACTGAAATGTCATCTTTAACAATAATCATTTCTACTTGAATGCCTTCCATTTCAGCCATCTCTTGCGCCATTTCAAAGTTCATTACATCCCCGGCATAATTTTTCACAACCAATAGCACACCATCACCTGTATCGACAGCCTTGATTGCTTCTAATACTTTATCTGGTGTCGGTGAGGTGAAGACTTCCCCGCACACTGCTGCATCAAGCATTCCTTGTGCGACATACCCTGCATGAGCGGGTTCATGACCACTACCGCCACCTGAAACAATCGCCACACCTTGAGATTTCTTATGACGTCGTACGACAATCGTTTCTGCGATGCTGTCGATATCATCATTTGCTATTACTAAACCATCCAACATGTCTTTTAAAAAGTGCTCTTTTTGTTTAATTAGCTTTTTCATATACAATTTCCTCCCTTGGCTATCATCTCAATTATAAATCAAGCACAATGTATGCGCTAACATTTACATGCATGTCGTTATATTTTTCATTTTTTTACAAAAAAATGGGAATGGACTAGATTTCGTCGTTATGCTAGAAAATCTATCCACTCCCGTGAGCATCACTCGTATCGATGAAAAATTTAGTATTGAACTACTTAGATACGAGATATTATATAGTGTCACTTTCGCTTTATTAAATACGTTTTGATTTATACATTAAGTAAATGAAATATGGTGCGCCGATAATAGCAACTACAATACCAGCAGGTACGCCTGTTGGTTCGAGAATAATTTTACCAATCGTATCTGATAGAACAAGTAAGAAAGCACCTACAACAATTGAAATTGGTAAAAAGAGTTGATGGCGTGGTCCAATAATTGATTTTGCAATATGTGGCCCCATTAAACCAATAAATGCAATCGCACCTGCAACTGCAACAGCAATTGATGATAATACAACTGCAATAAAGAATAGAACGATACGCTCGCGTTCAATCTTCACGCCAAGCCCTTTGGCAATATGCTCATGTGTATGAATTAAATTAAGCACATTAGATTTGTATAACAGAAATGGAATGATGATGATAAGCCATGGAATCGTTGCAATCACAAATGTCCAATCATCGCCCCAAATATTACCAGCAAACCAAGTCGCTATAAATTCTGACTGATCTTCGTTAAATTTTGACATAAGTGTAATAGAACCACCATATAAAGCTGTCTGCATCCCTACACCAATTAACACCATACTTGAAGGTGTAATGCCATCTCTTTGATTCACACTAAATAAAAAGATAATAATAGCAGTTGCTACGCCACCAGCAATACTTATTAGCGGTAATACATATACAAAATTATCTGGATTAATATGACCAATTGAAATAAATAAAGCAATTGCAAAACCACCGCCAGCATTAATACCTAAAATACCTGGTTCGGCAATTGGATTCTTAGTGACACTTTGAATAATAGCACCACTTAAGCTAAGCGCTGCGCCTGCTAAAATCGTAATTAACATTCTAGGAAATCTAAATTCCATTAAAATTAATTGATCATAATATTCACCTTGACCAATAAGCGTCTTTAAAAATCGATCTACGGGTATCTTATACTCTCCAGAAGACACACTCCATGTACATGCTGCTAATAATAGTATTGAAAAGATCATTAACGTAATGATTTGTTTACGTCTTAATTTTGGATGAATCATATTGTGCGTCCCCCTCTTTTAACTAAATATAAGAAGTAAGGTACGCCAATAAACGAAATAATAGCGCCCACTGGTGCTTCACCTAACATACGTGCAATGGTATCGGCTAATATCATGAGCAAACCGCCTGACAACGCAGTTAATGGTAATACCTTGGCGTAATCAGTACCCACTAAAAATCTAACAATATGAGGTACCATTAATCCGACAAAGGCAATTTGTCCTACCATCGACACGGCAACACCAGCTAAAATCATCGTTAAGAATAGACTCACACCACGAATCATCGTGATATTCTGTCCTAATCCTTTCGCAAGGGTTTCACCTAAATTTAAAATCGTTAGTTGCTTACTCATGGCTATAATGATTATGATAGCAATAATAATTACTGGGCCACTCCACATAAGTTGCTTCCAAGTCGTACCTGAAACACCACCGGCAGTCCAGAATGTTAGTGTTTGGTTTAGTTTAAATGTTAACGCAATACCCTGACTTAAAGCCGTCAATAATGCACTTACAGCAGCACCGGCTAAAATAATTCTCATAGGGTTAAACCCATCTCGTCTAGATCGCCCTATCGTTAAGACGATAAAGCCACCTAGCATTGCGCCTAAAAACCCTGCAAACATAAGCATTAAAAATGGCGCCGCGGGATAAATGGCAAACGTTAATGCCAACGCAAATGAAGCACCTGAATTCAAACCAATTAGACTCGGATCAGCGAGCCCATTTTTTGTTACACCTTGAATCACAGCGCCTGCAACTGACAGTGCCATACCTACTAATACCGCACCTAAATCACGCGGTATACGTATCTCACTAATAATGTTATGTTGTTGGTTTTTAGGATTATAGTGAAAAATAGCATCCATAATAGTTGAAAAACTAATTTTTGCTTCGCCTATCAAGATAGATACGAGCAATGCGCCTATTAACAACACAAAGACTAAAATCATATAGCCAATAAAACCGATGTTTACTTTCTTATCTTTCTCCATCATGATAAATTCCCTTTTCTTAGTTTATCTATATATTATGAATAATTACGTTGGAATAAGTCATATGTGACTAATAATGGTTTCCCTGTACGTGGGTCTGTACTAAGCACGACATCAATATTGAATACTTGTTCTAGAATATCTTTTGTTAGCACGTCTTCCGTAGGGCCACAAGCAATGATATCACCTTTCTTCATTGCAATAAGATGATCAGAAAAACGAATAGCTTGATTAATGTCATGTAAGACCATGACGATTGTGCAACCTTGTTCTTTATTTAATTGTTGTACTAATTCTAATATTTCTAATTGATGTGAGATATCTAAATATGTCGTAGGCTCATCTAAGAAAATGATGTCTGTTTTTTGAGCAAGTGCCATCGCAATCCAAACACGTTGGCGTTGACCACCACTTAAATCATTAATAGAGCGATGTCTAAATTCAGAAGTTCCAGTAACAGTCAAAGCCCAATCAATTTCTTTCTTATCTTCAGCAGATAGTCGTCCAAATCCTTTTTGATGTGGGAAACGACCATAAGATACAAGTTCTCCAACTGTAAGACCATCTGCTACTTCAGGTGTTTGTGGTAATATCGCAATTTTTTTAGCAATCTCTTTTGTAGACTGTGTATGAATATTTTCACCATCTAATTGAATGTCACCATTTTTTATTGTTAGTAAGCGCGATAACGCTTTTAATAATGTAGATTTACCGCAACCATTAGGGCCAATAATTGACGTAACTTTGCCATCTGGTATTTCTACATCTAAATTGTTAATAATCGTATGATCCCCATAACCTATTTCCACTTGTTGTGCTTTTAAACGATTCATGCTTTCCCTACTTTCATAATAAATAGCTTTGGATATGATTGAAATAGTCAATTGATAATAATTATCATAGTCAATAGATGTATTATAACATCTTTGCAAACAACTGACTATTTGTAATTAATGCATAAAAGGTTAGGCATTTTATTGATTGGCAGAGTCATTTAACCTTTACCAATCAATGAAAACACCTAACCTCATTTATTTATTATTATCAATTATTCATCAATTAAAAATCCATTGCCATATACATCTCTCACGTCATGGACAACTAAAAAGGCATGATTATCAATCTTACGTATCATTTTCTTTGCTTTAGATACTTGTGTTTTCGCAACAACAACATAAAGGACGTCTTTTTCTTCACGACTATAATAGCCTCGCCCATCTAAGATGGTAAGGCCACGCCCTACTTGTTCATCTATTGCCTTCGCTACTTGGTCTGGCTTACTTGAAATAATTGTCATTGCTTTTTTAGTATTTAAACCTTCAATCACATATTCCATCACTTTTGTACCTATATACAGTGAAATAACTGTGACTAATGCCATTTGTAAAGGTAGTACCGTTAACGATATAAGTACAACAATTAAATCGAAAAATAACAAGGCATATGCCGTACTGACATCTAAATATTTATTAGCAATTTGAGCTAGTATCGTTGTTCCTGCAGTGGTACCACCGGCAAGAACTATAATACCAATACCTAATCCAACACAAGAACCACCAAAAACGGCATTAATGATGACATTCCCTGTTTCAACATGCCACTGCTCAGTTAAACTCAAGAAAACGGAGATCAATACAGTTGCTATTATAGTCAATACCATACTTTTCTTACTTAAAAATTTATATCCAACTATGATGAGTAGTGCATTAGCTACAAAGTTTGTAATGGCTGGAGAAATGTGAAACGCATAATATAGAACAATGGCTATACCTGTTACCCCACCTTCTCCTAAATTACCTGAGATAATGAACGCATTTACCCCAGCTGAAAATATGAAAGAGCCTAGTATGACCAAAAGTAAATCTTTAATATTTTTATTCACATATACCAACCCCTTTAATTGTAATATCACTAAAAATGTTAGCACATTCACTAGCAAAGCTACAATATTCATTTTGAAAAGGGATTAAAAGCATGAATGTTTAACCATATCATTGTCTTGTCTCTCGCTTGAATTCTCATTATAAATAAAGAGAATCATAAATAAATATAAATTTTCTGAATTTTTTGTTTACTTTAACGTTTCCTTTTGCTATAATGTGTATAACTTCTTAATAAGAGAAGTTATCTCCTTTGTGTTGTTTATAGTAACAAAACAAATTTTGCTCGAAGTACTGTGACAGTACCTAGTCCTTACCGTTACAAGTACATTAATATTCATTTCCCATAAAAACCAAGTATATAGAGTGTCTCCTCACTCTACATACTTGGTTTTTATCATTTATATTCACTTAATCTTAAAATTATCAATCATTATACTGTCGATAGCTTGTCTGTCTCACCCAAAAACTAAAAAAACTGAGAAAAGCTTAATATAAGCGCATTCTCAGTTCATTTAGCTACTGTGCATAAATAACATCACGTATATGAATCATACGTATCTTAAATTTCATTAATTGGATAAGTATAAATGATATCTTCTTACCAAGCGAATAATCCAACAAACGCTGCAGTAAGTAATGACACTAAAATACCTGCTAATAACATCATTGGTACATATTTAGATACAAAATCTGATGTTTTTTTATCAACAATCCCTTTTAACGTTCCTACAATCATGCCAATCGTTGAGAAGTTGGCAAATGAAACTAAGAATGTTGAAATGACTGCTCTTCTATGTGGACTATATGAATCTACTACTTTACTAATTTCACCCATAACTACAAATTCATTCGTAACAATTTTCTTAGCCATTTGTTGCGCGACGATCCATGCTTCTCCCCATGGCAAACCAAGTAAAAGTGCAAATGGATACATAAATAAACCTAAAATTTGATTCAAGCCGAAACTGCCTTTTACACCAATCCATCCACCAACAAGACCTGTAATCAGATTTATAAAGCGATCAATTAAGTCTGCTAAAGCAACAAAGCTAATGACGAAAGCAATAATGATTAATACCAGTTTACCCGCATTCAATACAGAATCACCTAGGAATGAGAAGAATGGTTGACGTTCAACTGCTTCATCATTCTTAATGCTATAAATGATATCTTCTTGCTCTTCAACACTGACTGGATTCAAGATTGAAGAAACAATAATCGCATTGATAATATTTAAAGGTATTGCAGTTAATACAAGTTCACCAGGTATCATTTGTACATATGCCCCAACAATGGCACCAGAGATGGAACTCATTGACATCATAGCTACAGTTAATACACGCATTTCATTCATGCGTTTAAGTTGTTCATTAGATACAGCTAACGCTTCAGTATTACCTAAGAACATCATTTCAATACCGAAGAATGATTCAAATTTAGGTTGACGTGTAACCTTAGCAAGTACCCAACCAATACCACCTATAACTTTAGGTAGAATGTTGAAATACATTAAAACGTCAAACAATGGTACAACAAGTAGAATTGGGAATAGCGCACTAATCGCCATATCCATTTGTTTACCGCTAGTAAAGCTGCTAAATGCAAACCCTGTTCCAGTGTGTGCGGATTGAATTACCCATGCAATTGCTGAAGCTAATCCTTCTACAATCGTTCTCCCAATTTGGAAATAAACAAAGAACCATGCTAAAAACAAGTTTAAAACAACAAGAATTAAAATAGATTTCCATTGGATATTTTTGCGATCTCTTGAAAATAATACTGCAATTCCCAAAAATGCAAGTAACCCAATGATGTTAATCACTAAAAACATAAGGCACCTACCTGACTAAATTTTTATGACGTGATGTCATGGCATGTTTATATAACAGAACCGTACTTTAAACTCTAATTAACCCCAAAAGTTCCGTTAATAATATATTTCTCATTATACCATGAGGTAATGTTCGAGAAAATATAGATTCGTCAAATTAACATAAATGAAAAAGAGCGAGACAGACTTCGTTTTGAAATCATCACGCTCTCTACTTGCTTTACTTATCGTTGTTCATGTTGACCATCTACTTGCTATAACCCTAGATTTGATTTTAGAAAAGCTTAGTATACATGTCTGTTAAATTCAGGTAGTGATTTTGCAATACAGCATCACACTATGGTTGGTTACAGGTGTGTTTTACATGCGTTTAATCATGGTTCTTTTCAATATCATGATAAATATAATCACCAATGTATTGAGACGCTTTTCCGTTCTCTATTGAGCAGAAATCATTATAAAATGCTTCGATTTTATCTTTATATTTTACTTTATGTTGTTCAATTTGTTTTAATTCTTTAGCCAATTTAAATTCATCTGTAATGATTTCACCAGGTAGATCATTCATATAATCCATGTAGAAACCACGTAGTCCTTTATCATATTTTTCTATATCATAGGCAAAGAAAAATTGTGGACGTTTTAAGATACCAAAATCAAACATAACAGATGAATAATCAGTTATTAACGCATCAGAAATGAGGTATAATTCCGAAATATCGCTATAATTTGATACATCGATTGCAAAGTCGTCAAATCCATGTAAATCCAACGCATTAGCAATAAGATAATGCATTCTTAGTAAGATGACATAGTCATCGCCAATTTCTTTTTGGAGATTTGCCAAATTAATTTTCAAATCGAATAAGTATTGGCCTTTCTTCACAAACTCATCATCTCTCCAAGTTGGTGCATACATAATGACTTTTTTATCTGCAGGTAAATTTAAATTACGCTTAATTTGTTCAATATATTCAGTATCATTTTGACGATTAACTAAAACATCATTTCTTGGGTATCCAATTTCCCAGATACGGTCTTCGTCCATCCAAAATGCAGATTTGAAAATATTTGAAGAATATCTATTAGGTGATACCAAACGATCCCAACGTGATGCTTCAGCATAGAAATTCTTCTTATAGTTTGCAGTAGTTGTGCCAGGCATTCTAACCACTTTCATATCGTTAGCTAAACGTTTTAATGGTGTTCCATGCCAAGTCTGAATATACATTTGATTCTCTTTTTTATTTAAATATAGTGGCAATCTAGCATTTGTCACCCAATATTTTGCTTTAGCATAGGCATCATAATACGCTTTTGAGCCTTTTTTAACTTTAGTTGCATTGCCTGGAACAATGTTATTTTCAGGCTTAGAAAAGACCCATATATAATTTAAATGTGGATAATGTGTCTGCATGTATTCATAGATATACTTAGGACTATCGCTGTAGTTTTTACCGCCGAATGCTTCAAATACAATGGTATTTGGATCAACCATAGCCTCATTATCACTGAGTTGATATTTTGAACGTTCTTTCATTTTGCTATTTAACAAAATATTTTTAACTAAGCGCGTTTTATTACGCAAATCATTAACATATTTAGCATTTTCAATATTATCCATAGATAAGAATAATATTTCTAAATTGTATAATATCTTTCCATCTTTAAAGATGTCCCATTTGATTGCTTTAACAATCTTAATCAATACATCTTCAAGTGTTACATATCGAGATTTTATATCTCTAAGGGCTGGATCGAAGCCACTTTTAATTTCATTTTTCATTCTGTTGATCAAGAAATGTTTGACGCGTTTATCATTAGTTCGTCGCATTGCATCAAAGAAACTATTAACGTGATCTTCAAATTTATTTGTAAAGTCCTGATCACTTAAGGTATTACCATAAAATGGATCATAGACTTCGCCACGATAATAGAATGGGAAATTGGTAATTCTAACGAAACGCTCTGCATATTTTAAATATTCCAACACAAATGATGTATCTGCATATATACTTAATGACTCATTAAATTGAATTTGGTGTGCTTTAATGATGGCATTTTTAAACAGAATATTACATGCTGATTCTTTTCTCAAAATTGAGTTCGGACTTTTTTGATGCGTATCATATTGCATACGCACTCTGTCTTTATCTACATATTGTGGACGTTGACTTCTAAATTTATGAATAGGTGCAATCAATGTATCTAAACCATTTACGTGTTGTAGGTAGAAATCAACAGCATAGGATGCTAATTGATCATCCGCATCTAGGAATAGTACATATTGCCCATACGCTTGTTCTAAAGCTACATTACGTGCATGTGCGTGACCAGTATTTTCTTGTAACTGAATGAAGTGAACGTCTTTGTCATATGTCTTTAACGTTTCTTGTAGTCGTTCTGTTGAACGATCAGTTGAACCATCATCGACAATAATAACGTCGAAGTCTTGGTTTCTTTGACTTTTCAAGCTGTGAATACACTCACTAATATAATCTTCATTATTAAAATACGTAATAATAATCGATAATTTATTCAATATATTTCTCTCCAATTTTCTAATTATTCATCGTATGCGTCACGTCATTGATGAGGGATTGGTAGTTAATAAATGCTTGTTCTACACTGAATTTTTCACTTAATTTTACATCTTTGAAGGGAATATTTCTAGCCATTTCCATTGCATTCGCAAACCCTTCAATGTCATCTTTTTCCACAAGTATACCATTTTCGTGATTACGAATTAACTCACTTGGTCCATAGCGTACATTATACGAAATAACAGGACAACCACAATTAATGCTTTCCATAATGGATAACCCAAAGCCCTCATACCGACTTGTTAGAAGGGAGGCAATTGCCTTTGGAAACACTTCTTTAGGCGTATTCGTGTGCCCTTTAAAAATAACTTTATCTTCAAGTTGAAGCGTTCTAACTAGTTGTTTGAGCTTGTTTAAATTACCTTCTTTATCATCGCCATACACTAGAAGTTTAGATGAATACCCTTTTTTCAAATACATATCGAATGCTTTGATAATATGATCAATCTGCTTTTCTGAAGCTAATCTACCAATAAAACAAAATTGATCTTCAACAGCATTTCGATGATTTGATTGCGCTATGTCTAGAAAATGAGGTATCACCTCTATTTTATTATCATCTATATCAAATTGCGATTGAATATCACGTTTTTGGTAATCGGTTAAAACAACATATTTGTCAATCTTTTCATGATTATCAAGCGCAAGCTTATACGAATGACGAACGTTATGATCTTGTAAATGGTTACTATGAAACATTAATATACGCTTAATATTATTTTCACACTCAATCAATGGTCTGTCGAGTAAGCGTGCATCATTAAATACGATACTTCCATCTGCTAAAACATGATTGTAATAATACGTAAATAAAGCTTTTTCTTTTTTGAAGATGCGCGTTTCACCTTGCTTAGTGAAATGTTGTATATCAATCAATTGATTCTTTTGATCGTTCATAAAATGTTTCTTTAAATACATGTTACCCTTTTTATCGTAATATTCTTCCGATGTTTTGATAGCTGTTACGTCGTCAAAATAATCAATTTTATGCAGTCTACCGTTCAAAGTAAATGATTTGCGTTTAGCTATCTTTTGCGTATTAGGATTTATTGTATCTTCAAACTTGACCACCTGTCTTTCCGTATAATATCTACGAAACAATACGTATGTCTGATCTTTATAATACTTTACGCTATCTCCTTCTTGAACAGCTTCCAATCCGCGTATCTTAACCTTCGTTTGGATAGGTAACTTTCGAAATAATTTAGGTTCAACGGGCTCCTCTAATAATTTATAATTCGCCAACCAGTCATATATGTTTTCAATGACTGTGTTGTCAGTAATTAACTTTTTATTTCTAAAAATGCGATATACATTTTTATAATTAGCGTTATAATTCGTCGTTAAAATCGTAGACGTTTGTCCCAATTGTGTTTCTAAAAATTGTATTCTATGCAATAAAGATTTTGTTCTTCCACCATGTGTAGGCGGCAAAGTAGATGTTATTGTATATAGCATAGTCATTCTCCAATCTCATATCTTAATGGTGTAAATGTTTATATGTCGCTTAATTAGTGTCGATTATTCCACAATCGCCTTCATAACTCAAAGCATATCTATTATTTCATGTTTACTTATTTAAAAAAGTAGCTGGAACTATTATCAGTCCCAACTACACACACCGCGCATTATTCAGTTAGGTTTTGCGTTGTAACAAATTGATGATATTTGTCATGGTTACGCATTAATTCAATATGCGTACCTTCTCCTGTCACTTTACCTTGATCTAAGAAAATGATTTTTCCCGCTTTTTTAATAGTTGAAAGACGGTGGGCAATAACTATCGTTGTTCTGCCTTCCATGAGAACTTCTAATGCCTCTTGGATTTTTTGTTCACTCTCACTATCTAAATTTGCAGTCGCTTCGTCTAATAATAAAATATCAGGATTCTTCACGAAACTACGTGCAATATCAATACGTTGTCTTTGGCCACCCGATAATTTCAGTCCTCGTTCTCCTACTAACGTGTCATAGCCATCATCAAACTGCATGATGAAGTCATGACAATTCGCTAATTTAGCATATTTAATCAATTCTTCATCTGATACTTCTCGATTAATACCATATAGAATATTGTCACGTATTGTACCGCTCATCATAGAATTCGATTGCATGACATAACCAATCTTATTACGCCAATTTGTGATAGGTACATCATAAATACTTTGGGTGCCATACTTAATATCTCCAGATTCAATGTCATACATACGTTCAATCAGGTTGAATATTGTACTTTTACCTGAACCTGATGGCCCAACAAATGCACTGACCTCGCCTTGAGGAATACGGAAAGATACATTGCTAAGAATAGTTTTGATATCATATTTGAAATCAACATTTTCAAATGACAATTCGCCATCGTTGATTGAAATATGATCTATAGGTTGTAAATCTTCCATTGGTTCAATAGGTTCTTGCATAATTTCAAAGATCCTACTACTTGCACCCACTGCCTTTTTATAGTCTGTAACTAATGTTGAAAGATTCATTAATGGCATTGATAATTGCATCACATAAAAAATCATTGCAATGAGTGCACCCGCTGTAATAGCACCAGTTGCTATTCTTATCGCACCGAAACCTAAGATAACTGCAATCATTAGTAACATAATTACACTTGAAATAGGTTGAATCACTGCAGTAATTTTAGCTTGACGCAGACCCAAATTATAAATTTCACGTAAGTTACTATGCGCATTGTTTAACTCTTGTTTCTCTGTATTCGATACTTTAACTAATCGCATTTCAGTTAACACACGTCCTAATAACCCACTAAAGTTCGCAATTTCAGTTTGTGTATTCATTGATATCTTTTGCATTTTACGTCCTAGTGGAATCATGATCGCCATAAATATCGGAATAGCAATAAATGTTAATAATGTCATTTGCCAATCCATAATAAATAGCATGACGATTGACCCAATGAGCGTTATAACTGCTGGTAGTAATTGTGGCAATTTCTGTGAAATAAATTCATTAATAACCTTTGTATCGTCTGTCAAACGACTCATTAGCTGTCCGCTTTCATTCTTATCAAAAAATGGCATCTTTAATTTAATGATATGTCCCCATAATATGGATCGAATATCATAAATCATTTTTTCACCAATTTTACTTAGTAAATAAATACCTATACCACTTAATAGTGCATTGGCAATAAATATACCTGCAAATAATAGAACGATATTCCAATTAATACTACTTGTAGAGAATTTATCAACCAGCCGTCCGGTAAATAGCGGAATTAACAGACCACTAATACTCCCTAGCGAAGAAATTATGATAGCCGCGATAATTAGTCCATATGGCCACGACAAACGTTTAAATAAGAAAAATAATGGATTTTGTCCTTTCATAAATTAGCCCTCTTTTAATATTCATTTTAAAAATTTAATTATCTCATTTTCCAAGTATAAAGCTTTAGCAAAAAAATTCATATAAACATACTTATATGATAAAATATTTTAGTTGAAATTTTGAAAAAGGAAAGATAAGAATGAAACGACGCTTTACAATGATATTGGTTGCATTGTTAACCATTGCTATTATAGCACCTAAAACATATGCTTCCGAATATGAGCCAACACCTACCGAAATTGCTAGACAATATGGTTACCCAAATGTAACAGATGCCTATCAACCTGAGGGTAGTATTAATGTTAGTCAAACCGGGCAAATTTTATATGACTATCAATCTAACCAAAAATGGTACCCTGCTTCAATGACGAAGTTAATGACCATGTATTTAACACTCGAAGCCATCAATAAAGGGGAACTTTCTTTAAATGACAAAGTACATATTACGGATCAGCATTATCGTATGTCAACATTACCGGAATTAAGTAATACGAAATTATATCCTGGTGAAACTTATACCATTAGTGAGTTACTTCAAATTACAGTCTCTAACTCTAGTAATGCTGCTGCTTTAATTTTAGCTGATGAAGTTTCTGGAAATGTCAATGATTTTACAGATTTAATGAATAAGAAAGCCAAAGCGCTAGGTATGTCAAATACGCATTTCGTTAACCCAACAGGTGCCGAAAATTCACAATTAAAAGATTTTGCACCATCAAAATATAAAGATCAAGACAATTCCACTTCTACTGCAAAGGACTTCGCAATCCTAGATCATCATGTCATTAAAGAAACACCGAAAATACTACACTTCACTAAGCAACTTGCTCCAACACAACACGGTGTTACATACTATACATTTAACCATTCATTAGAAGGTGCCGATATGAGTTTGCCCGGTACTGACGGATTAAAAACAGGTTCAAGTGATGTTGCAGATTATAACCATACGATAACAACTAAACGTAAGCAATTCCGTATCAACCAAGTTATTATGGGCGCTGGAGATTACGTTAATTTAGGCGGTGAAAAACAGCGTAACATGATGGGTAATGCAATGATGAACCGTTCTTTTGATCAATATCGTTATAAAAACGTGCTTTCTAAAGGTACGCATAAAATAAACGGTAAAACATACTATGTCAAAGAAAATTTATACGATGTAGTGCCTAAAGACATGAATCAAAAAGATTACAAATTCATTATTAAAGATGGTAAGGTTCATCTTGATTATGATCGTCAATTTCTTACAAAGGACGATGGACCACCTAAAGTTGACGTAACGAAACCTTTATTACACAAAGCAAATACTATTGCTCAAACGACTTGGAAAGAACATCCAATTGTCACTTTTATAGCATTAGCGTTATTAGCAATTGCATGTATACTTATTGTACGTTCAATTATTCATTTATTATTTAAACGCAAATAGCATCAATTAAACGCATTTAGTTTGAGACAATGTCTCAGACTCAAGTGATACTCAAATCGATAACATAGCGCTGTTATACGACGCCTAGTGGAAATAAACTATATCTACTTTAAAATGACGCACAGAACAGAAATTAAAATACATTCATTGTCCGCTTCTAGCATGTTTTAAGCGCGATTTCAAATCAGATAGCTACTTCCAAATGATAAAGGAGGTTGAGACATTTTATCTTGTCTCAACCTCCTTTTAATAGGATTAAATCTCATATTCTTAATTATTTAGCATCTTTGCCATATAATTCTTGTTTAATTTTAGTTGTTGAAATACCTTCCGTACGTTTTAAGTATACAACTTCACATTTGTCTTTTAAGAAGTCAAATTCGCCTTCCCAGTCATGTCCCATTACAAAGACATCTACTTCAAAACGATCTACGTCAGTTTCTTTTTGTCCCCAATCATTCTCAGGAATGACTAAGTCAACATAACGAATTGATTCCAACATCATTTTGCGTTGCTCATAATCATAATATGATTTTTTATTCTTAATTTGATTGAATTCATCTGAAGATAAAGCGACAATTAAATAATCGCCCATTTCACGCGCTCTTCTTAATAATTCAATATGACCATAATGTAATAAGTCATAAGTGCCGTAAGTAATAACTCTTCTCATATAACGCTATCTCCTTAACATAATTTTTAACATTTTTTCATAACTTTAATTTAGCATAAATAAAATTTACATACCATTAATTATATAAGACATATTACACTATAGCTTTAAAAGGCGTTTGAGAGACTGTTTACTATTAAATGCAAATTTCTTAGGCATGACCTGTGCTTTGAATCGGAAATATCCAGGTCGTCCAATACCGACATCAATAAGTGTTTGACGCCACTTCTCATAAGTATCGCGCGTCCAATGCGTTGCAGCTTGCTCAACAGCTTGGATAATTCTAAACAACGCATCTCCAGAGTAATTGGTATGTTGCATATCCTTAATATAATGCGTAACTTTATCAATAAAGTTAGGTGTTACTCTACTATATTTTAATAAATAAGCTTGAATAAGATAACTCACGATTACATCATCCATTCGATAACTATAGTAGGCTTTCTCATTTGTTAAAAGGAGTATCTCCATAACCCTTTGACGTACGCGTCTGGCATCTTCAATATAGGAGATAAACGTATCACCACGCTTATCAGTGACTGAACCTTCTTGCTCATTATATCCATATATTATCAGCGGTAATAATTGTATATCACGTGCAGTTAAATAAGCACGTGTAATAAAGGTATGTTCTTCACAGAACACAACATCTTCATCAAAGCGCAACGCACTAAATTTAGAATTGAATAGTTTTCCACCTGGCCCAATAGATTGCAAGATTTCAGGTGCTTGTGCTAATGATACTAATGCTTCACGATTCATTTCTTCATGTGTAGGTACAATTTTCCAGTCTCCATGAACGCCTCTTCCAATTTGCCCTATAACGATATCGACTTCTTGATTACGCTCATAATAATCAATCATTTTATCAAGTCTTCCCGGTAGAAACTGATCGTCTGCGTCTAAAAACATAAATGCTTCCACGTCATCAGACATTGCAGCTAATCCAAAGTTTCTACTTGCAGCTGCACCTTGATTATCTTGATTGTAAATCATGATATTTTTAACTTCTTTTTGCAATTGCGTAAGTTCATGCCTTGAATGATCTGTAGAGCCGTCATTCACACAAATAATCTCAACTTCATGCGTTGTATCAATCGATTTGATTGCCCTACGTATTGTATTTTCTGCATTATATACAGGAATTATGATAGCTATTTTCATTTTTCCACCATCTTTTCAATAAATTCTGTAACACGTTGAACGCTTGCTTCACTATTATATTTATGCCAATGTTTAAATAATGGTTCAAACAGCGCGACATCATTTTTAATTTTTACAATCAATTCTTCCTCAGTCGTTGCTTTATATCGTTGAGGAATGGCTTTATAAAATTGGTTTAAGCCACGAATTTTATCATATTTTTCTTCGTCATACACATAAAACAATGTCGGTTTATCTAGCAAACTTGCCTCAATAGGTAATGAACTATAATCGCTAATAATGATATCCGCCATAATCATCAATTCCTGAGTTGTCGCTACAGATTGACGTTGCGAAATTGATGGATGTAGTTGATTAATCAATGTGTACTCAGGCAAAGCTTGCTCAAATCGTTCAACATCTATGTGTCTATTATTTTCTGAACCTTCACGATACGTTGGAACATAGACAACTAACGTTTTATGAATATTATAAAGTTTTTTCAAACGTTCTTGCTCGGCCTTAAGATTGAATTTTAAATAGTGGGTTAAACGAGGTAAACCAAGTGGCAACATTTGTGATTCAGTAGCACCAAATGAGGCCTTAAAACATTCCCCCATCTCTTTTCCACCAACAAGATAATAATCTGTTGCATGATATACACGCTGGTATTGCTTAACCATTGTGTTGTTAGTTAAATCAACTTGATGATCGGTTAAACCGAAATTTTTTAGGGCACCTGATGCATGCCACGTTTGAATAATCGTTTGTGAGTGTTTCTTAGAATAACCACCTAGCATTAAATAATACGTATCAATGACAATGACTTTTGAACGACTCAACGCTCTGATATGTTTGACGATATGTTTATTTCCTGCAGGTATAAAAGTAATATGGTTAAGATGTTCTAGCCTATATTGTTCTTCAACCTTCGCAATCACAGTGATATTGTAACCCTTACTATCTAAGTCATTAATAATTGGCATGACATCTTCAGGGAACGTCATTAGAACAGTGATACGTTGTTTGTCTACGGATTTTCCTTTAAAAATGAAGTTCAATAATGCAATCATCAACATATATACTTTTTTTATAATTAGTCGCATACGTTTACCTCTCATATTTTCAATATAAAAATTATAAATCAAAACTACCCGATGTACTGAATATACAAAATCCTTGATAAACGCTTCTACATTTATCAAGGACTTTAAAATTATAAGAAATCTGCGAAATGATCACGATATCTACGATGTAAAATTGAACCTAATACGAAGAATATTAAAATAACGATAACGTTATATAGTAATAATTTCCAATGTTCAATAAAGTACCATTCGTGGAATAATATTGCAGCACGATATGATTCTGCCAAGAAATAGACTGGATTAAATTTAATGATTTCACCAATTGTTCCACCAATACCTGAATCTTTAGGCACCCATAGTATTGGAGACATATAGAATAGAATTCTTAGCAAGGCCTGCATAATCATTTGCGTATCACGTACAATAATGCCAAGCGTCGATGTGAATAATGCAACTGACGCCGTAAAGAAGAATGTAAGTGGTACGTAAATCAATAATTGTACAATATGAATCGAAGGGTAAATACCATTAACGATACAAATGCCAATGATAATTAACAATAATCCTATATGACCATAAAATCGGCTGGTTACCGTATACGTCGGTATAATAGAGAGCGGGAAGTTCATCTTTGCTACTTGATTAAATTTCATCGCTACCGATTTCGTTCCTTCTAAAATACCTTGATTGACGAAGAACCACATACTAATCCCTACTAGCAACCAATAAATAAAAGGTATACCGTGAACAGGCTGGTTACTTCTGATTCCCATACCAAATACGAACCAATAAACCATGATTTGTAATGCTGGATTCAGTAATTCCCATGCTACGCCAAGATAGTTATTCGTATTCGTTATTTTAATTTGAAATTGTGCAAGTCTTTGCACTAAGTAAAAATTCTTGATGTGTTCTTTAAAAACAGATCCTACTGCCGACATTGAAATTAACCACGCTTTCAATTAAATATATACAATGTATTAACGTATTTATTAATGATTCGGATAACTACATTATATATAACATTTTCTCAAAAGTTTAATATAATTATTACGTACGCATCATATTATTATATATTGTAAAGTAGATTACTATAAAATAAGATCATAACTATGGACTTCATTTTATAAAAAAAGTAAAATCTACTTATTGTTTACAAAAAGTTATACAAAATCTCTTATACACTTTACACTAGGTTAATAAATTTAACAACTATTGTATGATGTATTATAATCTATATAAGTATTGATAAGGAAGGAATTATCATGAGCGTATCTGTAAATATCAAAAATGTGACAAAAGAATATCGCATTTATCGCAATAATAAAGAACGCATTAAAGATGCCTTAATCCCTAAAAATAAAAATAATACATTTTTCGCTTTAGATGATGTCTCTATCACAGCACACGAAGGTGATGTCATCGGTTTAGTCGGCATCAACGGCTCAGGTAAATCTACATTAAGTAATATGATTGGTGGCTCAATCTCACCTACTTCAGGCAATATTGAACGCAACGGTGAAGTGAGTGTCATCGCAATCAATGCAGGCCTTAACGGTCGTTTGACTGGTGTGGAAAATATCGAATTTAAAATGTTATGTATGGGGTTCAAAAGAAAAGAAATTAAACAACTTATGCCTCAAGTAATAGAATTTAGTGAATTAGGCGAATTTATTCATCAACCTGTTAAAAATTATTCAAGTGGTATGCGTGCTAAATTAGGATTCTCAATTAACGTTACAATCAACCCTGATATTTTAGTTATTGATGAAGCATTATCCGTTGGGGACCAAACTTTCACACAAAAATGCTTAGACAAAATTTATGAATTCAAAGAAGCCAACAAAACGATATTCTTCGTTAGTCATAACATCCGTCAAGTTCGAGAGTTCTGTACTAAAATTGCTTGGATTGAAGGCGGAAAGCTCAAAGAGTACGGAGAATTAGAAGAGGTACTTCCTAAATATGAGCAATTCTTAAAAGACTTCAAGAAAAAATCAAAAGCCGATCAAAAAGCATTCAGAAAAGGTTTAGATGAAAAACGATTTATTGTTAAATAGCGATCATCAAGATAAAAATATGAAGAGGCTGGGACAAAATAAAATGTCTCAGCCTCTTCGTATTTTTGGCAGTAGCTGGTTGAACTGAGAAGGCGCTTGAATCAAACTTTTCTCAGTTCTAGTCATCCTTGCCAACAGGGGTCCGGCAAATAAAATGTTATTAAGAAATTCTCTTTGCTAAGCAAGCTAGAAGCGGGACAATGACTTCAAAAGTATTCTGCCCCACTCCTTATTTATTCTTCTTCATTCGTCGCTGTACTTTAAAAACTTTATACATAAATTTAGGAATACTACGCATACGCCCAATACGCTTCCAATCGATTAATAAGCGATATACCCATTCTATATTCAATTGAATAAATAGTTTAGGCGCTCTCTTCTTCGTGCCACTGTAAATTTCAAGTGAGCCACCTACACCCATCATTACAGTACTTTTAAAGGTATGTCGATGCTTTTGAATCCACTCTTCTTGTTTTGGAAAGCCCATCCCAACGAAAATATAATCCGGATTAAAACGTTGTATTCGTTTGATGACTGTCTCATCATTTAAGTCTATATAGCCATGATGATAATCAAATTGGACTTGCGGATATTTCTGCTGTAAATTATTGTGTGCCAGTGTGACTACTTCATGTTTAGCACCAAGTAAATATACCTTTTGATAATTCGTATGCGCAATCTTTAAACAATGTTCCATCAATTCGATACCTGGCACACGTCTTTTTAACGGCGTCCCTAATCGATTCGATGCCTTAATAACACCCGTACCATCTGGAACAACGTAATCCGCACTATTAATTAGCTGTCTATATGTACTATGCTCTGACGCATAATCAACGATTTCTGGATTAGCTGTCACGATAAACAAATTATCCTCAGTGTCTTGCGTGAAAAATGTTTTGACATGTTCAATCATATCTAGCATCGTTACATTGTCGAATTGAACACCTAAAATATCCACTTTAGTCGCTGTTATCTCTTTTTGATCATGCATTTAAGTAATCTCCTTACTGTCTAAACCATTTCATATGCATATAGTATATGAAAATAGAAACATAATAAATAATTATTTTTTCTTCTCAACACGTTTTCAACTGATATTCATGTTCTCTCTAAAAGATACATCTAAAGTCTAAACGCTAAATCATTAAATTTACTTTATAATCAATACTATAATCTTATACTTCACGAGGTCAATTATGGTCTATTTAGAACAATTTTTTACTACAACTATCAATTTAAATATATATTTAATCCTTATTATAGCAATGATCTATATAATGATTCATCAAAATAGACATCGCTCATTTAATCAGTATTTAGACGTTTATTTAAACTATATTCCTGTACTTACACATGAATTTGGTCATGTATTATTTAATAAAATCAGTGGCGGACGCGCAAAAGATTTGGTTATCGTTACCCGTCCATCTGAACGATTGCAAACGATGCAACAAGGTTATGCTATTACGCAATCCAAAGGGCGTATTGGACAATTCATTACAACACTAGGCGGCTATATCATGCCTCCATTGATGCTCTTAATCGGTCTAAGTGCTGCTTATTATGGTCATCCAAGTCTATTCTTAAGCGCTTATATCATTATTTTTATTTATTTTTTCATTCTAACATCACGCAAACTATCACCAATGATTGTATTAATCATATTCATCGCACTTTTATACTTTTTAGTGCAACACGACAATCAATTGCTATTTTATTATTTAGTCATTTTTATGTATCATCTGATTCTTGGCGTGTTATTAGGCGAAGTTTTACAATCAAGTTGGACAATATTTAAACTAACATTTCAACGCCCCATCCCGAGTTGGGATGGGCGTACCTTAACAGAAATCACACGTATACCCACGTTCATTTTCAGTACCTTATGGATAGCGTTTAACACGTTAGCAATATACGTTATGCTCATCTTCACACTTTAATTCAATTTAAACAAATCTCCACTAAAGCGGTATAACTGACCAATTTAGTGGAGATTCTATTATCTAATTAAACATGTTCTGCAAATATATTCATTGCGTTGTCATAGCTTAGTATCGTTACAATATCATTTCGTTTCACTATCATGACTTTATTCGTTTCATCTTTAGTTACTATTTCAACATCATTTCCTATTGAAATATCTTTGCTTGAAAGATAGACCAGGAGTTCAGTCTTATCACGTACACGTTTAATCGTCACTTTATCACCAGGCGCGAATGCTAATAAAGATATTGTAAATTTCTCTTCGAAATGTTGATTTCTTGGGATAATGCCACCATGTGGACATGTTTCAGGATAATCAAGTATCTTATCCAAACGTTCTACAAACAAATCTGAAATGCGATGTTCTAATATTTCCGCTTCTTGATGTACCTCTTCCCAAGTATATTGTAAAACCTCTATTAAAAATAACTCCAACAGACGGTGACGCTTAATGATATCTAACGTATGTTTCACCCCCTCATCTGAGAGCTTTACACCTTTATAGTGTTTCGTTTCAACATAACCAGCTTTTTCCAAACGTCCAACCATTTCACTAACTGAAGGAGGCTTTATATTTAAATACTGAGATAACTTTTTATTTGAGACAAAGGATGTATCTCCATCATTAGCTAATATTGCTTTCAGATAATCCTCTTTTTCTTCAGTTAACATCATTTCACCTCACCCATGCATTCACTTTATTGTATCATGAATTGCTAATGAATGTTATTCACGCTTATTTAAACAATCTGAAATTTTTAAATGCGATCCTGGACATACATTATATAATGATGCTACTTTGCACATTCCTAGTAGCTGACTGAACTGGGAAAAGACTTAAATCAAGCTTGTATCCCTTCTAGCCATCCTTGTGAGTGAGCCTTAGCAAAGAGAATTTCATCAAGACATTCCATAAGCTAAGCAATGTGGGAGTGACCACGAATTTATAAAGCATTCCGTCCCACTCCCACATCGCTATATCTTCAACAACCATGATTAAATTAGTCGGTTAAACTATCAACGATAACCATTTCATCATAGTTAATTGCTTCCCTTAACTTTAATGCTGTACTTTCAGTAATGTCGCCATCATCAGTTAAACTAGATAAAACACGACGTTGTTCTCTCAAAGCATTTAATTTAATCTTCGTAATTGAATCTTCTGCTCGTGTATTAAAGAAATTAGATGGCGATAAGTTATCGATTCTCATAAGATATCCGTCACAAATCATACCAACTTCTAATTTATTATCTTCATTCGCTTCATCTACTAAACGACTGACTACATTATAGTGAACAATCTTATTTATTTTAGATAGTTCCAATAAGTTATCCGTCACACTTAACGATGATGCGGCATTCGTACGCGTTCTTATACGACGTTTTAAAAGTAAAGCTCTTGCGCCAACAATCATTCGACGTATAAGTGAAGCTTGACGATATACTTGAGTTCGTTCAGCGTAACGCATATAGTTTTCTAATACGCTCGCTGTAATTTCACCATCATCGGCAAGTTGTTCTAACGTTTTCGTTTCAACTTTAAATGCTAAACTTTGTAATCGTTCAAGTTCTTTAGAGTTCTCGTCATCCTTTTCAACAGATTTCAAGAACGTTAATTTATCGTGATATTCTTTAATCACATTGCCATAGCGGTAACTTGTTTCAAACGATGAATGATGATTCAAGTAATCAATGACATGCTCAAGAATATAAATTCTTGCTTCTTTAAAATTCATACTTCCAATCTTCGCTTTAGGTGCACTCGCTGTTACAAACGGCAATACTACTTGTGCAACCACTAGACTGATAATAACCATACCTGAGGAAATAAATAGTAAATCATTACGATATGAGAATGCATGATGATCTGCTAAAAAATAAGGCAGTGTTAATGCGATTGCCAATGAAATGGTTCCATGAACACCACATAGCGTCATGATAAGGGCATACATACTTCGTTTAGGTGGTTTTTCTTTTTTCTTGTCTTCCCCTTCTTCATTCATTAATTTTTGGAAAGGACTGACAGATAAATAGAATAATGGATATAGCACATACACCCAAATAAATCTAAATAGATAGACTGCTAACGCAACCAAGGCCGTGATCACAACTAAGAACAATAAATTGTGTGGTTCTGTTTTTACAATATTCCCAATAACTTCTGGAACTAAAAATCCTAATATTGAAAAAACAAAACCATTCAATGCGTACCCTAGAATATTCCAAGTGTGGTTATAACTCATTTGAAGTCGTGTGCGTGTCTGAGCGATACGATCACGTTCAAAACCATGTACTAAACCCGCAACAACAGCGGCAATAATTCCTGACGCATGAAACATTTCAGCTACAAGATATGTAACAAATGGTGTCAATAATTGTAAGAATGTAAACATATTAATGTTCTCTATGCCACGTCTGGTAAGCGTTAAACGGAATCTAACGAGTGCAATACCAATAAGTAAACCAATAATTGCACCACCGATTGACGCAATCAGAAATTGTTGCACCGCTTCAAATAATGAAAATGTACCAGTAATTAGAACACCTACTGCAATTTTAAATGAAATGATACCTGCTGCATCATTAAGTAATGATTCACCTTCAAGTATAGTCATAGCACCTTTAGGTAGAACCTTACCTTTTGTAATTGCTTGCACAGCCACAGCATCCGTTGGACATAATATTGCAGCTACAGCAAATGCGGCACCTATAGGAAGTGTCGGCCAAATCCAATGAATAAACAGGCCTACACCAATTACAGTGGTAATAACGAGTCCTAATGCCATTAACATAACCGGTTTAATATAGCGACGTAAATGAGCTCTGGAAACGTTAACACCTTCCACAAACAGTAACGGTGCAATCGTTGCTACCATAAAGAGTTCAGAATCAAAGTTGAATTCTACAGGTACAGGTGTTAAAAAGAGGAGCATTCCTAAAGCAATTTGAATGAATGCCAGAGGCACTTTGGGTATAAAAGTATGAACAAAGGAGCTTATAATCACTACGGCTAGAAATATGAGAATCGTTTCAAATATTTCCAAACTTCCACCCCATTTTATACTTCATATTTAATTGGAGAAATAAGACTTGCCTAATATAAAAAATACGCTTTATGTCTATTTATATCTTTATAAGATACATCTTAAACTCACAATCGGTTAGTTATAATTTTACCATTAAAGTTACACTGAATTAACTAACTTGCATTCATTTTTAATCCATTTTTATTAAATTGATAACATTACAATCTACTTCTAACCATTCATTTGTTTGATCACTTATAACAATCACCTTTATAACAACTAAGACTTTCATTGAGATTTTAATAAAATTTTTACTATCCCCTAACATTGAATTAAACATTCATTACTATGCTTTAGTTAGAAATGTTCAAACTGAAATCATTTCGTTTTAAACAATCGGGTGCTTCAATTGAAAACCATTTAGGAGGATTATACATGACTATTTCAAAAAGACTTACTGCGACAGTATTAGGCATTTTACTCTTACTTATGTTGATTGCAACAGTCGCAGATCAACCGATATCAAATGCATTGATGAATCAAAATGATCTATTTGGCACACTCTTTCAAAATTATGGGTTATTCCCGCCTACGTTAGTACTCATTATTTCTGTGATTATATTAAATTATTATGTATTCACAACATTTAATCATCGATTTGCTAAGTTAATCATCTTCGTTATGACTTCTATATTCACACTAATTAAAACGA
Source organism: Staphylococcus sp. HMSC34C02 (assembly GCF_001838705.1). Classification (NCBI taxonomy): domain Bacteria; kingdom Bacillati; phylum Bacillota; class Bacilli; order Caryophanales; family Staphylococcaceae; genus Staphylococcus; species Staphylococcus sp. HMSC34C02. The sequence continues at coordinate 87,658 of NZ_KV838558.1, forward strand.
ACGCACTAGTATCAGAAACTGTTCAATACATATTATCAACATCAAATAATATAAAGCACCATAAGCCTATGGGTATGGCAAATAATGAAGGAAATGCAGGTACCGCTTTACCCTTAGGTTTGAGTATGTTTATATCACTAATCATTTTATTAATCATCGCATTTGTTTGTTATTATTTTTGGTTAAAAAACACAAATACTGCTGAATTAACTAGATTATTTAAAGTGTCACTTATCAGCTTTATCGTACTATTTATCGGCTTAGAACTTGTTGGCAATATGAAAGAATTATGGGGACGTGTCAGACCATATGAACTTAGCGACAAAGGGGCACATTTTACCAATTGGCTTACCATAAATGGCAATACAGGGCATAGTTCATTCCCATCAGGGCATACGGGTAATGGTGCCTTTCTCATGTTTCTAGCTTTCTATTTCCATAAGCTTCGCTCACGAAAAATCATGTTCGCAATTGGTCTATTTTATAGTGTATTAATGGCATTAAGCCGAATTCGAATCGGTGCGCATTTTACTAGCGATGTAACCATGAGTTTAATCATTATGTTTGGTCTTATGGTGATGGCAGACGTTCTTCTTCATAAGATAACTTCAAATACTAATCAGCAATAATGTGGCATGTATGACGGATGTATCATCATCGATTCAATTGCTACGTTCTAAATTAGAAATAACTACAGTTGACGTATATTTTATCTTTACTACAATTTTAACCGTACGATATTTCTATTTTAAGGAGTTAAAATCATGAATACATTTTCAGAGAAAGAGAAACTGACATTATTATCAGATATTGTAGAGATTAATACGGTGAATGATAATGAAATGGAAGTTGCTACTTATTTAAAAGACTTATTTGAAGCACATCATATTAAGGCAGAAATTGATACGGTAGAAGGTCAACGTGCAAACTTAATTGCTACAATCGGTAGTGGAAGCCCTGTGGTAGCAATTTCAGGCCACATGGATATTGTATCAGAAGGCGATCACAATGATTGGGACTATCCCCCATTTCAATTGACCGAAAAAGAAAACCGACTATATGGCCGTGGTACTTCAGATATGAAATCTGGGTTAATGGCTTTAGCGATTGCAATGATTGAATTGAAAGAAAACCATCAACTACCTCATGGTACGATAAAATTCATGGCAACTGCGGGTGAAGAAAGAGAACAATTTGGTTCAGCACAACTATATCAAAAAGGTTATATGAATGACGTTGATGCTTTGATTATTGCTGAACCATCTGAAACAAACATCGTTTATGCTCATAAAGGATCAATGGATTATAAAATCACTTCTAAAGGTAAAGCTGCTCACAGTTCTGTACCTGTTATCGGATATAATGCGATTAAACCATTAATTGACTTTATTCAAGATATCGATACTGAATATGAACGTATTTCTAAAACTTTAAAAAGCGAAAAACTAGATTTTTCACATCTTATTGAGCGCATTCAAACACAATTAACACAAGACAACCACATAGATGCGGATGAGGTTGAACGTGTGATTTCTGGACTTGTTATTAGCAATACCATTTTACATGGTGGGAACCAAGTGAATTCAGTTCCTGACATTGCCACTGCTGAATTTAATATTAGAACGATTCCAGAATATGATAATAAAAAAGTTAAAGCCCTATTTAAAACTTACTTAGAAGAAGTCAATAAACAAGGGGGTCAACTTGAAGAAGATTTATATTTAGACTTAGATCCAGTATTAACAACAGGAGATAATCCATTAATTAAGATTGGACAACGTGTGGCTAAGCAGATATTTGGCGAAGACATTGTTGCTTCACCAACAGTCGGTGTCACAGACGCTTCTAATTTGTTACGAGATAAAGATGAACACTTTTCTTTCCTAATGTTTGGACCCGGAACAGTGCCACATCAAATTAACGAGTATGTAGAAAAAGAAAAATACCTTCGTTTTATCGACTACTACAAGGAATTACTCATAACTTATTTAAAAGAAGAGTCCGGGACATAAATAATATGATGATGCTATTTTGCAAATTCGCAGTAGCTGACTGAACTGAAAAGGCGCTTTAATCAAGCTTTTCTCAGTTTTAGTCATCCTTGCGGGGGTGGGCGGGGCCCCAACACAAAAAATCACGAAAGTGATTTTACAAGCTAAGCAAGCTGGGAGTAGACGACGAATTTAAAAGAATTCTGTCCCACTCCCAACTCATATTTACAACGAGAAAATCTATAATCAAAAGCATAAGTTAGCATCGTACGACGTCACACATTCAAAAAAAGGGGGGGATTTTATGAAAATTTCATGGATCTTTTGGTGGATAGTAAGCGGCATTGAAGTACTAAGTTTTTTAGGATTTGCGCTTTTACTTTGGTTTAGAACAGTAGATGCTACAGGGGTCATACAAACGACTGAAATAAAATGGATTAATATTGCAGTACTAGGATTTGCGTACTTATTCCCTTTCCTAGTACAAATCATATGGCTAGTGATTAATCTTATTTACTCAAAAAAACAACAAACAACCATATAAATGATTTATTCAGCAGGTATTACTTTGCACTTCACCTATATCATTGTTATTTCTTTATGTTTATTTAAATCTATTAATGACATTAATTTATATATCAACCTAAAAAATGAGATTGAACATTCAAACCAGTCGTCTTTACGATGACGTGTTTATGTTCAATCTCATTCATTTAATCAATCTCTAGTTTCTTTTCTAGCTTCTGATAAGCTTTCAATATTCTCTTCTTGTTGCTTTTCTTTTTCTTTCTGTCGTTGCTTTTGAACGTCATAATAAATTTTCTCTCGACGTTCCTCTCGAATTCGAGCACGATTTTTAAGTTCCTCTGTTGAATTGTATTCTTTAGAGCTCAATAAAATTGAAGAGCGTTTTGGTGCATCATCTTTACGGTACATGTATGCGCCTGTACGGTATGCTGCTCTCGCAACTAAATGCATACCAACTGGTGATGTTAAGTTGATAAAAACAATCGATAATAACAATCTTACACTAAAGAAACTCTGTTGATTCGTAAAGTAAATTAACACGCCTACTAATGTTAATAAGACAGATAACGTCGAACTTTTAGTAGATGCATGACTTCGTAGAAAGACATCTTGAAATTTAACAATTCCAATCGCACTAATCACAGCAATAATACTACCAAGAAATATAAGGAGCGCGGCAATCAACTCAATGATTTCGTTTATTTGTACCATTGAATACACGACCTCCCCCTATAAATCTAGAAATAGATACAGAACTTACAAATGAAATAATGGCAACAAGCATAATAGAATCAAGGAATGACACAGTGTTATAAATCACACTAACCACACCTATAATACACATAATAACAGCACTGGAAGCATCAAATGCTACAACCCTATCTGCTGTTGTAGGTCCTTTGATTAAACGGAATAAGCCAATTATGAACGCTATGCCAAACAATACTAATGCACTTGTAATGAAGAAATTCGTGAGCGTTTCAATCATTGTGTCACCTCCGTAATCAAGTTTTCATATTGTTTTATACTTTTAAGTAGGCTTTCTTTTTCTTTTTCAGAAACATCAATACTGTGTATAAAGAATTTATTCGTTGTCTTTGAAATTCGAATCACTGTCGATCCAGGCGTAATAATAATTAAAATTGTCAAAAAGGTTATGGCCCAATCATTTTTTAATTTCGTTTCATACGTTAATAAGCCCGGATTCATATGATTCGTTTTGAATAAAATGTACTTAATAATACTAATACTAGAAGTAATTAATTGATATAAATAGACGCCGAGAAACTTGATAGCTACCCATATCTTTTTAGGATAAAAAGCTTGTCCAAAGAAACGATGCAGTATATAAATTACTATTAAACCAATGATGAAGCCAGATACGAAGGTAGAGAATTGAAATGAGTCTTCATCTTGAAACAGTACCCATAAAAATGCGATTAATATGTTCAATACAATTTGTCTCATTTATTCCCCTCCTTCAAATGTGTGTTAACAATGCTATGGAAGTAATTATCATCCAAATTCAATTTTGTAGCATTTTCAGTAGCATGCATCACGACTGGTGCTGCAATACCCATTGCAAGTACTACTGCGACTAAGACGCCCAGAATTGTTTTACGATGTTTAGGTAGCGGGTTGAAATCAACCTGTTCACCATCATTATCTCCAAAATACATAATAAATAGAATTCTAAATAAGCTATACATAGCTAATAAACTTGTGATAATCATTAATGCTAAGCCAATGTAATTACCATTTTCAATTGCACCTTGGAAGATTAACACTTTTCCTGGGAAACCACTAAATGGTGGAACGCCTCCAATCGCAAATATCATAACAACAAATGCAACACCAAAGAACGGTTCCTTCTTAGCTAGCCCACATAAGTATTTATATTCACGGTAACCAGACATATACACTAAGCTACCTATAATAAAGAACAACATCGTTTTAACGATAATGTCATTGGCTAGATAGAAGATGGCACCATGGACACCTGCAAACGTATTTGAACCTAGACCTAAAATGACAAAACCTATTGATAATATAACCTGATATGAAGCGACTTTCTTAATATCACGATATGCGATAACGCCGAATGCGCCTATAAGCATTGTGATACAAGACATAAATACTAGCAATGGATGTGTCACGCCTGTATGTTGGTCAAATAGAAGTGTAAAGAAACGAATCAGTGCGTAAGCACCTACTTTCGTCATTAATGCTGCAAATAAAGCTGCAAGTTCAGTGTTAAGTACTGCATAGGCTTTAGGTAACCACATGAAGAGTACCAGTGCGGCTTTCGAACCAAATGCCACAATAAAGACAATTGAAATAATAATAATCGCTTTATTGTCATGAATTTGATCTAAGCGTAATGCGACTTGTGAGAAGTTTAATGTTCCAACTGTCTTATATAACAAGCCAATACCTAGTAAGAAAAACCATGAACCTATGATATTTAAGACAACATAAATAATGGCCGCTCTTAATTGTTCGACAGATTGACCTAATGTTACGAGCACGAATGAAGCGAGTAACATAATTTCAAACATAACATATAAGTTGAATAAATCAGATGTTAAGAATGAGCCAATAACACCCGTTGTTAAGAACAAAATAAATGTAGGCAAGTAGTATCGATTAACACGATCCTCGCCACGTCCAAATCCATAAGACATGATCAGTGTCACAACAAATGATGCAACAGTGACCATAACTAAACTTAAAGCATCACCTAAAAATTGAATACCAAAAGGTGCTGCCCAACCACCAAAATCAAGGGTGATAGGTTTATGCTGTAGCACATAGATTAATAAATAAAGTGAAATAATTGTATTAATAGACATTGTTCCAATGTACAAAATTTTAGATAACATGTTTTTTTCTTTCGTAAAAACAAGCACCAATGCACATAACAATGGTAATAGGATAGGAAGAACTAATAAATTACTGTTCATTGTCATCCTCCTCTCCTCTTAATACATCAATATTAGATTCCTTAGTAACACGGTATGTTCGATAAACAAGCACTAATAGAAATGCAGTCATCGCAAAGCCAATAACAATTGCAGTAAGTACAATCGCTTGTAATAACGGGTCCACATAATTGGTATTAGGACCATGAATTAACGGTTCTGTCATCTTATTACTATAATGACCCATACTCATAATGATTAGGTTCCCGGCATGTGTATAAATCGAAATACCTATAACAATTCGAATTAAGTTGAGTGATAGTATCATGTACGTTCCTATAAACACTAAAAATCCTATCACAAGTAATAATATTAAATTCATGATTTACCACCACTCAAAGCCAACATAATTGTCTCAATGACACCAACAACCGTTAACAATATGCCTAATTCAAATAATGTAATTGTTGTTACATGCAATTCACCTAATAAAGGTAAATGGATGTATGCTTCACTTTGATATAGGAACGCTTTACCAAAGAACACTGGCACAATTGCAGTAAGTGCCGAAATGATAGCACCAACAATCATCAATTTTTTAAAATCGATTGGAAGACTTTCTAAAACTTCATCTACATCAAAAGCTAAGAACATTAGGATAAAGGCCGAGCTAAAGATTAGACCACCTATAAAACCGCCACCCGGATTATTATGTCCCGCAAAGAAAACATAAAACCCAAAGGTTAATAATATAAAGACAACGATTTTAGTAACGGTTCTTAACACAACATCATTTTCTTTCATCTTGGCCCCTCCTATCTTTGTAATGTAATAATGTATAAATACCTAAACCAGCTATGATTAAAACAATACCTTCAAACATTGTATCCAATGTTCTGAAATCACCTAAGATTGCATTTACGATATTTTTACCGCCAGTTAATTCATAGGCATTCATATAATATTTAGAAATTGACTCAAAACCATCACCTTGTTGGGCAATAAATATCAGTGTCACGACGGCTCCAGCCATAATAAATGACACGATAATTTTGACAGTTTCCTTTTTCATATTCGCAGTTGTTCGTGCGATGTTTGGCAATCTTGAGAAACTGACAATAAAGAGAATTGTCGTAATTGTTTCTACTACTAATTGCGTTAATGCTAAATCTGGTGCTCTCATTAATAAGAAGAACAATGCCACACTATAACCGATGATGCCATTTAAAATAACCATCGTTAAACGTTGACGAATAAACACTAACGCGATACCAACAATACTGATCATAATGCCTAAAATAACTTCCAATGGGCCAAATTCTGAAACTTCTATTTGATGTAGCTTTGGCAAGCCGACTTGGAATATACCGTAAGCAATTAATATAGAGAAAATGAGTACTGTAATAATGTTATAGTGGTTTAATCTGTTGTTCATTAAACCTCGGATCATTTGACCAGAATAACGCTCGAAACCTCGATACACATTACGATAAGAAGTTGTTATCGATGCATACTTAATCACTTGATGCGTTATCGCTTTCCAGTTCACTTTTAACGCTAAAATGAGACCAACTATAATAACAATCACACTAAAAATGAGTGGTAAGTTAATGCCATGCCATTGAGATACGTGCGGTGCTATTGCATCAACGTTGCTACCTAAATTGGTAACATTACGAAGTGCTGGCAATACTAAACGCTCAGTGAAAACGTTAGGGATAAAGAAAATAACAGGTATCATAACCATTAAAATGATTGCTGGCAAACTAAACAACCATGGTTCGTGAATGTGTTTCTTAGGCACTTTCTTTTCATCAAATTCTCCCCAAAAAGTTTCTTTAAGCATGTAAACTGCATAGACAAAAGTAAAGATACTCGCGATACCACCAATTGCTACCACAATAATCGTTAACGTTAAACCAAATTGTTGTAATTCGATTGCGCTAACTAGAGAATCAAAGAACATCTCTTTACTCAAGAAACCATTTAATAACGGTACACCTGCCATTGATAACGCAGCGAGTGTCATGACTAAGTTCATTTTCGGGAAGTATTTTCGCATACCACTTAAGCGACGAATATCTCGTGTACCAGCTTCATGGTCAATAATTCCGACACCCATAAATAAAGCACACTTAAATATAGCGTGATTCATTAAATGGAATAAACCTGCGAATAATATGAGTGTGTAGGTTTCTGCCATTACACCTGATGGATGTTGTGCAATGCCTCCACCTAGACCAACCATCGACATAATCATCCCTAATTGACTAATAGTTGAATACGCTAAGATACCTTTTAAATCATATTGTCTCAAGGCTGTTACAGAGCCGAATATCATCGTAATCAATCCAACAAACGTAACAATATAAATATAACTATCACTTAAGCCTAAAATAGGCGTGAATCTAAATAGTAAAAAGATACCAGCTTTAACCATTGTAGCCGAGTGCAAATAAGCACTTACAGGCGTTGGAGCAGCCATGGCTTTAGGTAGCCAAATATGAAATGGAAATTGTGCTGATTTAGTAAAAGCCCCAATTAACAACATTATCATCATTGGTATAAATAGAGCATGTTCGCTAATGCTATGACTTTGTGTAAGTAATTCTGAAATCGTATTTGTACCAGTAATGATATATAGCATAATAAAACCTGTTAATAAGGCTAAACCACCTAATACGGTAATGATAAATGACTGAATTGCGCCTAATTGACTTTCAGCATTGCTATACCAGTAGGAAATTAATAGAAATGACGATACACTCGTTAATTCCCAAAATACATACATTAAAATAGTGTTGTTTGAAACGACAATACCTAACATACTAAACATGAATAATAATAAATATAAGAAGAAACGTGGCAAGTTATCTCTATTAGCAGATAAATATTGAGTAGCATAGAAAAATACTGCCACCCCTATAATGGAGATAATTAATCCGAACATTAATCCCAGGCCGTCTAATCTGAGGTCAAGATTAACATCAATAGCGGGCATCCATGGAATCTTAAATTCTACAAATTTTCCATTTAAAACACTGGGAATTTGGGTCAAGAAATACCCTGAAGCTAAAATAGGTGCTAACAATGCAATATATCCCGCAAACCGTCTCAATGGTTTAATAAACAACGTCATTAGGACGATTAGCATAATAACGATTAGTCCACCTAGTAAGTATACTAAGCTCATCAAAAGCCTCCTTTTCAATAAAAATTAAATTATAAATTTAAAGCGATAATTGTATGAAGTTCATCATCGGCAGACAACCCGATAAATTTAACCGTTTCTTGTGTTGTCTGATGACCTAAATATTTTTGTATGATTGCAATAGAAATACCCGATTGGTAAGCATGATAAGCAAACGTTTTACGCAAAGTTGTCAAACCAATATGACACAACCCTAATTCTTCAGCCGCATGATGAATGATTCGGTAAGCTTGTTGTCTAGAAAGTTCCTTATGTGTTCTTATTGATTGGAATAATAATTGATTGTCCATAAGGTTATTATATTCAATAAACCGCTTAATCTCTCCACGCAAGTCATTCGGCAACAAGATTTTAATTGCAGGTGCACATGATTGAATCCAAGAAGATTTAATGTCATCTTGATCATCCATTTTGACGTCGTTTACTTTTAAATTTAATAAATCTGTTAAACGTATACCCGTATGTATTGCTAATTTAAATAAAAGATAATCTCTATCTGATTTACGTTTTAATACATCATACATCTTTTTTATATCATCTTTATTTCTGATTGGTTCAACTTGATTCATCTATCCACCTCATAAAAGTTTCTTATTTAATGATAAACCATATTTTAGTAACATGAAACGTTTTTGCTCAAATTTCTTTAAAATAATGTGTCTCTTTTTTGAATTGATTTCGATATATAGAGTGAAAGGAGGTGACAAACACATGAATGAAATTTCACAATTATCTATTGTTTGTACGCATATCACTCACGATGCAAGTGGCAAAGCAAAAGAAACGAAACGTCGTTTTACAAACTTAAATACAAGAGCCACAGATTCAGAAATCAGATCTTTTGTTAATATCATCGCACATCTGATTAATGAACCATTCGACAAAATTGAAGTCGTTAAAACTCAAGATTTAGCTTAATTCAAATCTAAAAATAATTAAGGAGGTATATAATATGACAAAAACTTTAGAACTTGCTTTTAAAACAAATTTAAATAAAACTGCTAAATTGCAATTCCCGAAAGTTAACGTTGTTGTATCAGAGGCTGATGCTAAAGATGCCATGGATAATATTATTAAGCTTAATATTTTACAACCTACAGCCGGTACACCGATTAAAGCGACATCTGCTAAATTAATAGATGTTACGAGTACTGTCATTTTCGAAACAAAATAACCTATCACGATCGTGTTATGTCATTGATTTCGAAACAAAGCGATTATTACGCGTCCACATCGAAAATTGGCAGTAATGAATTGAATTGAGAAGGTACTTCAATGGTACTGTTCTCAGTTCTAGTCATCCTTGCGAGCGGACCGTAACATCAAACATGCGCCTATAAGCAAGACAAATTGGAGAGTAACAATGAATTCGACTTGAATTCTGTTACTCTCCTTTTTTAAACTTCAATTCAAAGTCCTACATATATAATGATGTGCATCGCGACAATTCCGCTACTGTATTTTGAAAATAATATTTTAAATGCGTATAATAATGATGTGTTAATTATAAAAAATGTAGGAGGTCAATTGTGGCATTTTTATTTATACTTGGTATCGTGGCTGGTATGATGGTTCCAATACAAACCTCAATTAATGCTCGTCTAGGACGTTTCACTGAATCAACTTTCTATGCGTCTACCATTTCATTTTTTATAGGTAGTTTATTTTTATTTATATTAAATGTAATTTTTAACCCTAAATTATTTGATGCTTCATTTTATAGTGGCCACACAATAGACTATCATTGGTGGGTTGGTGGTCTGTTAGGCGTTTGTTTCTTAACAGGAAACTTATTATTACTTCCCCGTATAGGTGCAGCATTAACAGTAGTTATGACCGTAGCTGGTCAAATCATCATGGGGGTCTTCATTGATACTTTCGGTTTACTTGGCGCGAGTAATCATCCCTTCACACTTTTAAAAGCAGTAGGCATTTTAATCTTACTCTTCGGTATTTTATTGATGAATGAGATACCTAAAAATAAACTTGAAGAAAAAACAAATCTTATGTTTTATGTATGGCTAATTATCGGATTTATATTTGGCTTTGCACCGCCATTACAAACAACCATTAATAGTGGTTTAGCTCAACAAATGCATAATTCATTGTTTGCGTCACTTGTATCATTTAGCGTTGGCACATTCGCGTTATTCATTCTAACGTTAATATTTAACCGAAGCCTTAAAATTAAAGTCTCACAACCAGATATAGGTAAAATCAAGCCTATTCATTTCATTGGTGGTGTATTAGGCGTTATTTTTGTCACTTCAAACATTATTCTAATGCCATTTTTAGGCGCAGCGTTAACTACAATTGTTGCCATGTTGGGACAAATGCTCATGGGCGTATTGATCGATCACTTCGGCTTAGGTGTTCCCAAAAATTCAATAACATTGCGCAAATTCAGTGGATTAATCGCTATTGCCATTGGGATTGTTTTATTACGTCTCTTTTAATTTGTATAACAGAATATTGATATATTTATTCAAAATGTCTTCTTTTCTTAATTGTTGAGAAGACATTTTTTTAATTTAATAATATTGGGAGTGGGACAGAATTCTTTTTAAATTCGTTGTCCCACCCCCGCAAGGGTGACTAGAACTGAGAAAAGCTTGATTTAAGCGCCTTTTCAGTTCAGTCAGCTACTGCGAATTTGCAAAATAGCTTCATTAGATTATTTTTGTCACAACCTCATCACCATAGTATAATCATTGTATAACAACTTTATAGAGGTGATTTTACTGAAGACATTTTTTACCCCATTAAAACTTTTAGTGACTGCACTTATCCTCCTGATTATCTCCTTCGGCTATTATATTTATTCAAAAATACCTAACGAACCAGACACTTCAAAAATAGAAACGCTCACTGCCAAACCTCAATATTCCCTTTCTTTTATTGGTGAACAGCAATCTCAAGAAAGCTTTACTTTATATTTCAATCCTTCTCTAGGCAATGTTGCCTCTTTATTTGTTAAAAATGGTGAAACCATTCATTCTGATGCTCCTTTGATAGACTATTATAACCCTATTCTCGAGAAAATGATTGTCTCTAAAAAGAAAGCTCTAGCTTCTCTTCTCAACCAATCCCCGAAACCACCAGGCGGACAACACATAGCGCTAAACACACAAATACTTGAACTTCAAAATCGGCTACAAACACGTATTCATTCCCCTATTCATGGCAAAGTAACCGTCTTAGATCCACATCCTTCTAAATTAAATACAAAAATAATGCAAATTAATAGCGAAAAACATATTATTCGTGCTAATATAACTGAATCCCAATTAGATCAAATTAAAATAAACCAAGAGGTAAATGTTACAACAAAGCACGCTAAATTATTCACTGGTAAAATTTTATCTATTTCTCAAATTCCTCACAAAGTGGAAAAAGGAGAATCCATTTATCAAGTAAATATTTCCACCCAAGATCATTACCCACTTGGTCGTCATTTCGATATTGATGTTGGAAGTTCTAAAATAGAACTACCTACAAATTCAATATTTGAAAATGATTATGTTTTAATTACACAAAATAACAAAATTATTAAAAGAAGAATAGAATATACTAAGAGCCCCAAAAATGGGTATATTATGGTATCCAAAGGATTAAACTTTGGGGATAAAGTTATCGTACACCCTTCATCCTCACTTCTATCCTATTAACCATAAGTTTTTCACAATAAGCTATTCGGAATAAATTTTATTATATAGAGCGAAATAATAATTGTTCTTAATTAATTGATTTTTATCAATTGCTTTGAAATTCAAACAAAGAATATAATAATCAAAATATTGTTTTATTAAGTACTTTTTTGTTTACTTCTTAATTCCATTTAGTTATAATTAACTAAATAATATAGCATTAAATTAATTTAATAAAATTTTTTTAATTTAAATTATTTAAGTATTTTTAACTATTATAGGACGTTATATATAATTTAACGGGCAAAATAGAAAAGCACACATAAATTGGGGAGGTTTCAAAATGGCAATTTCAAAAATCAATGATTGCTTCGAGTTATTAGCAATGATCACATACGCAGATAAATTAAAAAATATCATCAAAAAAGAATTTTCAATTAGTTTTGAAGAGTTCGCCGTTTTAACATACATTAGTCAAAGTAAAGAAGATGAATATTATTTAAAAGATATTATTAATCACTTAAATTACAAACAACCACAAGTAGTTAAAGCAGTGAAAAATTTATCTCAAGAAGATTACTTTGATAAAAAACGTAATGAACATGATGAAAGAACTGTATTAATCCTTGTTAATAGTACACAACGTAAAAAAATTGATTCATTATTAAATAAAGTAAATACACGTATTGAAGAAGCTAACAAAGAAACTGATTTATAATTTCTTTGTGGCTTTTCTAATTCTATTTGTTTTCGATATACATTTAAAAATCTGGAATTGTATTTCCAGAGAAATACAGTCTGGGACATAAATTATATAGTAATGCTAATTATCAAATTCGCAGTAGCTGACTGAACTGAGAAGGCGCTTAAATCGAGCTTTTCTCAGTTCTAGTCATCCTTGCGGGGGTGGGCGGGGCCCCAACACAAAAAATCACGAAAGTGATTTTACAAGCTAAGCAAGGTTGGGGTTGGGCCCCCAGCAAAGAGAATTTCATCAAGAAATTCTACAAGCTAAGCAAGCTGGGAGTGGACGACGAATTCAAAAGAATTCTATCCCGCTCCCTTATTTATATACTTTTATATTGTTAGCTCGATGCCGATTTTAAGCTAATACATTTAATATAAAACGTGCTGAATACATTCAAAACAATGATAAAAAGACAATTTCTAAATGATTTCAATAGAAATTGTCTTTCTCAAATAACTAAATTTAATGATTTACTTCTACTATCTGCTCAACATTTTCTAAAAAGTTCAAATATAAGACTAGAAACTTATCTTCTTCTTCTACATAGGGTGCATGTCCTGATTCTTCAAATAAAACTTTTTCAACATTTTGGAATCGTTCTTCGATTTTATAATGTTCCTTGTCATTTATAATTGGATCATAACGTCCATTTACAATGAGTGTAGGTACTTTAACGTAATGTGTATACCCTTGATTTACATATGCTGTATTTAAAAGCGCCCTACTAGCTATGGCACTATCCTCAGAATTCTGTTTACTATATAATCGTTGTCGTTGAATCCATTTCATCGCTGATTCTTTTTCTTTATAAATATAAGGGAATAGTAACAGTAGCGCTTCAGATTTATTAAACCCTGCAATTTCATCTTGGTGCTCAATCATTAATTTCGTAAAACCATGAACGATATCTTCAGCTTTAGAGGAGATAATGGTTAAAGATAATACATGTTTTTCATGCTTTTCAGTAAATTCTCTAGCAATAATACCTCCCATATCATGACCTAATATATGTGCTTTCTTTAAGTTTAATTTATTGATTAGTACATATAAATCTTCGACATGATCTTCTAAATCATATGAATCAGGACGTGATGATTTACCATGTCCTCGAACATCGTATGCAATCACTCTATAGTTCTCTTGTAGTTGTTTGTTTAATAAATCAAACGCTGCAGAATTACCATCTAAGCCATGTATTAAGATAACGGGGCTGCCATGTCCTTCATCTTGATAAGCTAATTTTGTTTGGTTTAACGTTTCGATTTTTTTCATGTTGGCACCTCCCTTAATTGTTACTATACCCACTTCTTTAAAAGTTACGCTATGAATGTTCTTAACTTTATTTCATAAATTATTATATAAAATGAATATTTAAACAAAAAAACAACCACCTCAAAAATACAGGTGATTGTCTATGTGTTAAGAACTAAACCCTAGTTCTCGATGATAATTTAATTGTGTAAAAAATAATGAGTACAACTATTAAAATCCAAATAACTAAAGAAAAGATTTGTGCAATCTCAGGTTTTGTGATTACAGCATCAACCGTCTTTTGACAAAATAACAAGCCAATAGCTGTGTACTCCATCTTTTTAAAGAAAATACCTATTAAACTTAATATAATACCTATAAAAAAGACAACTTGATGACTATAAATAGTGATTGGAACGATTCCCCAGTTTAAATTAAACGCACGCATAATAATTAAGATTAATGCAATAATGGCGACTGTATATCCTAATATCATTTCAAAACGGTTACTATAGAGAAATTTCTTCTTATCAATCCGTATATTGATAAAAATCGTTAACGGAAAAATAATAATGCAATAGAAAATTGAAATAGCTGTCGCCGCCTGGAATGGCACGTATTGTTTATCATAAAGATACGAAATTAAAATAAAATTCATAATAAAGAAAATAACAGGATTCGTTTGTAACCCAAATAAATTCCGTTGAATAATCAAAATAATTTGTGCTGGAGATTTACCTCTATAATCTAGATAATCTTGATCTTTTGATTCAGATTTCTTCAAATCTGTACGCAAATTTTCTTTAATATCATCGATTAAATTAGGTGCCATCCCTTTATGACTAAAGTAATCATTTATATTCTCAAGTAACACTTTATCATTGGTTCTCATAGGTTACTCCTTTGCTATAGTTTCGTTAGATTGACACGAATAGTTAATGGTTCAATTTAAAATTTTATCATACATTGACGTTATTTTCTGTTTAACCATAAAAAATAGGAGCAAGACGTCATTTAAAAGTTAGCATTTGACGTCGTACTCCTAGTGATTCATTGATAACATATATAGAATTTTAATTATTTAGCAAGATCAATACGATATAATTTGATGTTTTTATCTTGTGGTGAGTTTGAGCCAAATTGATAGCTTGTGTTACCTTTTTGGATATAACCAAAGTTACCACTTACTTTGTTATATTGAACACGCGCAATCGCATTTTGTCCTAAGCTTTTTTTCACTTGGTTATACGTTGGGCCATTGGCATCATTATAAGTCATAGAAATTCTTGTAACATGGCCTTGGTTCTTCTTACCTACTGCAGTTACAACCAGTAAACCTTTATTAGTGCGATATTCATAATATCCTTCATTGTTACTTGGATTTTTAGAATAAATCGGTGTACCGTATTTGTTTGTAACATTTTTGATTGATTCGCCAAGCGTAATATTTTCTAGAGATTTTTGACCTTGTGTTAATTGTTGAACTGTTTGAATTGTATTGCCGCTAGCTGCTTCAGCATGATTAACGCTTACTCCTGTCATTACTAGTCCTGAGACTAAAAATGCCGCTACTAATTTTTTCATAAGCACTCTCTCCTTTATCTTGTTTCTCGTCTTGTGCTTATTCATAGTATACCCTAATTGTTACTTAAATAACAGTATTATTACAAAAATATTACAAATTAAGTTATTTTATGTAACAAAAAGGATTGAGCGGGTTCTTGAAACCCGTCATTAGTGCTCAGGCATAAATTTCTTAATAAATGGTGTTACATCTTCAACAAATTTCTCTTTTTCTTCTTCAAAAGGATATAGACTTGATTGTGCATAAACATCAAACTGCGCCTCTTTTATTAAATCGGCTACTTCTTTAGATTCAAGTGTTGTAATACGCTCACCATGTTCACCTGCAATGATTAACGTTGGTTTCGTCACACGTTCAAATACATTTGATATTGCTGCTTCTTTAAAGACATCTTCAACCGCTTGCGTTTCTTCTTTAGTAGAAATAGCATTAGTATCTTCAACATGTTTTAAAAATTTATTCACTTTTCTTGGTTTATGATAACGACGCTTTTCTAAGAATTTGTTTTGTTTTTCATCGTCCCAGTTACGAATTTTATGAGAATACTTTCTAAATAAACGTTCTTCAGGCAACTCGCCTTCAATAGATGTTGGTGTCACCATAATGAGTGATGATACATAATTAGGATAGCGTTCTGCTAAATCAGCAATAATCGCCGCCCCCATCTCATGTCCTACAAATGCTGCTTCGTCTATATACAAGTAATCCAATAATTGTATAATATCATCTGCAAATTCATTAAATTTAATCTCTCTTGGTTTATCTGAATAGCCATGTCCTCTTAAATCAAGTAAGACAACTTGAAAAGACTTTGCCAAATCTTTTGCTAAATTTTGAAATATAGAAGCATTTTCATATGCAGTATGTACTAAGACGACAGGGTAACCCTCACCCATAGTATCGTAATGTAGAGATAAACCACCTTTTCTAGTAAATAAATCCATCTTATGCATCTCCTCCTTGTTTGATTTGAATTGGTAATATTGATAATAATTCTTCACTCGTTGTAATAATAAAATCAACTTCTTCTTCTAAAGGTTCTAATTCAGCGTCATCATGTTTAAACCACACACTTACCATGCCCATCGCACGTGCTGGTGCTACATCATTTAAAGCATCATCACCGACATACATAATTTCTTCTGGTTGAACATCTAATTGATGAATCATATCTTCAAATATTTTAGGATGGGGTTTACGAAATCCTACTGTTTCAGAAGTTGATAAATAATTAATCACGTGCCCTAAACCTAATGAATGTAAACGAAACTGTTTAATTTTAGATTTACCATTTGCAATCACACCTAAAACATAATCGCTTTGCGATAATTTCTCTAAAGTATATAACGTGTCATAATAAGGGAAGACATAGCGATAGAAATGCATTTCAAAATCATTAAACAGATCTTTCCACGTTAAACGATCGATATGAAACTGCTTAATAATTGCCTTATATAAATCGGGTTTATCATTATCTTCATCATCATCTAATTCAATAAATTTCTGTTTAAAATCCGCTAATTGAACGTGTACGAAATAATCATGAAATCGTTCGTATTGTTCCTCAATGAATTTATCACGAGATTTTGTTCTATCTAATAATGTACCTTCTAAATCAAACACAACTGCTTTTATATGACTTAAGTCCATTGTCAATTCCCTCTTAACTCTATAATTATTCTCATTTTATCAAAAAGTCTTCTTTAAGATAATAACGCAACATAGGTATGCTGTGATCAAATGTATATTTAAGCATGTCTAGATTGTTTAAGCAAAATGTAAAACAATGTTGGAATACCAATTAAAGCCAATATAATACTAGCAGGTATCTGTACAGGATGAATTAACGTACTGCCTACCCAATCTGCAATTAACATCATTGTAGCACCGATTAAACAATTTAATACCATGTGAATTCCTAACGTAAATCGCCAATAATAGCGTCTTACCAATTGAGGTACAACCATACCGATGAAACCAATAATTCCCGTATAAGCCACTGCAACTGCCGTTATTATAGACGCTAAAGTAAGTACGATAAACATCACTTGTTGCACATTTAAACCTAATGATTGACTCTTCAACTCACCTAATTGTAATAACTTAATCCCCGGTATCATAGTAAATAAAATGATGATAACAGGTATAGCTATTAGTCCTATGTAAATGACTTCTCTCGTTTCTGCCGCCGCGAATCCCCCGAAGAAGTAATTTGCGATTTGATTCATCTTACTAGGTTTAATTAACACAAGAATATACAAGAATGCATTAAAAAGTGCGCCAATCATCAATCCAGTAATAATAAGAATCTTCACCGGATAACCACGAGATATAGTTGCTGCAATCATCAATACAATTAATAGTGTGATAATACTGATGCCAATTGAAAAGATAGGTACCCAAATAAAAGATAATCCTAAAAAAATGGCCAAACCTGAGCCAAACGTTGCACCACTAGCCAATCCTAATGTAAAACTATCCGCTAATGGGTTATTCAACACAGTCTGAAACATATGGCCTGCTAAGGTTAGTATTGCACCCGTTAACATAGCTTCAATAATTCGTGGCAATCTAACTTTCAGCAATATCATTTGATTAAATGAATCTGCTAAATTACCCATATCCCATAATAAATAGAGTGTTATCACACCAATTAAACAGATGATCCAACCTAGCATTGTGAAATAAATATTCCTTGTCATTTTATCAACTCATCAACTATCTTTCTATAATTTCTTCTATTATAACTGATGATATAAAAGAATGGGACTGGAACAGAATTCTTTTAAAATTCGTCGTCCACTCCCAGCTTG